>JBGSTK010000222.1:0-31904 GCA_041736565.1 Phycisphaeraceae bacterium | reverse complement strand
GCATGGGTCGTCGATCACGCATTCGAGTCAGGCGGGCGTGGCGACGGGGACCTGGCCGTATCTGGTCGCGACCGCGTTGGGGCTTAACCACACGAACCTGGGTTACGGCGGCAACTGCATCGTCAGCCCGCTGGTGGCACGGATGATCGCGGCGACCCAGGCGGACTATCTGAGCCTGTGCCTGGGAATCAACGTGCTGGGCGACTACGGCCCACGGACGTTTAGGGCGGCGGTGGCGGGGTTCATCCTGACGGTACGTGACGGCCACCCGCGTACGCCGCTGGTTTGCGTCTCGCCGATCTGCTCGCCCCCTCGGGAACACACCCCCGGGCCGACGGGCATGGTCCTCCCCACCCAGCGGGCGATCATCCGCGAGGTGGTCGAGCACTTCCGCAAGATGGGCGATGCGAATCTGTATTATGTTGATGGGCTGACACTTATGGGCCCAGATGACATGGATGTGATGCCTGATGAGCTGCATCCCAACGCCGAGGGCAATCGCCGACTGGCACAGCGTTACCTGTCGGTGGTGATGCCTCTTTTCGGGCTCAAATTGTCCGCTGAATTGACGACTTAAGCGTCCTAGGCCGCTACCATTGGCGGGCTTTACAGGCATTGCCGTTGCTTGGGCCCCATTTACGGGGGTACAGGCAAGGCACTGGGGGAATGCTGCGGGACGGATAAAAAATATCCCTCTTGTGGCAAAAACCCATTGTGCGGGTCGGGGTCGCCCCTATAATAGACACCGGCATGCCAACTCAGGAGAACATGGATGTTCCCAGCGGCGTATTTTCCGGTAACCCAGTTGAACCCTCAACCTCACCCTGCTTCCGTCGGCTTTTTTCCTGCCGGGAAGTGTTTGGCCCAGTTAGGCTCGCATGAAAATTGACCCACGCTTCATTAAAGACGCGGGGCAGGAGATATTCACCGGTAACGAGTTGCTGCTCAAAGGCGCGCTCGAAACCGAGGGTGGTGTCCATCTGCTCACGGGGTATCCGGGATCGCCCATCGCCGGGTTCTTCGACGCCATCGAGGCCATCGGCCCCTTGCTCAACGACAAGGGCATGGTCGCCAAGCTCGCCAATAACGAGGCGCTGTCGGTGGCGATGATCAACGGTGCCCAGATGGCCGGCTGCCGCGCTATCACGGCCTTCAAGAGCGTGGGCCTGCATGTCGCTGCGGACGCCTTGGCGTTGGGCGTGCTGGCGGGTACTCGCAAGGGTGATGAAAGTGGCGACGGTGCTTCGGGCGGCGTGGTCATCTGCGGCGAAGACCCGTGGAGCGACTCCACCCAAGTCCCCGCGGACTCCCGCTACCTCGCTGAGCATGTCCGCATGCCGATCATCGAGCCGTCCAACCCGCAGGAGGTCAAGGACTGGATCAACCTGGCGTTCAAACTCGGTCGCGCGGGTGGCATCTACATCGGTTACAGCATGACCACTACGCTGGCCGACGGCGGCGGGAGTGTCGAGTGTCGGCCTAACGCCTACCCGACCTTCAACGAGCGGCTCAAAAAATCCCTCGTTTACGAACGCGACATCGAGCCCAACCTCGAAAGCACCGTCCTGCTGCCGCCTCGCACCTGGCAACGGGAAATCGCTCTCGATGCCCGCTTCGCTGCGCTGAAGATCGAAGCACGCAAGCTGGGCATCAACCGGATCGTCAACAAGCCCCAGAAGGACGAGATCGTCCCCATGGGCTTCATCGCTGCAGGCAACGCGTATGCCTACCTCGTCCACGCACTGACCGAGTTGGGTCTGGCGGGACGTCTGCCGATTCTGAAGCTGGGCATGTACTACCCGGTGGATGAGGGCATCGTCACAGAGTTTGCCCAGCAGTGTCGGCAGGTGTTTGTCATCGAGGAACGTCGCGGCTTTGTTGAGCGGCAGGTGCTGGAAATTCTCGCGCCGCTGCGGCAGTCGGGCCAGTTGAGCGTGGATGTTTTTGGCAAGCAGTTCCCCAAGCCGTTCGTGGGAATCCCCGCCACCCGCGGGTTAAACCCCTCGATCCTCATCGAGCGCCTCGTCCCGCTGATCCGCAACCACCCCACGCTGCCCGTGGAGTTGACCAACGGCAGGCTCACCGCCGAGCTGGCACGCATCGAGGAAACCGCCCACTTCGACGTGCAGATCCCCACCCGCACGCCAGCCTTCTGCCCCGGTTGCCCCCACCGCGATTCATCGAGCGTGCTGCTGGAACTCCGCCACGATCTGCGCGATCCGCAGTACATGCTGGCCCGGCACAAGCGCACGCCCGTGGACCTCGTCTGCCACGGCGATACGGGCTGCTACACCATGCTCATGTTCGAGCCCAACAAGCCGCTGATGCACAACTACAGCGGCATGGGTCTCGGCGGCGGGACGGGCAGCGGCATCGACCCCTTCATCGACAACAAGCAGCTGGTGTTCATGGGTGACGGCACCTTCTTCCACTCCGGCCAGCTCGCCATCTCGCACTCCATCCAGACCGGCCAGGACATCACTTACATCATCCTGGAGAACAAGACCACCGCCATGACCGGCCACCAGACCCACGCGGGGCTGGATATCGACCTGCGCGGCAACCCGGTCAACGCTCAGGACATCGAAAAAATCGTCTCGGGCATGATCCCCAAGGCACTGGTCAAGGACGTGCGCATCGTCCGCATCAATCCCGCTGATCGCGAACGCTACCGCAAACTCCTGGAGCAGACCCTGCTGGCCGATGGCGTCAAGATCGTCATCGCGGACAAGGAATGCGGCATCACCTTCCACCGCAGGGCCCGCGCCAAGGAACGTGGCGAACTTAAGGAACTCGGATTCCTGCCCAAAAAGACGTACATGAACGTCGCCACCGAGGTCTGCGAAAATTGCCTCGAATGCACCAACCAGACCGGTTGCCCCGGCTTGACGGTCGTGGACACCGACTACGGCTCGAAGATTCAGACCGACTTCTCCTGGTGCGTCAACGATGGCGCTTGCGAACGCGTCCACGCCTGCCCGAGCTTTGAGGAAGTCACCGTCCTGCGTAAACGGGCGCCACGCTGGGGCGATGAGCATGTGGACCTCAACAACATCCCCGAGCCGCCTAAACCCATCCACGCTGATCAAGACATCTGGCGTTGTTACCTCGCGGGCGTCGGCGGCATGGGCATCGGCCTCTGCACCGCCATCCTCACCACCGCCGGCCACGAGATGGGCTACCACGTCCAGTTCCTCGATAAGAAGGGCCTGGCGATCCGCAACGGCGGCGTGTTCTCGCAGCTCGTCTATACCCGCACGCCCGCTTCGCAACGTAGCGGCGCTCTAACGACGCCTCTGATCCCCTACGGCAAGGCTGATCTGCTGCTGGGCGTCGATATGCTCGAAGCCACTCGCGCTATCGATCCCAAACATCCCTACCGCGTCGCGTCGCCCGGCCGAACCGCTGCGGTCATCAACACCGCCAAGACGCCCACCATTCTGACCCTCATGGGCCAGGACAACTTCGACCCCGCCTACCTCGAACGCACGCTCCAACGCTACACCCGACAGGGCCAATACTTCGGCTTCAACGTGGGCGACCTCTGCGAACGCGTGCTCGACAGCAAGCTCTACGCCAACATCATGATGCTGGGCATCGCGTATCAGCGTGGCTACCTGCCCCTGCGGCTTGATGCCATCGAAAAAGCCATCCGCATCGTCATCCGCGGCGAGGTTGACCGCAACCTCCGCGCGTTTTCGATCGGTCGCATGATCGCCGAGCGGCCTGACTTGTTTGTCGTTGAGCTCAAGCACGAATACGAAACCGCGCGACAGGCCTTCCGCCGCAAGGTCAACATGCTCCGCGCTCAGGTGGGCCAGGGTCGTCGCGGTCAACGCATCGCCAAGCAGTTCCGCGTGCTGATGAAGCAGACCTTCCGTGCCACCGCCCGCCTTCGAGTCGATGACCAGTTGATGCGCGACGTCATCATCCGCGCTTACGACTGCTGGGTCTGGGGCGGCCTGCGTTACGCGGAACTCTACTGCAAGCGGCTTACCGAGGTCTTTGCCAAGGACGATCCAGCCTACGGCTACCAGATCACCCGCGCGGTGGTCTGGAACCTCGCCAAGGTCATGCTCATCAAGGATGAGGTCTATGTCTCGGCCCTGCTGACGAATCCTGAAAAGTACAAGCGCGACATGCGCCGCTTCAACGCCAATGCCGCCCGCGGCGACAAGCTTACGTACCGACATTACAACCGGCCTGAGTTCACCATCCTGGGCCACCGCGTGCGCTTCAGTTGGAAGAGCCGCGACTGGCAGCTTCGCTTGATGGCACGGATGGGTTTTGCCCGCAAGCTCCTACCCGGTTGGCATAAGCGTGAACACCTCTTCCGCGACTGGTATGCCGAGGTGGTTGATCGGCTTGAAGTGCAGTCCGCCAGTGATCCGAAGAACTATCAGCGTTGGCTGGCGATCGTGCAGGCACCCCGAGCGGTGACGGGCTACCGCGAGGTGCGCTATCCCAAGATGGAAACCGCCCGTCGCTATGCCGACCGCATCCTGGCACTCGATGCCGCCTCGTTCGAGCCGCCCGCCTCGCCCCCGCCCGGTCCGACCCACAGCCTCGCAACCGTGCCCCTGACCGTCTCCGCGCGGTAACGCCATGCGCCTACGGTGACGTAATCCGAAGCCACGCGCGTGACGCCCCGCGCACATGAAGCCCCGCATGCAATCCGAAGCCCCGCACGCAAATGCGGCGGCTATCCCTCATCGCATTCATCACCGCAAACGCCAGCACCATCCACCCCCCGGTTTGACAGTGACACTGCGACATCGGACCATCTGCACACTTGGGCCTCCGAAGTTCCCCGGTATCTATGAGCATTTTCGCCGAGCTTAACCCGGTCCTGCAAGCACTCCTGGCAACGCTTTTTACATGGGGCGTCACGGCGTTAGGCGCAGCCATTGTCTTCATGTTCAGTTCGGTCAATCGCAAACTCCTTGACGGCATGATGGGCTTTGCAGCAGGGGTCATGATCGCCGCCAGCTTCTGGTCGCTGCTTGCCCCATCCATCGCAATGGCGGAGGCAATGGGATTCATTCCCTGGGTGCCCGCGGTCGTCGGCTTCCTTGGCGGCGGCGTGTTCCTCTGGAGCGTTGACAAGGTGCTACCTCACCTGCACATCGGATTCCCGCGTGAGACAGCTGAGGGTGTCTCGACGAGTTGGCGACGCAGCGTGTTGCTGGTCATGGCCATCACGCTTCACAACATCCCCGAAGGGTTGGCCATTGGCGTGGCGTTCGGTGCCGTTGCCGCCGGGCTGGAGTCCACATCGTTGGGCGCAGCCGTCGCGCTGGCAGTGGGCATCGGAATCCAGAACTTCCCCGAGGGCGCTGCAGTATCGGTTCCCCTTCGCCGTGAAGGCTTCTCGCGCAGAAAGGCTTTTTTCTACGGCCAGGCTTCGGGAGTCGTGGAACCCTTCGCCGGAGTCCTGGGCGCATTCGCGGTGCTGGCGATGCGGCCGCTCCTGCCGTTTGCCTTGGCATTTGCCGCGGGTGCGATGATCTATGTCGTGGTCGAGGAGCTCATCCCGGAATCTCAGCTGCATCCTGAGAACACGGACCTGGCCACGCTGGGCGCCATGGGCGGATTCGCCGTCATGATGGCGTTGGACGTGGCGTTAGGTTAGCGCATGCGCCACCGATGATGCAACGATCGTGCGCATTCAAGAGATATCCCCCGCGCGCAAAGAAGCCCCGCATGCAAAAGCGGGGCTCCGCAGTATCACATCATTGACGCCAACACCCCAACTCGACCCTCACGCCCGCGCCCTGCGCGACACACCGGCCGACAGGCCAAACAGTGCAAAGCCCGCCAGCACAAACGTCGCGGGTTCCGGGATACCAGGTCCCGGGCCGTCGCCGTTGACGAAAGGTATCAGGCCACCGGTATCGTCGTAGACCAAGCCGCCGCTCAAGCCTGGGCCGGGGACGCCTTCTTCATCCACCATGTCCAGGCAGATGTTGCTGATGGTGTTGGTATCCATCGTGACGGCACCAACCATCGCCAGGGCTCGACCGCACATGATCGTCGCGTTGGTGTTCATGGTGATGCTCTGGTCCGCGAGGATGTTGCCCGCGAACGCCGTGCCGGTCCCCAACGTGGCCGAACTGCCCACCTGCCAGAACAGCCCAGCGTCAGCACCATTGTTGTCGCCCAAGTTGGTGAACACCACCGTCGAAGCAGAGGCGGTGGTCAACGTCGAGCCGATCTGAAAGACCCAATACGGATGGTCCAAACCCGTTGCGTCCAGCGTCAAGGTTCCGGTCAACTGTGCCGAGTCCGCAAAGAAATACACGCCCGGCGTAAGCGAGAGCCCACCCAGGTCCTGCCCGGTCAAGTCCATGGTGGGCGCCAAGGCGGCCAGGGCGTTGTAAGCCGTGTTGACGTCGGCCTGGGCCTGTTGCGCCACCGCATCGTTCTGATGCACGGCTCCTGTCAGCGTGATGGATCCCAAACCCGTGATCGAGCTGCCCGGATAAACCCCGAGATCGCCCGTGATGGTGGTGGGACCGGTGTTGGTCACCGTAGAACCCCCCAGCACCGCGAAGTCGTCCGCTGACTGAAGGACCGACACCGCCAGCGCGGGTGCGGTGTAGAAGGACAGTACCAATAGTGAAGCCCCCACAAAAAACAGATGCTTGCGAAACATGCCCCTTCTCACTTTCTCCGGGATTATCCGGAATTCGAATTGGCCCGCCAATACCCAAGGAATACATTCCTCCGTAAAGCGGGCATTGACCATTTTTCATGCTAACCAGCAACTAAATGCAAAGTCAAGCAAATTCTTGTGTTTATCTGAAAAATAGGTACTTTGTAATGTTTACAATCCATCGCCCCCCGCCGAAGCCCCGCATGCAAATGCGGCGGCTCCATGGCGCATCCTTAACGCCTACACCGCGCTTAATAACTCACACCCGAGCCCTGCGTGACACGCCCGCTCCCAAGCCAAACAGTGCAAAGCCTGCCAGCACGAGCGTCGCGGGTTCGGGAGCAGCCGTCGTCGGCGCTGCCTCAATGTCATTGACGATCGGGTCGGCCACAGGGATGAAGTGACCCGTATCGTTAAAGACGATCTCGTCGCTGAAGCCCGGGCCGGGGATGTCCCGACCGAACGAATAGATGCTGATGATGTTGGTATCCATCGATACCACGCCGCTCAACGTCATCGCTCGACCGCTCATGATCGTGGCGTTGGTATTGAGCGTGATGCTATCGTATGCCACGATGCTGCCCACGAATTCCGTGCTCTCCCCTAAATTCGCCGATCGGCCCACCTGCCAGAACACCTCAGCGTCAAACTCGCTGTCGTCGCCCAGGTTGGTGACCACCACCGTCGAAGCGCTGGCAGTGGTCAACCCCGAGCCGACCTGAAAGACCCAACGCGGATCGTCCATGCCTTGTGCATCCAGCGTCAAGGTGCCAGTCAACTCTGCATCGGTCGCAAAAAAGTACACGCCCGGCGTAAGCGTGAGTCCCCCCAGGTCCTGCCCCGTTAAGTTGTCAGTGGGCGCCATACTCGCCAAAGCGCCGTAGGCCATTTCGACATCCAACAACGCCTTTTCTGCCACCGCATCCGTCGTGTGCACGGTTCCTGCGATCGTGACAGTTTCCATACCCGTGATCCAGTTGCCCGGATGGATTCCCAGATTGCCTGTGATGTTGGTGTCGCCGGTATTGATTATCGCCGAGGAACCCAAAACCGCAAAACTCTCTGCCGATTGAAGTAGCGTCGATGCCAATGCGGGTGATGCGTAGAACGAAAGTACCGACGCTCCAAAGGCCAATAGGTGCTCGCGAGACATTATAATTCTCCACTCTCCGGGATAATCCCGAACTTGAATTGCCCCACTAACACCCAAGGATCACATTCCTCGTGTCGCGGGATTACTCCGCGGTCACACTAGGCAGCGACTATCTGCAGTCAAATGAAAACGCCCAAAATAAAAATATTTATTGATCTTGTAATAGATACAATGCGAGCATCGCCGGAGCCCCGACATGCAAATAGGATCCCCGCCATGCAATGGATCCCCGGAGCCCCGACATGCAAATGCGGGGCTAAACCCTGCGAGGCGCGCTACCCTCGCCGCAACCGCACCAACCCCCCGCATCACCCACCACCCCGCTCTGCGGTAGGATTGTGCCACGATGTCCCAGTACAACACACCCGCGTATGAAATCGAACGAGGCAGCGGCCGGTGCGCCCTGACGGGCCGAGCCCTCACGCCCGGCGAGACCTACATCGCCACGCTCGTCGAGGTCGATGCCCTCTCATCCCCTGACGCCGCCGCCGAAAATCAAACCCCCACTGCGAGTTCCAGCGCCAACCCCAACAGTGCTGTGGGCGGCTTGGGCCTCCGACGCCTCGACGTCTCGCTCCAGGCGTGGGAAGAAAACCAGCGGCCGCCACGCCTCTTTTCCCACTGGCGAACCGTCGTGCCACACCCCAACGAAAAGAAAAAACTCTTCGTCGACGATGGCGTGCTCATGAACCTCTTCGCCCGCCTGGCCGACACCACCCAGCCCGACCGCCTCGCGTTCCGCTTCGTCCTGGGCCTCATCCTCATGCGCAAAAAAATGCTGCGCTACGACCGCAGTCAGCAGCAGACCGACCAGGCTGGTAACCCCGTGGAAGTCTGGCGTCTCACGCCCAAGCTCGACGTGACCAAGGGCCCCATGGGCAAGTGGAACGAGGAGGAACAACTCACCCTCTTCAACCCCCACCTCGACGACGCCGCCATCGCCCAGGTCACCCAGCAACTCACCGAAATCCTCCACGCAGAGCTGTGATTGAGAGCCAAGACGCAAAGACAAGTAGAGAATCAACCACAAAGGCACAAAGGTCACAAAGCACTACCAAGAGAGATAGAGATAGGCAACCGAGTCCCTTTGTATCCTTTGTGCCCTTCGTGTCCTTTGTGGTTCAATACCTTCTTCTCCAGCGGCAAGAACAAGCACCCAAACGACAGGACGGCATAGACCTTGAAACACGACGCAACCATCCTCGTCACCGGCGCTGATGGGTTCATCGGCTCACACCTCACCGAAGCTCTACTCACCCGCGGCCACCGGGTCCGCGCTATGGCGCAGTACAACGCCTTTGGCACATGCGGCTGGCTCGACGCCGTCGCCGCCGCCATCCCCAGCGATCAGCGACAACGCCTCGACATCATCCCCGGCGATGTGCGCGATGCCAACTGCGTCCGCACCGCCATGCGCGATTGCCAGATCGTCTTCCATCTCGCAGCGTTGATCGGAATACCCTATTCCTACCACGCCCCGGAAAGCTATATCGATACCAACGTCAAAGGTACGCTCAATATCGTCCAGGCCGGCCGCGACCTGGGCGTATCGCGCATCGTTCATACCTCCACAAGCGAAGTCTATGGCTCCGCTCAATTCGTGCCTATCACCGAGCAACATCCCCTCCAGCCGCAATCTCCCTACTCAGCCTCCAAGATCGCAGCGGATCACCTGGCACTCTCTTACTACCACGCCTTCGCCACGCCCGTGACAGTCTGCCGCCCGTTTAATACCTTCGGCCCCCGTCAATCGACCCGCGCCGTGATCCCTACCATCATCACCCAGATCGCCAGTGGTGAAACTCGCCTGCGACTCGGCGCACTGACCCCGACACGCGACTTCAACTTCGTGACCGACACCGTCGCGGGCTTTATCGCGCTGGCCGATTGCGATGCGGCGCTGGGCCGCTGCGTCAACCTGGGCACCGGCTACGACATCAGCATCGGCGATACCGCAGCCCTCATCGCGCAAATGATGGACGCCAAGATCGAAATCGAACCCGAAGCCCAACGCATCCGCCCCGAAGCCAGCGAAGTCCAGCGACTCTGCGCCGATGCGACGCTGGCGAAACAACTCACCGGATGGTCGCCACGCTTCGCCGGCGCCCCCGGCTTCCGCGAGGCGCTACGATTGACCATCGACTGGTTCACCCAGCCTCAGAACCTCCGGCTCTACAAGCCGCGGGACTACGGCATTTGAGACAGAGATTGCACCACAAAGGCACAAAGAACACGAAGGATATGAACTACGCGATTCAATCAACTCCTTACTTCCTTGCCTTACTTCGTGACCTTCGTGACCTTTGTGGTAGATCCCATCTTCATCTGCGAATAAATAACGCCACCGACGAGAAGCCGATCATGCGAAACAATTCCACCACACTGCGACAATGGATGACAGCGATCGTACTCGCGACCATGGCGCTCTCAATCGTCGGCTGCCCGCCCCGTGGCCCTGAGCAGGAAGTGCGACCGCCGCTGACCATTCCGCCGTACCGCGATTTGGCGTTGCGCTACAACGTCAATACAACGGGTCTCGAAAAGGTCTGGTCGCGCGCCACCGTCGATTTCAACTGGCGCGATGACAAGGGCAAGCACCACGAGCGAGGCGAAGGCAATCTCATCCTGATCCTGCCCGACCGCTTGGCGCTGAGCGTGGGCAAGCTGGGCAACACCGTCTTCTGGGTCGGCTTCGACAGCGAGCAATATTGGTTCTTCGATCTGCAGGGCGATGGCACGGTGATGGTGGGCCGCCACGAAAACGCGGGCAAGCCCACGACCAAGCCGCTGCCCGTGCCCGTGCATCCGCTGCTCTGGCCGACGCTCATGGGCTTGATGACGCTGGACCCTGACGCTTCGCCCGCGAACCCAGCCGTCGAGGTCGTCGATGGTCTCTACGTCATTGAACCACCAGGCACCGGCCTGCGCCTGGCGCTGGATCCCGTCACAGCGTTGCCCCGTCGTATCGACTTGCTCGATGCCCGTGGCCACAGCCTCGTCACCGCCCGCCTCACCGAGCATCAGCGGATGAACATAGCCGGCCTGACACCCGCAGCGCAGCCCTGGGTGCCCACGCGCATCGAATTGCAGAACGTCGGCCAGGACGGCACCGTCCGCCTCCGCCTCACCGACCTGACCGACGATCCCACCCGCATCCGCGACCGCGCATTTGACCTCGAGAAGCTCATCAAGGCCCACAAGCCCAAAGAGCGCATCGATCTTGATATGCCGTGACGAGCAGACACGTGCGCCTGTGAATTTTAGTAAACCCGGGAGGGCGAAGCTCCTGTTGAGCCGCGAACTACCTCCGACTCTCAATCCTTCGGGATCGGAACGGGCTTGATCATGGGCTTGCCCTGACGATCGATCAAAACAAATCCACTCTCGACGTAAACTGGTGCACGTCCGTCTTTGAAGTTGCCTGGACGTATTAGCGATGGTTCCATGGCGAGTTTACCTGATAGATCAACATAGCCCCATCGCATGCCACTTAGCACTGGAGCAAGACCTTCTGAAAAGCCATAGGCATAGTCAAACGTCGGCGGCGCGATGAACTCTCCGTGATGATCGATGAAGCCCCATTTCCCATTCGATTGGGCGGGGGCCAAGCCCTCGGCGAATAGGCCAATAGCCTCGAACTTTCCCTTTCCCACTAACTCGCCATTGCGGTCGATCAGGCTCCAGGACCGACCATCGAAAACGGCTGCCAGACCTTCTGAGAAATCAGTACCCGCGATGAACGTTGCGGAAATTGCATAGTCGCCTGCACGATCAATGTAGCCTGTCTTACCTGAGACAGACACCGCTGCCAGACCCTCAGAAAAGCGCGAGGCTTGTTCGTAACGAAGCGGGATGCGGAGTTGTCCGGCGTAATCCAGGTACCCCCACTTCCCGCCAGTCTGCACCGGAATCATCCCGCCCCCGATAGAACCCACACGGTCATATCCGTTATCCGAAATAGCATTGCCCCGCCGATCCATCAACCGCCACTGCTTTCCTTCTCTAACAGGGATGATGCCATCGGTGACGTGGTCCACCTCGTCATATTTCGCGGGGACCAGTACTTCCCCATCCTTTACGCGCAGTCCCCACTTGCCGTTCTCATAGAATGGCAAGAATGCCTCTTCAGCGCTGATCTGCATCGGAGCGGAAAGATGCTGCTCTTTCTCACCATAGACGATGGAACAGAGCGATAGACATAAAAGAAGCGTTGCAGCCATTCTGTTGAATATGTCGGGAGTCATTAAGAACAAGTAGTTGCATGAAGCCGTTGTCATGGCGTGTGCCTTTGGGTCTGGCTCTTTGACCAAGAAATAGCGCCCTTCCCTTTTCGAAGTCTTTTTCCGGCCCGCCTATCGTTGCTGGCGACCGAAGCTCTGCATCACCAGCGCAAACCCCAGCACGACCCCGAAAACTACAAACAGTGTGATAGCCCGTCGAGCGACACCTTCGCCCGACTCGGGCCACTGTAGCAATAGCGCCATACTTAGTGCTAATGCACATCCCCCCGCCATGCCCAGACAGATGCGACGGAGGAAGCTCCTTTGCTCAACTGTGAATCCACACAAACGCAATTTACGCGGTCTCGGCTGTGATGTTGCCCTGCTGACCTGCGCCGCCCAGGCAGCCAAACCGAGTGCGCACCCAAATATAGTTGTGGCCCCCACTCCAGCGCAGACCACGAATGGATTCTTGTAGAACATGCTATCCGACGGAAGGTCCGCGAACGTAAATCCCAACGACATATACGCTCCACTGACGAGGGAGCAGATGCCGCCTAACACAACCATGACCAGCCTTTTGTTATGGACGACCGTCATTGGCAATTGGTGCTCCGGAATGGAATAGGTGGCTGGAATAGCTTTTGAGATACCCTTGGGTCTTCCTCTAGATTGTACCGTTGGCGATGCGCTGCCGCCATGATGGATCGGCCATCGCCGGAGCTTGGTCTCGGCATGACGGGACCGAGACACACATGTGTCGGGCCTCCGGGCCTTGAGGCAAAAGAAGAGAGTTTTGGGGGTGCTCGTTCTCGGCCCTTACGGGCCGAGCTATGGATGTGTTGCCCCTCCGGGACTTGCGGAGCGCGAGACATAATTTTTGAGACTGGCGACGGGTGTTGTCTTCCGGCTTTTAGGGCCGGAGGCCCAGCACATGGTTAGCTCGGCCCGTGAGGGCCGAGGAAGAGATGCGCCTTAAACCCCCTCTTCGTTTTTCATTGAGGGCCGGAGGCCCGGCACGGCGGCGGGGCGACACCGCATATTCATGCGGTGCTTGCGACCTCAATGCGGGTGCGGCGATCAATATCACTATCACGCACGCGCGGCTTCGCTTCTTAGTACTCGTAGGCTCAACGGCAACTCGAAGTGCATGTCTTCATCGATGATGTTGCGCTCCTCGATGACTGCATCAAAACGTTTCACCAGCGCATTCATGATGCCTTGCACTAAATCTTCCGGCGCTGAAGCCCCAGCTGTTAGCAACACGGTGTCCTGTGGCTTGAACCAGGCGAAATCCAACTCTGTCACATCGTCCACCAGATACGCGCGGGTGCCTCGGTTGGTGGCAATTTCTGTAAGTCGCACGGAGTTGGAGCTGTTCTTTGAGCCTACAACCAGCACCACATCGGCTTCGTCGCGCAGCTCATGCACTGCCTGTTGGCGATTGGTCGTGGCGTAACAGATATCTTCGCTGGGCGGCGCTTTGACTCGGGGATACTTAGTCTTGATCGCATCGATGATGCGGTTGGCATCGTCCATTGATAGTGTCGTCTGGGTCAGGTAGACAAGGCGATCTTCATCGGTGAAGGGGAGCTTGGCGACGTCCTGGGGGCTTTCGACGACGACGATGGCGTTGGGAGCTTCGCCGACGGTGCCGACGACTTCATCGTGGCCGGCGTGGCCGACGAGGAGGATCTTGAAACCCTGGCGGGCGTAGCGGATAGCCTCCATGTGGACCTTGGTGACCAGCGGGCAGGTGGCGTCGATCATGGTGCAGCCGCGGTCGCGTGCGCGTTGGCGGACCTCGGGGCTCACGCCGTGGGCGCTGAAGATGACCGTTCCCTTGGCGGGCACTTCATCGATGTGGTCGACGAAGATGACGCCTTGTTTGACGAAGCGATCGACGACGTGGCGATTGTGGACGATTTCGTGATAGACAAACAGGGGCGTGCCCACGAGGGTCAGCGCCGCTTCGACGCACTCGATGGCCATGTTGACCCCGGCACAGAAGCCGCGCGGGTTGGCGAGAAGAATTTTCATCAGGGGGGCGATCCTTACTTTGGAATTATTATATAGGGGTGCGTGGTTGCGGGTCGGCAAAAGGGGGTCGATGGGTGGGGTGGGTATGGTGGGGTGATGGGGGTGGTATATGTGGGGGTACGGGTGGGTACAGGCGGGGTAGCGGCGGATAGATGGGGGGTTGGAGCGGCTTTTTTCGGGATTTTTGCGCTCGTTTTGTGAGCTCCCGAATCAGACCTTGAGTTGGGGTTGGTAGGTCAGTGCTTTGCGGTATCGTTTGCGGATGGGCGCGACGACTTTGGCGATATAGGCATCGACCTGCTGGGGTGCCCGGCCGGTGTATTGGTGGGCGTTAAGTACGGACTGCATATCGACTTGGGCGAATGCTGGCTCGGTGGCGAGTCGGGTCAGGAGGTCATTGGGCTGGCCATGCTCCTTAACGCCCTGGGCGGCTGCCTGGCTGTGCTGGCGGATGATTTCGTGGACCGCCTGGCGATCGGCCCCGCGTTTAACTGCTGCCATCATAAGGTTTTCCGTCGCCATGAATGGCAGCTCGGCCGCGAGGTTAGCGGCGATGGTCTTCTCGTAAACCACCAGTCCATCGGTGACATTGATGACCAGATCCAGCACGCCATCGAGGGCCAAAAACGCCTCTGGCAGCGTCAATCTGCGGGTCGACGAGTCATCGAGGGTGCGTTCCATCCACTGCTCGGCTGCGGTGGTGAAGGCGATGGGGACCAGGCCGATGACGAACCGCGCCAGGCCGCATATCCGCTCGCAGCGCATGGGGTTACGTTTGTACGCCATCGCGGAGGAGCCGATCTGGTCCTTCTCGAAGGGCTCTTCGAGTTCCTTGCGGTTGGCCAGCAGGCGGATATCCGTGGCCATTTTCGCTGCGGCAGCGGCGGCTGAGGCCAAGCTTGATAGCACCAGGCCATCGACCACGCGGGGGTAGGTTTGGCCGGTGACGACGAAGACTTTTTCCGCCGGCCAGCCCATCTTTTTGGCGACTAAGGCGTCGAGTTTGTCGCACTTGGCGTGGGCGGTTTTGAGTTTCGCGGGTGAAGCGTCGGCCCCGCCGCCGAAGAGTTCGAGGAACGATGCCTGCGTGCCCGTCGTGCCTTTTGCCCCGCGGAATTGCAGGGAATCGATGCGGTGTTCGACCTCCGCCAGAGCCAGGGCCAGGTCCTGAGCCCAGAGCGTGGCGCGTTTGCCCACGGTCGTCGGTTGGGCGGGTTGGAAGTGGGTGAAACCCAGCGTGGGCAGAGCACGGTATTGGCGTGCGAATTTGCCGAGGCTGTCGATGGCTTTGGCCAGTTTTTCAGCCACGAGGTGCAGGCTGTCACGCATCAGCAGCAGCTCGGTGTTGCAGTTGACGAACTGGCTGGTGGCACCGAGGTGGATGATGGCGCGGGCTTTGGGCGCTGCATCGCCCAGGGCGTGGACGTGGGCCATGACATCGTGACGCAGGCGCTTTTCATACGCTGCTGCAGCCTCGAAATCGATGTCGTCGAGATGCTGACGCAACTGGTTGATTTGAGCCTGCGTGATGGGCAGCCCCAACTCCGCCTCCGCTTCCGCCAGCGCCAGCCAGAGCCGGCGCCAAGTCGAAAACTTGCGTTGCGGCGACCAGATGGCCTGCATCGCGGCTGAGGCATTGCGCGAGGCCAGGGGAGATTCGTAGGTGTTGCGTGGGTGGGTCATGGTCTGTTCTTTTTTTGATTGAACGCGAAGACGCCAAGACGCGAAGGAAGGCGGGGAGGCGGAGGGGGAGGAACTACAAAGGCACAAAGGACACGAAGAATACAAATCATTATTTGATCGATTCCGCTCTTTGCTTGTCTTTGTGCCTTTGTGGTTGAATCTTCTCTTTGCTTTTCCCGCTTTCCTTCGCGTCATCGCGTCTTCGCGTTCACCGCCGACTTCGCGTTCACCGCTATCATCGCGTCTTCGCGTTCATCGCCGCCATCATTATGACGGCTACACGGTTGCGTGAACGTAACGCACCGGTCATAGTAACGTCTATCCCCTGTGGGCCAACCCCTTGGCCGCGGGGTGCGTAAGAAGGGTTGAGTCCGACCACTCGGATTCATCACCATGATCTCGCGAGCCGCCATGCCCATTGCTGACGAAGCCCAACTCATCAGTCGAGTTCGCAAGGGCGATCAAGCCGCCCTGGGGGACCTTCTCGAACGCTATCGCCGCAGGCTTTTTAACGTCTCCTACCGCATGGTGGGCAACGCCCAGGATGCCGCGGAACTGACCCAGGATGCGATGGTCAAGGTTATCGAGCACTTCCATGATTACAACGGCAAAGCGTCCCTGTCCACCTGGATGATCCGCATCTGCATGAATCTGTCGATTTCGCACCTGCGTAAGCGTAAGCTTCGCCTGACCACCAGTTTGGACGACGATGGCTGGACGGGCGGACATGGCGGTGGCGGGGCATCAGGGGGTGGGGGGGATGACCAGTCCACCCCATTGCGGGCAAGAATCGCAGCCGATGGGGAACCATCGCCCGAGCAACGCGTCCAACAGAATGAAATGATCGCGCAGATGCACAAGGCGTTGGGTCAAGTGGCCGAGGAATTCAGGGCGGTGCTTGTGCTGCGCGACCTGCAGGAAATGGACTACCAGGAGATCGCCGAAGCACTGTCCCTGCCGATGGGCACGGTCAAAAGCCGCCTCTTCCGCGCCAGGTTGGCACTGAGGCAGGAAATGGCCAAGATTTGCCCGTTGACCCTGGCGCAGGACGATGGCCAGTCCGAAAGCGATGGCAACGGTCAAGCCGGCGATGTCCCCAACCGCCACACCCGCATAGAGCACGGTTGAGCACCACGATGCCTGACAACTACGATGAAAACCTCATTCTGGGTTACATCGAGGGCGATTTAAGTCCGCAGGATGCCCGCGCTTTTGCAGAGACGCTCCGGCAGGACCCCGCCCTTCGACGACTGGTCACGCAGATGAGCCAGGATCGTGCTGCACTGCGCGACTTGCCCGAGGTCGAGCCCCCTGCGGGCATCATGGAGCGGGTTAGCGAACACCTTGAACGGTCCATGCTTCTCGACAGCCGAGGCAACGAGCCGCCTGCGTCACGCCCCATCCACACCAATCGCCTGGGACGCATCGTGATGGGGATCGCCATCGCCGCGATGTTGGTCTTTGCCGCGACGGTGGTGGTGCCGATCTTCATCGAGACGTTTAACGTCGCCAACACCACGACCGCGCCCCTTGTGGTCGATGAAGCCCCCGATGCGTCGAAGATGGCGATGGATCAGCGGGGCGTGCAGAGTTTTGATTTTGAGAATGAGGCTGAAGCATTGGCAAGGGATCAGCGTATCGCCAAGGCCGATGGTGACGGGCGGCACGCGATGCCCAGCGCGTCCCTCGGCGTGCCGGGAACGCCCGGCGTGCAGGGAGAACCGGGGGCGGGGCGTGTGGCGATGAAGGGCGGATCGGAGGCGGGTCGGTACGCCAACGATTTGGGTGCCGTGGCGTCGATCGATTCGCGTGATGCCGATGCGGGGCGTGTTGGAAAGACCGGTCAGACCGCGACGGCCATGAACTACCGCAGCAACGTCAGCGGGCAGCGGATGAAGATTCAAGTCATTGCCGCCGATGCTGAAGCAGCGCAGAGTGATGTGCTCCGCTGGGCGATGGCCAACGGGGTTTCGCTGGCTAAGCCGTCGGGCAGCGACGTAGCGTTGGCGATGGGTGATACTCTCGCGCCAAGTCGCGGGGCCGGGGGCGGGGGCGGCAGGGCCGGTGAGTTGGAGGGCACGAGTTCCGTGGAGCGTCGGCCCCGGTCGACGACGTCGACGAAGTTCGGCGGTGAGGCTGCGGTTGAGACTGGATCTGCAGCCAAGATTGAGGCTGGTGCTGCGGCTGGAACAGCGGCGGAAACTGCGGCGAAAGAGGCAGCGCCCCCGGTAGCGCGTGAATACAACGGCAAGTCGGTCCGCGCGGCCACTCCTTCATCCCCGGCTGGGCAAGCTGCGCCCTCGCAAAATGCCAATCAGCCGGGTGCGCCTGCGGCAACTACACCATCGCCCCAAGACGACACTGCTCAGGTTGAAGCCCAGGAGCCCAACCGCGGTGGTCAACTGGCCCAAGGCGCGCTTGATTCTCCCGTCGACGCCGCACGCCCGCAGCCCGAGTCTCAGGTTGACGGCACGCTGGTCAATCAGGCCGCGTCGCCGCAGGTCACCCATGGCCCGCAGCAGTCGCAGGCAGTCGAGCGGTCAATCGAGGCTAATCAGCGCAGGCAGACTGACCAGAGCAAGCAGACCGAACAAAGCACCCAGACCAATCAGTTTGTCTTCAACCTTCGCGCTGAGCAGGTGCCGGAGTTGGTGGGCTATCTCAACCGGGATGCAGCCCCCTCATCGCAGGTGGCGGTGGTGGAGCCCAATGCTCAGATCACCGAGACTTTGGTGCGTGACATCGCCCAGCGTTCGCGAGCCGGCACGTCCTCGCTCCCCTCGGTCGCCCCAGCCCCCCCGGTCGCCGCCGCTACGGCAGAGCCCCCAGCTACCGGAGTGCCCGCGGTTGTCCCCCCCGGCACTGACAGTGACGTCGGAGCCAAGGACGACGCTGCCGATGCCCCGCTCCAATCTGTCCCCCAGTCAGTGCCCGCACCCGCAGCGGTGGCGCAGGCTGAGGATGCGAAGACCGACGACGCGAAGACCAAAGAGGATCTGGCCAAGCGCGTGGATGAGCTTTCCCGCGAGCTTGAAGAAAAGAATCGCCGAGCCTTGACTATCAGCGACGAACAACAGAAATCGCCCGCCCCCGCCTCCGCTCCCTCATCGCAGATGATCCAATCCGCGATCCTCACCGAGGGTCAGTTCGAAGTCGAAGTCGAAATCGTCACCGCGGAGTGAGTGGGGCTCGCCCATCTCTGTCTCCAGCGCACGTTCAGCCAAACTCCGTCGCTAACGCTTCCGGCTCGTCGCGCCTGACGGCGGCACTGCGAACCACGACGAAAAATCAGGCCCTGATCTGCTGGTCGATTCGTCCCTCGGCGGGCCGCTACAATACCGCCGCTATGGATGAGATCATTCCGCTTAAAGAGGTTTTTACACACCAGTCGGCCTGGCTTCTGGTGATCATTACGGTCGTCGCCATCGCGGTGCTTTCCAAGGGTGCTGACTGGCTGGTGGAAGGCGCTGCTGGCCTGGCGTTTCGGTTGGGCATGCCCAAGATCATCATCGGTGCCACCATCGTGAGCCTGGGCACCACCAGTCCGGAGTGTGCGGTGTCCGTGATGGCAGCCTGGCAGGGCAACGCGGGGTTGGCGCTGGGCAATGCGGTGGGGTCGATCATCGCTGATACGGGCTTGATCTTCGGCCTGGGCTGTGTGATGGTGGCACTGCCTGCCGACCGTTTCATTCTCAACCGCCAGGGGTGGGTTCAGGTCGGTTCGGGCGTTTTGCTTGCGGCGTTGTGCTACGTGATCTGGATGATTCAAGGTGATGCCGCCACGCTGGGCCGAAGCGTCGGTGCGTTGTTGCTTGTGCTTCTGGGCGTGTACATGGCCATCTCAGTTCACTGGAGTCGGCAGCACTCAGCGGCGCTGGGTGACACGCGGGGCGAGGCTGAACTTCCCGACGTGGTGCGTGAGAAACTCGCCCAGGACGAGGCTCATCCCAAGCCTGCGCATGTGCTGGTGTTGGTGGCCATGCTGGCGGTGGGTCTGGCCATGGTGCTTCTGGCCAGCCACGGCATGATCAGCGCGGTAACCGTGCTGGCCTTGCGCTGGGGCGTGCCCGAGGTGGTCATCGCCGGGACGGTGGTGGCGTTGGGCACGAGCATGCCTGAACTGGTGGTGGGCATGACGAGCATTTACAAAGGTCACAGCGAGTTGCTGGTGGGCAACGTGATTGGTGCTGACATCCTCAACGTGCTGTTTGTCACTGGAGCCGCGGCCCTGGCCAAACCGCTGCCGATCATTGAGCACGCCAGCGCCACGCCGGCGGTTTTTCTCTGGCTCCACCTGCCGGTGATGTTGCTGATGCTGGTGATCTTCCGTTTCTACATTGCCGCTGCGGTGCCCAGCGGGCGGTTTTCTCGCTGGATGGGCGTGCCCCTGCTGCTGCTTTATGTCGGGTACGTGGCGGTGGGCTTTATGATCCCGGGGCTGTGAGTGAGTGGCGTCGAGGTGAGGATTGATTGTCCAGCGCAAATGAACGCGTTGACTCGCAGACCCCGTCTGGTCCGTCGCTGACGCTTCCGGCTCGTTTCGGGCTATTGTCCGTCGCTGACGCTTCTTACACGGTGATCGCCACGTCGGGGAGCATTGAGCCGTGGGCGATGAGGTTGCGGTGGAGTTCGAAGCACTTGGTCAGATCGTGGCGGATGTGTCCCATGGGTGATTCGGTGAGGTATTTGAGCAGGTATTCGCGGTAGGCGGGGTGAGCGCATTGCTGGATGATGACATGGGCCCGCTCGATGGGACCCAGGCCGCGCAGGTCCGCCAGGCCGTGCTCGGTGACCATGATCTGCACGGAGTGCTCGTTGTGGTCGACGTGTGTGACCATGGGGACGATGGCGGAAATTTTGCCACCCTTGGCGACACTGGGGCAGACGTAGATCGACATGTAGGCGTTGCGGGTGAAGTCGCCCGAGCCGCCGACGCCGTTCATCACCGATGTGCCGCAGACGTGTGTCGAGTTGACGTTGCCGTAGATATCGGCTTCGAGTGCGGTGTTGATGGAGATGACGCCCAGGCGGCGGATGACGCCGGGGTTGTTGGACAGTTCCTGAGGCCTCAGCACGATGCGTGAGGCGAAGTGGTTCATGTCGCCATAGACGCGCTGCAACTGCGGTTCGCTGAGGGTGAGGCTCGTCGTCGAGGCACCCAGCAGCCGACCGTTGGCCATCAGGTCCACCAGGGCATCCTGGAAAACTTCACTGTACATGTAGAACGGCGGCACCTCATCGCAGGCACCCAGCCCAGCCATCACGGCATTGGCGACGTTGCCCACGCCCGATTGCAGCGGGAGGAAATCCGCGGGGATGCGGCCGGCGTGAAGCTCCTGGGTCAGGAACTTCACCACGTGGGTGGCGATACGCTGGCTGGCATCATCCGGCTCGTCGAAGGGTGCCACGCCGTCGGGCGAATCGGTTTCGACAATGCCCAAAATTTTGGATGGATCGACCACGGCGAAGGGCGTGCCCATCCGCGCCAGGGGATGCGGAATCGGAATCGGGTTGCGGTAGGGGGGCTTGGGAAGAATGGCGATGTCGTGCATTTCCCAGAGGCGCTTGCTGTGGTGGCGGTTGATCTCGACGATGACCTTGTCGGCGTGACGGAGGTAGCTGGGCGTGGCACCGACCGACGTCGAGAGATACACCCGGCCATCCATGGTCACATCGATGGCTTCGACGATGGCGAAGTTGATGTGGCCAAAGAAGCCGAACTCGACCATCTGGGGGACGTGGGACAGGTGCATGTCCACGAACTTGGCGGTCTGGTTGTTGATTCGAGTGCGGAGGGCCTTGGAGCTTTGGTACGGCGCCCGCCAGGAGATGGCATCAGCTTCGGCCAGCGCTTCATCGAGGCACTTGCCGGTGGAGGCACCCGTCAGCACGCGGACCTGCATTTCCTGACCGGCGGCATGCATGGCCTTGGCGCGCTTGGCCAGCGCCAGGGGAACAGCTTTGGCGGCACCGGCAGGGGTGAACCCGGAAAAACCGATGGTGCTGCCGTGGCCGATCATCGCCGCGGCTTCGTCGGCAGTGAGGCGGGCGAATCCATTGCTGATGCTCATGACATTCCTCTTTGAGTCGGGGGTTGGGGCGGGCGGGAGTGCGGAGCGGCACATTATAGGATAAAGCAGGTTTTTTACCAGTCCGCAGGAGCTTTATCGGTTCGTGATCGCCACGTGATGACACATCCCGTGCGATGCGAAGAATCAAACGCCCACGCCGACGCTACACTGCCACCATGCCTAAACGTCCGCACAAGCTTGATCTCTATCGTTTATCCGTCCAAGGCCCGCAGGAAGAAGTCGAGTTCTTCGTCAAGGCCCATGCCCATTACGCTCGGAAGAACGGCACGCGCCACACGTTGCCCACGCGGCTAAAGGAAGATTTCTGCGGGACCGCTGCGGTGGCGGTGACGTGGGTGGGCATGGATGAGAACCATCGCGCCATCGGTCTGGACCTCGATGTCCCGACGCTCAAGTGGGCGCAGGACCGAGCCAATCGGCTGCTGGGAGCGCGGGCCGAGGACCTGCATCTGATCATGGGCGATGTGCGCGAGATGATGCCCCCACTGCTGCCCAAGGTGGACATCGTCGCAGCCACCAATTTCAGCACCGCCTTCTGGAAGACCCGGCAGGCGATGCGTGATTATTTCAAGGTCGCACGCAAATGTCTGGACAAGGGCGGCATTCTGATCATCGATGCCTACGGCGGTCAAGGTGGTTTCGAGGAAGCTGAGTGGGCTCAGCGCATCAAGCCGCCCAAGCACGAGGGCTTCGCGCCGTTCAAATACGTTTGGGAGCAGAAGTCGTTTGACCCCGTGACGCACCACACCGATTGCCGCATCCATTTCGAGTTGCCCGGGCAGAAGCGGTGGGCCAATGTCTTTCGCTACGACTGGCGGCTCTGGACGTTGCCCGAACTTACAGAGCTGATGCTCGAAGCTGGTTTCTCGCAAGCGCAGGTTTGGGCGGATCGGTGGGATGATGAACTTGATGACAGCGATGGCATTTACAGGCCCACGACGAAACTCGATGCGCGTGAGGATTGGGTCGTGTACGTTGTCGGCGTGAAGTAGGCGACGATTTCGCGGCGATTCTATGTTGATCGTGCGGCGAGTCCGCGGTGAATCCCGCAGCGATTTAACCGCGGGTTTCGTCTCTGTCGTATAATCCTCCCCGCTCGCACCCCGCCTTTTAATTGGAGCTTTTTATGCCCGCGCAATCGCAAGCGTCCGCTGACATCGGCCTCATCGGCCTGGCCGTCATGGGTCAGAACCTCGTGCTCAACATCGCGGATCACGGTTACACGGTGGCGGTTTTCAACCGCACGACCGAGACGATGGAAAAGTTCATCGCCGACGCCAACGCCAAGGAACCCTCAGCTCCGCGACTCGTGGGCTGCAAGGAGTTGGCGGATTTCGTCAGCGCCATCAAGCGGCCGCGGAAGATGATCATCCTCGTCAAGGCCGGCAAGCCGGTGGATGCGGTCATCCAACAGCTCGAGCCGCTGCTGGAGAAGGGCGACATCATCATCGACGGCGGCAACTCGCTGTGGACCGACACGATCCGTCGCGAGAAAGAACTCAAGGCCAAGGGGCTGCTCTATGTCGGCTCGGGCGTTTCGGGTGGTGAGACCGGCGCACGCTTTGGCCCATCGCTGATGCCCGGTGGTGACGCCACGGCCTGGAACGCGCTAAAACCCATTTGGGAAGCCATCGCCGCCAAGGTCGATGCCAAGACCGGCAAACCGCTGGAAGACTATGCTCCGGGCAAGCCCATCACCCAGGGCGTGCCTTGCACCACGCACATCGGCCCCGATGGCGCGGGCCACTACGTCAAGATGGTCCACAACGGCATCGAGTACGGCGACATGCAGCTCATCTGCGAAGCCTACCACCTCATGAAAAATCTCCTGGGCATGTCCGCTGGGGAAATGAGTGAAGTCTTTGGCCAATGGAATCAGGGCGACCTCGATTCGTTCTTAATCGAGATCACCACCGACATTCTCCAGCAAGGCGACCCAGCGGCAAAGAAGAGCAAGAAGCCCCGGTTCCTCGTCGATTCGATTCTGGATACCGCGGGTCAGAAGGGCACGGGCAAGTGGACGAGTGTCAACGCTCTGGACATGGGCGTCCCCGCACCGACCATTGCCGAGGCGGTCTTTGCGCGTTGCATCAGTGCCATCAAAGACGAACGCGTGGCCGCGAGCAAAAAGCTACGAGGCCCAGCGAAGATGCCCAGAGTGAAAAAGAAGAAGCTCATCGAAGCCATCCGCGATGCGCTTTATTGCTCCAAGATCTGCTCCTACGCACAGGGCTTCCAACTCATGCGTGAGGCGCAGAAGGAATACAACTGGAAGCTCAACTTCGGTGAGATCGCCATGATCTGGCGCGGCGGCTGCATCATCCGCGCTCGCTTCCTGCAGAAGATCAAAGAAGCCTACGACAACAACCCGCAGCTCATCAACCTGCTCTTGGATCCCTATTTCAAGCGGCAGATGGATAAGGCGCAGGCCAACTGGCGCAAGGTCGTGGCACTGGCGGCTGAGGCGGGCGTGCCTTGCCCCGCGTTTATGAGCGCCCTGGCGTACTACGACAGCTATCGCAGTGCGGTGCTCCCCGCCAACCTGCTCCAGGCCCAGCGCGATTACTTCGGTGCCCATACCTACGAGCGCACCGATCAGCCACGCGGCAAGTTCTACCACGTGGACTGGCCCGAGACCTCACGCCCGCAGTTGGAGATGTGAGGATACCTCGCACTCCGACCCAAACTCCGTCGCTAACGCTTCCGGCTCGTAGCGACCCTCGCCTGCTCGCGTGGGAGAGGGAGTCAATGGTCAGAAATACCCGCCGCGGCTTTGGATTTCCTCGGCGCTCAAGCCGGCGTCCACCCACTCCTTGATCTCGCCTTCGTTGCGCTCGATCTGTTCAGCACGCTCGATCACTTCCACAGCGATCTGGCGCGGGATGACCAGCGCGCCGTCGATGTCAGCGAAGATGATGTCACCCGGGCGGATGATGATTCCGCCGATGGTGATGGGCTTCTGGTAGCCGGTGATTTTGGAGCGTGAGAGTGCGCCGTTGGAGGTGCGGTAGCGGTACCAGAGGTTGAAGTTTTGCGCCAGGATATCTTTGGTGTCGCGGATGCCGCCATCGACGATCGCGCCTCTGCAGCCGCGCTTCATCGACGCCTGCGTCATCACGCCGCCCCAGTGCGAGGCACCGTCGTTGCCGTTGGCGTTCCACACACAGATATGCGTGGGCTTGATCTCGTCGAGCATCTTGACGCGCACTTCCAACTCGCCCGCCATGGTCGGGTCAGCATTGGAGCGGATCGTAAACGCCTCGCCGCAGACGGTCATCTCATCGCGCAGGGGCATGATCTCGGGAGGTAGCGCCTGGTTGGGCAGGCACATTTCACGCATCACATCGTTGACCGCACCGGTGTAGAGCTTCTCATACCGCGGCGCCAACTCGGTCACGGGCACGGTCAACTCGGCGATCTCCGTGCTATCACGAATCGCGCGCATGCGGTCGAGGTTCATCTTGTGCGTCATGGCCGGGCCTTTCACTGGTACGGGATATTGTGGGTCTGAAGGATACCTTTAATGTACCCGACAGCAAAGAGGTGGCCCAACATGGCGTAGCCGGGCAGGCTGTTGTCCTCGCTGTGCATCGTCGGCACGTGGTCGTCGCGGATGGGCCCGTCGAAGCCGACGTCGTGATACAGCTTGAGCATGGCGGGCATGTCGGTGGGCCCTTCATCATGCCAGACTTCGGTGAAGTTGTGGGCATCGCCTTGGACATCGCGCAGATGCACAAATGCCAGTCGCTTCTGCTGCGCCAGCTTGCGCACCGTCGCTTCGAGGTCAGCCCCCATGAGCCGAAAGTTGGCCTGGCAGAAGGTGACGGCATTGGACGGCGAGGGCGCGAGGTCGTAGGCGCGGTCGAAGGCTTCGGGCGTGTTGAAGATGCGCCCGATCCCGCCGAGTTCTTTGAGAGGCGGGTCATCGGGATGCGCCGCCATGGTCACGCCGACGTCCTGCGCCACGGGCATGACGGCATGGATGAAGTAGGCGTAGTTATCCCAGAGTTGATCAGCGGTGAGATCGAGCTTGGCGGGCTGGGGCATGGCTGCCAGATCGAAGCGCGTGGTGAGCGACCCGCCTCGTAGCGGCACCTCCACATCGGTGCGATGCCAGTCGTGATGGGCGCCGCGCGGGCGGGGCATGAAGTTGTAACACAGCAGCCGCAGGTTCAGAGCCGCCATGTTCCGCAGCATCTGTTGGTAGCGCTCGATGTCGGCATCGCGTCCGGGCAGGCCCCACTTGATGCGTGACATGTCGAACTGATCGCCTTCGAGGCCCAGGAGTTTGATGTCAGCCTGAGTGAAGCGATCGCGCACGGCGGTCAGGGCGGCGAGGTCATAAGGGGCAGGCAGCCCGCTCAGATCGGGCGCAGCCTTGGTCACCGCGTGATTGACGCCGACCTGTTTGGCCAGCGTCCAGCGATGATCAGGCTTGGCGGGCAGAAGCAGGGTGAGTTTCATGGGCGTGTTGTTTTGCAGGTCGGAGAGTCGCTCGGGAAGCGTCGTATGTCGGCGCGGCGCAGCGGTCATCACGCGAGGATGATCGATCCGCCTTGGGCAAGCGTTTGGCGAAGCTGGGTCACATCCACATCGGCGACGCTGCATCGCGCTCGCAGCGCCAGGGTCGAGGCCACGCCCGCCGCTTCACCCGTCTGGTTCATGTTGACCATGACGCGGATGGCTGCGTGCGCCTGACCATCGGCATCGATCATCCGCCCGGCGCAGAGCACGTTGCCCAGCGACGTCCGCGGCACCATCGAGCGATAGGGTATCTGGTAGAACGTCGGGTTGGCCTCCGTCACAGGGCGCCAGCGCGACGTGACACTGGGCCGCCCGGGCACGATGTAAACCTCCTTGCCGTCGAGGTAGCGGAACGTGATGCCCGGCTTATCGTGATGGTGAATATCCACGCGGTAGCTGCCGTTGGCAATCGCATCGTCGAAGCGCGTGCCGGTGAGCACTTCATCGCCCGTCAGTTGATGCAGGCAGCGGACGTGGCGGGTCTCGCGGATGCCGATGCGTGCGGGCAATGCCTGCAACGTCAGCTTGGCTTGCGGGGCGTGTTGGCGAACGATGTCGAGGATGGCGCGGACCTGCCGGCGGCCTTCCATCTCTGCGTGGGTCAAGCCCTGGGCCTCGGAGCAGTCAGCCTCATAGACGCGGGTGCCAGCGAGCATGTACACGTCACTGTCGGGCACCTCCGCACCCCACGCGAAGCCTTGCGGCAGGTCATGCTCGCCGCCATGCTCAAGCAGCAGCTTGCCGAGGTTGACGCCCTTGAGCGATGCCCAGCCGGTGAGCGCCGCACAGGTCGTGGAAGGCTGCATATGCTGGGCTTTGTAGGTCTCGATGCCCGCGCGATGGCATAGGTCGCCGTCGCCCGTGGCGTCGATGAACATGTCAGCCACGATCGCGCCGCGCCCGCTCTTGTTTTCGACGATCGCTGCGACGACGCGATCATTTTCGATATGCGTTGCTGCGAGAATCGTGTGCAGCATGGGCGTGATGCGGGCCTCGCGCACCATCTCATCGAGTTCGATGGCGAGTTGTGCGGAGTTGAAAGCCCAGGCCCAGTTGGGGTCGTTGGGTCGGTCGGTCACGGCCCCGCGTTTGCGCAGCCGGTCGATGATTTCCGTGGTCAGCCCGCCGATGATGGGGATGCGGTAATCGGTGTCCATCGGGCTGTGCCAGACGTTGACCATGGAGAGCGTCGCCACGCCGCCGAACATGCCGGCGCGCTCGACGAGCACGACCCGACAGCCGAGCCGCGCGGCTCGAATCGCAGCAAAAACGCCCGTGCAACTTCCGCCCAGCACGCAGACATCCGCCCGTGCAATGACCGGCACATCGCGCCCGGGTTCATGAATCGTTTCTGAGGCCATTGTTGTGTTCATCCCATCCGAGTCGCGCATCGATCCCGTAGCCAGTCATCGTGCCGCGCAACCTCGCATCGTGCTCGCAGTCGTGCCCGAGTCGTGGAGCGTCAGATCATCGTCCCTCACGAGCAAACCATTTTTTCATGACTTGCGCGGCAGGTTTGCCATGCACGGTGAACCCTTTGTCGCCCGACGGGTCGTTGATGAACTGCGGCCGAACATTTTGCTCATCCCACTTCCACCAGTAGAACCCGGCCCACCACGGCTCATCCCAGAAACAACGGAGCACAGCTTCGAGGTGGTCGGCTTGTTCGGCTGGTTGGTAACCACCGTCGCCGCTCCATCCACTGGGCTTGGTTCCACCCGCGTGGCTGCTGGTGCAACCCATCTCACCGAACATGATCGGCTTGCCCAGTGCCGCAGCCATCTGTCGATAGAGCTCAACCTTGGGCTGCAGAAACGCCACGCGACTTTCCAAACTCGCGCCGTGTTCCTTGGCCGAGGCGTGATAAAAACTCGTGCCCAACACATCGAGGTCGCGAAACCAGTGGTCCTCTTTGCGCAACTCACCTAGGAAATCAACCATGTGCGTGTGGCAGGATGTCACCGGGCCGGTGTAGAAATTGCGTGCCACATCGACGACTTGGCGCCACTCCTTGTTGTAATGCACCAGGCGGTCGAGTTCGCTGTCGATCCCGTACATCTCGCAGCCGGCCTTGGTGGCGATGCGGGCGTAGTGCCGAGTGCGGGCTCGCATCACGGCAAACCACTGGCCCATGGCGGTGCTCTGTCGGCCGGGTATGCGCTCGCCATCCTGGGGAAACCAGACTTGGGTGCGCCCATGGCCATCAAAGCATTCGATCATCGGGCGGAGGTGCACCTTCATGCCCTTGCCGTGGATGTAGTCGATGATTTCCAGAAGTTCGTAGTCGTTGGGCGTGGCCTCGAAATCGGCGAATTGCCGCGGAGACGTGGCGGATTCCTGCATGACGGTGGCGACGAGGCAGACCCATTTCACATTGAGGTCCGCCATGCGATCGACTTCAACCCTCGCCGCGGGCGTTTCGAAGTAGCCGTTGCGGGCGCAGAATCCGAAGGTGACGCCCCGATGAATTTCGTCGGCGCGGGGCATGGGAACATTGGTGGGGGATTCATTGGGCATCGGATCACTCAGTCCATGTAAGGTTTGGCCAGCAGGATCACACGTTGCGCCAGGGCCTCATCGGGCCAGGGCTTCAACGCTTTGAGCAGCGCATGGGTGGCATGGGCGTAGCGCGTGCGTTTGTGCGGCGGCTTTTCGAGGATGTCGCTCAAGTTGTGCGCCCGGTCGGCGAGCTTGATGAGCTTGGCATCGGGCGACATCTTTCGCGCATGTTCGGCCAACATGCGGTGCTTCTCCTCGAAGCTGTCGGGCTCGGGGTCCAGCGTCAGCTCGTGGACCAGCGAAGCCACGCGTTGGCCAAAACCCTTTCGTATCTGCTCGATGGTGTAGTCGCTATCTTCGACGACATCGTGGAGATACGCGGCTGCGAGCACTTCGGGATCGGTCACGCCGTATTCACGCAACAGCGCGGCCACAGCGAAAGGGTGAGTCGCGTAGGGTTGGCCTCCGCCACGCTTGTGGCCTGCATGAAGGCGCTGGCAAAGCAGCTTGGCTTCGTCGATGATTTCGGGCTCATCGCTGGGGGTGATGATAGCGCGTCGCCCGTCGATGCGGACTCGTCCGGCCGCCAGCAGCGCGATAGCCTGCGGGTACGCCAGGCATTCGAGTTCAAAGACCCGCGCCGCCAAGGTGTCGGGCGTGTCGTTTTCACGCACGGGGCAGGTTCGCTGCACGATGATCGGGCCTGTGTCGTAGTTCTGATCGCAGAAGTGCACGGTGCAACCGCTGACTTTGCAGCCCGTCGCCAGCACCGCCTCGTGGACGTGTTGGCCGTGCATGCCCTTGCCTCCAAAGGCGGGGAGCAAGGCTGGGTGAATGTTGACGACGCGGCCGACGAAGTCATCGGGAATCGTCAGCAGGCTCAAAAACCCCGCCAGCACGACGAGGTTGGCACCGCTTTGGCGGATGAGCTTCCACACCGGTTCACTGAAAGCCTGGGGCGAGGCGTACTCCTTGCGCGACACCACGTGCACGGGCAGTCTGCAATCCCTCGCGCGGGCGATCCCGGGGGACTGGGGATTGGAGCAGATGACGCAGACGATCTGGGCTGGCAGGCCATCGTCGCTCATGGCTCGCGCCAGGTTTTGGAGTGTCCTGCCTCCGCCCGACATAAGTACAGCCACCTTGAGAGGGGCTGCGTCCGACATATCTTCCTTCGACTTTCCCATGTGCGTTACCATACTCGACGATGACGTTGCCTCAAAACCGCCTGCCGACCACCCGCCTGGCCCCTTCGCCGACCGGCGCTTTGCATCTGGGCAATGCCCGGACATTCCTGGTGAATTGGGCGATGGCGCGTCGTCGGGGTTGGCGTATCGTGTTGCGCATTGAAGACCTTGATGGCCCGCGGGTCAAATCCGGAGCCGACCTCGAGGCGATGGATGACCTGCGCTGGTTGGGCTTGAACTGGGATGCCGGCCCGAGCTATCAGCGTAGCGATCTGTCGCCCTATGCCGGGGCGTTGGCGAAGCTGCAGGCTGCGGGGTTGACGTATGGCTGTCACTGTTCACGGCGGGATATCGAACAGGCGCAGTCGGCACCGCATGTGGAAGACCACGAACTGCGTTATCCGGGCACGTGTCGCCACACCCACGATGCGCGTGAGAGCAGCGCGAGCGTGACGCCTGGCGCGAGCGATGGCCAGGCGGTGCGACTGATCGTGCCTCAGCGGATCGTGCGCTTCAAAGATGAATTGGCGGGCGATCAGGCCATTGATGTGCAGGCGCAGGTGGGGGATTTCATCGTGGCGACCAAGGCTGGACTCCCCGCGTATCAACTGGCGGTGGTGGTGGACGATCATCGGCAAGGCGTGACGGATATCGTGCGTGGCGATGATTTGTTGGCGTCCACAGCGCGGCAACTGCTGCTCTACGAGATGCTCGGTTATCCGCTGCCCTTGCGTTATTGGCACCTGCCTCTCGTGTTGGGTAGCGATGGCCGGCGACTGGCCAAGCGGCATGGTGACACACGTATCGCCCTGTATCGGCAGCCCGGTATATCGGCGCAGCGCGTCATCGGCCTGCTGGCGGGATGGTGCGGCATCAGCGACGGCCATGAGCCGATGTCAGCCCAAACGTTCGCTCAACGCTTTGACCTTCAACGCCTGCCTCGCGGTCCGGTGACGTTTCACGATGCGGATGAAGCGTGGTTGTTGGGTAGTTGATGTTTGAGATTGCGGCTGAGTTTGATCCCGCGTTTTAAGCGGTGGAGATGACCCATGAGAAACCAAACGCTGATTACACGGTCGAAGCTCGTGGTGACGCTGCTACTGATGCTCCTGTTCCTGGGCGGTTGCGGTTCGAGGCCCTCGCCGCAGGCTGACGGGACGTTGCGACTCACCATCGACAAGCGTGTCTTTGACCTGGAGATCGCTGCGGATTCCGAGTCGCGACATCGGGGGCTCTCAGATCGCCAGAGCATCCCCGCTGACGGCGGCATGATCTTTGTCTTTCCTTATCCCAACGAGTTGGCGTTTGTCATGCGGCGATGCGTGGTGCCTATCGACCTGATTTTCGTGGACCCCACCGGCCGGGTGGTTAACACGCACCAGATGCAGGTGGAGCCCGACCCCGATGCACCCGATACGAAGCTCAAGAAATACACGAGCACCTGGCCGGCGCAATTTGCCATTGAGCTCAAGGGCGGGACGCTTGATGCGCTGACCTTGGAGCCGGGGCAGCGGCTGGACCTGCCCGTGGACCATCTCAAGAGCCTGGCGCGTTGACCCGATAAGAGCGTTAATTGGGCGTCTGTTTTGGCGCGCAGGCGGGCGGGCTGGGCTAATGCGTACAAAGACCCTGATGATGATTGACGCTGCCCCGCGCACCGCGTTGCCCGATGAGGTGATCGCTGCGTGGGGTACCGATGCGCCGCGAATTCTCACGGCGGCGCCTGCTCAACTGGTCGCCGCACCGCAGCAGCTTGATGTCGTGGATGCAGCCTGGTTGGCACCCGCGGTGGCGCGCGATGATGCGTTCTACGAGTTGGTGGCGCATTTGCAGGACCGCCGCATCCCCGCG
>JBGSTK010000185.1:0-15239 GCA_041736565.1 Phycisphaeraceae bacterium | reverse complement strand
GACACGCATTTGTTATCGAGCGCAGGATTTGCGCAGCCGCCGCAAACCCCACGACCGCCCCAAAGCGCCCAACCATTCGGTCCCAATAACACACGACGTCGCCGCGAAGGTAAAGGACTTCTGGCAGAAGGTAAGGGACTTTTGGCAGAAAGTAAGGGACTACGGCCTGAAGGTAAGGGACTACGGTCTGAAGGTAAGGGACTACGGACTGAAGGTAAGGGACTGCGGGCTGAAGGTAAGGGACTGCGGGCTGAAGGTAATGGACTACGGGCTGAAGGTAATGGACTACGGGCTGAAGGTAAGGGACTACGGGTTGAAGGTAAGGGACTACGGTTTGAAGGTAAGGGACTGCGGTCTGAAGGTAATGGACTACGGGCTGAAGGTAAGGGACTGCGGGGTGCAGGCGCGCGACCCGGGCGTCAAAATATCGGAGCGTCGGGCAAGGACGCGGGACCCGGCCCGATAACTTAAGCAACGCAATCGCCCGTTGGCCCGCTCGTCAGTATGGTTGTTGCCGGTGGAGCTGAAAAAAAAGAACGGCGTGTCATCGGGCGGCCCTAAGTAAGAGACGCGCCCTGGCGGCACACCGTTCTGTGGTTCAATTCAGGTTGTATCGACTCAACAAACACAAATACCCCGGGAACTGGATGCCCCCCTTGGGGTGTTAATCCACCGCGTCTTTGATGGCGTCGCCAGCATCGTCGGCAGCGTCCTCAACGTTGTCGCCGACATCCTCCAACGCGTCACCCAAGTCATCATCGTCGGAGCAGCCGGTCAGGACCACCGGGGCCGCGATGAACATACCCATTGCCAGAATCGTTGCTGCCAATCCGGTTGCCTTCATAACTGTTCCTTTCTCGTAGGTTCCGATCTCCATGGACTTGCTTAAACAGTAGGCCTCATGAATGCCTAAGGCGATGGGGCGTCCTCGGTGCTTGGTAATCGGGGTATCACGTAAGGGTATATGGGGGTCGGCCTGATAAAAGGCGGCAGCGGCGGCGCAGCGGCGACGTCACCAAAGCAGGTGCGTGCAATGGCCCTCCGAGGAACTGGATGGCAATAGAACCCCCGGAACTTACCCCAGCTCAATGACCCACTGCACCGCTCGACGGATCAACTCGGTGTTGTGCTTAAGGGCCAGCTTGGTCTTGATGTGGTCGCGATAGGTTTCGATGGTCTTGGTCGAGAGATGAAGCTTGGCGGCGATCTCGCGGGTGGTCAGGCCCTCTCCGATGAGGCGGAAGACTTCCAACTCGCGATCGGACAGCGTTTCGATGGGTGATCGCTTGAGGTCATTTTCGCCCCGCGTCACACGGGAAAGCAGACGCTCGGTCATCTTGGGGCCCAGAAAGACCTTGCCCTTGAGGACAGTTCGGATAGCTTCGACGATCTGTTCGGTGGCTTCGTTTTTGTTGACGTATCCGTTGGCACCAGCGTGCAGCGCACGCTCGGCGTAGAGCGATTCATCGAACATGGAGGCGACGAGCAATTTGGTCTCGGTGCCCCGGGCCTTAATCTGCTTGATCAGGTCGATGCCGTCTGTCCCCCCCAGCGATACGTCGATCACCGCCAGGTCAGGCGCCAGTTTGTCGATCATGGAGACAGCCTCGGCTGCCTCGCCCGCTTCGCCAATAACCTCCATGTCAGGTTCCGCCTCGATAAGCATCGCCAGCCCGCGGCGAACCACGGGGTGGTCGTCGACGAGCACAATGCGATGTTTAACAGCGGTTCGACTGGCTTTGGTCGCCTTCATCACCATGAATCACCCCTTGTAAACGGTGGCAGTCCGTCGGTTGCGGGTTCCACCATAAGTCTGAGAATTGCCCCAAGTCCCCATTTTACCGTCGCTCATCCCCTTGGGCCACCCCGAAAGAGGGCCACCACAAGTATCCAGCATTATACCCTAACAGCCTTGCGTATCTAGCAGCCCAGCAAAAAACATTTGCCGAATCTTTGCTGACTTGGCTTCGTGACACGGATCGGGGCGCGACATAAACCTGCTGCGGTGGCCGGACGGTTTCGGAGACAATCGCCTATTATGCCTCCATTCTGACTGGAGTTTGCGCCCATGACTAGCCCCGTCCGTGACGCCCTGTCGGCACTCGTGATAACGCTCGTCGCCCTCGTGGCGATGACATCCGGAGATCCCGCTTTGTCCCAGCAAGTTAGTCCAGCAAGTTCCGCCAATGAGGCCCTGAAGGATGCCGCTGGCAAGGACGCCCCCGCCAAGGACGCCGCCTACGAAATCCTGCAAGACACCGGCGATCGACTGCTGGCGCAGCTTCCCAACGGCTTGGTCGTGATCGTGCAGGAAATCCATTCAGCCCCGGTCGTCAGCGCCCAGGTCTGGGTTAAGACCGGCTCGATCTACGAGCAGGAGCACACCGGCGCGGGGCTGTCACATTTTCTCGAACACCTGCTGTCGGGCGGCACCACGACGACACGATCCGAAACCGAGAACAATCGAATCCTCGGTGCCATCGGGGCGCGGACCAATGCCGCCACCAGTCTGGACAACGTCAGCTACTACATCAACACCACCAGCGAGTTTGCCCCGCAGGCCATCGACCTGCTTTCCGATTGGATGCAGAACAGTGTCATCGATGAAGAGCAGTACAAGCGTGAACGCGATGTGATTCAGCGTGAGTTCGCCATGGGGCAGGGCGATCCGGGGCGCATTTTCTGGAAGCTCACGCAGCAGGCACGCTTCACCGCCCACCCCGCGCGGCATCCGACCATCGGCTACCTCGATGAGTTTTTGAAGATCAGCCGGGATCAAATCTATGCCTTCTACAAGCGGATGTACGTGCCCAACAACATGGTGTTCACCGTGGCCGGCGATGTGGACCGTAAGGCGGTTTTAGAGCAGATCGCCAAGGCGTGGTCGGGCACTGCGCGGGGTAAGCTTCCTGAGTTGAGTTTCCCCATCGAGGCTGAGATCGACCGGCCGCGCACGTTCAGCGGTCATGCGGGCATACAGCGGCCGCGCTTGCGAATGGCGTGGTCGGGCACGCAGTTGGGACAGGAGGGCGACTACGCGCTGGACGTGCTGGCGGTCATTTTGGGTCAAGGTGAATCGAGTCGTTTGTCGCGCCAGGTGCGGGACGAAGCTGGGCTGGTGACGAGTATCGCCGCGTACAACCTGAGCTTCAGTTGGGGCAAGGGCTTTTTTGGTGTTGAAAGCGAACTCGCCACGCCGCGGGTTACGGACTTTAACGACGATGCTGCAGCGGTGTTTGCCAAGGCCATCGAGCAGGCGAAGGCTGCGATATTGGCGGAAGTGGCCGCGGTCCGGGACCAGGGCGTGACCGATGCCGAGTTGGCACGCGCTAAGCGAAAAACGCTGGCCAGCGTCATCTACGCCGCGCAGACAGCCGAAGGCACTGCCTCTCGCCTGGCACGCGATTTCATTGGGACGGGCGACCCCGATTACCTGACGCGATATGCCGCAGCCGTCGAGTCCATCACAGCCCAGGAGGTGCAGGCTGCTGCTCAGCGATTCCTCGATCCGCAACGGCTTATCACGGTGACGTTGATGCCCGGCGGAGCGCAGGAGCAGGCGGCGATGCAGACGCGTTCGCCTGATGAGGCAGGTGCCGAGGCGTTGGAGCGACAGGCGGTGGATCTGGACAACAGCGTGTTGATGGCTCATTGGCGTGAGGCGGGCAAGAAGCCGCTGGAGCGTCATCCCGCCGGGCAGATCGAGCCAATTCAGCGATTCGTATTGCCTAACGGTCTACGCGTGCTGGTGAGTCGCAGCACGAGCATTCCAGCCGTGGCCATGCAGTTCTATCACCTCGGCGGTCTGCTGGCGGATGAGCCGGGTAGCGAGGGTATCGCCAACGCCGCCGCTCAGATGATCCTTAAAGGCACCGCCAATCGCAGTGCCCACGAAATCGAGACGACCATCGAAAGCCTCGGCGCGGGCCTGAGTTCCGATGCCGGCAACAACACCTGGTACAGCAGAGCGGTAAGTCTCTCGGGCGACTGGAAAACCGTCTTTGAGGTGCAGGCTGATGTGATTCTCAACCCGAATTTTCCGCCCCAGGAATGGGCCAAGCTTCAGCCCCGGCTGCTGGCAGCCATCGATCGCACGACCGATTCATGGAACGGTGAGTTGCGCACGAACTTCCTGGCGACGTACTTCGGCGACCACCCGTGGAGCAGACTTCCCATCGGCAGGCGCGAGGTTGTCGAGAAACTGACGGTCGAGGACCTTTCGCGATTCCATCAACAGCGATTGGGTGCTGGCAATGCGGTATTGGCAGTGTTTGGCGATGTCGATCCTCAGGAAGTGCTGGCGCTGGCGACCAAGCTTTACGGCTCGATGCCCGCGCAGCCGATGGAGGCCTTCACGTCGCCGACGCCCAATCCCCCTGCAGCGCCGCTGGCGGTGCAATTCACCACATCCAAGCCGCTGGCAGCCGCGCAGATCGGCTACGGCCCGGGGTTGAAGCGTGACAGCGCTGACTATCCCGCGGTGCAGGTCATGACCAAGGTGCTCTCGAGCTTTCCATCGGGTTGGCTTGAGGAGGAATTGCGTGGTCGTGGGCCCGGGCTTGTGTATGCCGTGGGCGCCGGTGCCATGACGGGCGTGGAGCCCGGCTACTTCGCGGTGCTCTTCAACTCGCAGCCGGGCCAGGTGCTCGAAGCGTTGACGCGAGCACGGGCGCAGATCGAGCGGATCAAGGAATCTCTGGTGGAGGAGTCTGATTTGAACCGTGCCAAAGCCGCGGTGCTGGCCGATGAGTTTCTTGAGAAGCAGTCGTTGTCGGATCGCGCCGCTGATGCAGCCCTCAACGACCTCTACGGTTTGGGTGCCGATGAGCCGACGGAGTTTCTCCAAGCCGTGAAGAAGCTGACCGCCGAGGAACTGCGCGTCATTGCGCAGACTTACCTGCGTGTGCCCGTGACCGTGGTATTGACCCACGAGCCGCTACCTGCCGAGGCACTGACACCGCAGTGATATCGCGTCTCAGGAATGAATCGCGACTACGGCTGAAGCGCGACTCAGGCCTTCCAGCGGAACTTGCCGCGCACCTTCGCCACGCCTCGATGGTTGGCTGCGAGGTGATCCAGGATGTGGAAGATCGTCTCCACATCGTGGGACCTGCCCATGCGGTCGGCGATCTGCTCAGCAGTCAACGGGGCCGACTGCTCCTTGACGAACGCCACGACCTGACGCTGTAGATCGAGCACGGTAGCCGCAGCCTTTTTGCCTGCTTCGACGCCCGGCTGGTGGTAGGCGTTGATGTTGACGAGGCTGGCGTAAAAGCCCACGGCACGCTCATAGAGCGCCACAATCGCGCCCAGCGATCGGGCATCAAGCTGCTGAAGAGTCAGTGTCATCGACTCCCGGCCGCTGTCGAACAGAGCTGTGCGTGTGCCCTGCCAAAAGCCGTTAAGGAAGTCACCGGCCGTGGCGCCTTGCTCGACTTCGGGTGCAGATCGGGCGGCTCCAGAGGCGCGATCCTGCATCACCACCAGGAAGGTGACGAAGAAGTTCGCCACGCCATCACGCAATTGCTGCACGTAGGCGTGCTGATCCGTCGAGCCCTTGTTGCCATAGACCGCTAGACCCTGGTGGACGATGTTGCCATCGAGGTCTTTCTCCTTGCCCAGCGATTCCATGATGAGTTGCTGGAGATAGCGTGAGAGCAGCAGGAGGCGATCCTTGTAGGGCAGCACGACCATGTCCTTCTCGCCCTTGCCGCCGGTGGCCAGATGCCACATCAGCGCCATGAGCGCTGCGGGATTGTGGCGGGTGTCGTGCTGGCGGGTGATGCGGTCCATCTCGTGAGCGCCTTCGAGCAGGCCGTGGATGTCGATGCCCTGCAGCGCCATGGGCAACAGACCCACCGCCGACATGACGCTGGTACGTCCGCCGACCCAGTCCCACATGGGGAAGATGCGAAGCCAGTTATCGTTGGTCGCCTGCTGGTGGAGCTTGGAGCCCGTGAGGGTGATGGCGACGGCATGCTTGGCGAAGTCGAGGTCTTTCTTGGCGAAGAACGCGATGGCCTCGATCATGCCGTTGCGGGTCTCGGGCGTTGTGCCACTCTTGGAGACGACCAGCACGAGCGTGCTCTTGACACGTCCGCCCAGATCGGCAAAGACGCGGTCAAACCCATCGGGGTCCGTGTTGTCCATGAAGTGGAGGTTGAGTTTGTCCTTGCGTGAGCCCAGCGCATCGGCGACGAGTTGCGGCCCCAGAGCGCTTCCGCCGATTCCGATGAGCAGTAGTTCGGTGAACTTGGCGGCGTCGGGCGGCCGAACGGTTCCATCATGGACCTCGCCGGCAAACCCGCGGATGCTCGCCAGGGTTGCTTCGATTTCCTGGCGGATTTCATCGCTCGGTGCCCGGTGCGCATCGCGCAGCCAATAGTGACCCACCATGCGATTCTCATCGGGGTTGGCGATCTCACCAGCTTCCAGGCGATCCATGGCCGCATAGGCCGCTTCCATGGGTTGGGCCATGCGGGCAAAGAACTCGTCATCGAATTTCATCCGCGAAATATCCAGCGACAAGCCCACGGTGGGGCATTCGCACAGGTTGTCGCGGTAACGGCGCCAGAGGGTCAATGCGTCCATGAGGAATCCTTTTTTTGCTGAATGTATCGGGGGTTTGAGACGAGTCTTGGACTTGATGTCAGACTTGGGGTCACCGCTGGCCATCACGTCCGAGTGACGGCTAAGCCTGGGTGAGTAGCCGAGATTGGGATTACAAGCCTGTCACGCGCGCCACCAGACGATAGCGGGTGTTGTTTTGCGGGTCGTAGAGTTCCGCCATCACGACGGGGAAGGCATCTTCGGGATGGAGAAACGACCCGGTGGGATACGACTCGCCCCGGAAGTTGACGAAGTTGCCGAGGCTCAGCTTGTTGTCGGTGCCGATGGCGATCTGCCTGACAGTGCCGACGTACTGCTGATTTAGCCAGAGTTGCATGTCGCTGTAGGGCTTGGCAGTGCGGTTGACCAATTGCAGTTGCTGGCCTTTCACGATGACCAGAACATCGAGGTCCTCACCTCGGGTTGCGTCAGCCGGGTAACGCAACGCCGAAAGCTCTTGCGCGAGTTTGGTATCGGGCCCGGACTGCCACAGGTTGCAGCCGGGGAGCAGCATGGCTGTGAAGATCAGGGTCAGCAAGATTCGTGGCATGGTTCATCCTTGGTCGTGGCGGTGGATCGGTCGGGCCGGTCAGCTTGCCGGAGCCACTATAATCGTCGCCATGACGATATTGGGCAAATTGCGACTCCAGGCCCCTTTTTTCCAGGCGGGCCTGGCGGGTTATTCTGACGCTGCGATGCGCCTCGTGGCGCGGCGGCACGGGGCGCCCTATGCCGTCACCGAAGCCATGCTCGATATCTTCCTGCTCAACGGCGGCAAAGGTTTGGCGGCGGCGGCCCTCGATGACCGCGACCATCCCATTGCTGGACAGTTGATGGGCTCGCACCCGGCAGACATGGCCAAGGCGGCGACCATCCTCGTGAGTCTGGGCTACGACGTCATCGACGTGAACCTGGCCTGCCCGGTCAAAAAGATCAAGAAACGCAGTCGGGGCGGCCACCTCCTGAGCATGCCCCAGGAGGCCATCGACATTCTCGACGCGGTGCGGCAGGCGGTGCCCGATGCGGTGCCCTGTACCGTCAAACTTCGGCGGGGTAGTGATGATTCCCCCGAAGCGGCTGCGAACTTCCACCGCATCTTCACGGCTGCCATCGATCTGGGTTATGCCGGGGCTTGCGTCCACGGGCGTACCGTCGAGCAGAAATACCTGGGCCCGTCACACTGGCCGTTTCTGACGCAACTCGTCTCGGAGTATCGCGGCACCGACGCGAAAGTCGTGGGAAACGTTCTTGCCAAGCCGCACCCCGAGGTTCCGGCTTTCCACATTGCCGGCTCTGGCGATATCTGGGAGGCCACCGACATCCTCGCCATGATCCAACAGACCGGCGTCGATTCCGTCAGCGTCGCACGGGGTTGCATCGGCAATCCGTGGATCTTCGAGCAGGCCCACGCATTGCTTCGTGGCGAAATCGCCCGTGGAACGCGGCCGCCGACGCTCGCTCAGCAGCGGGCGGTGCTACAGGAGCACTTCGAGCTTTCCATCGGCCTGCACGGCGAAAAGCAGGCGTCCATGATGATGCGAAAGTTCGGCATCAAATTTTCACGCCATCACCCGCAGGCCGATGCCGTCGCCGCGGCGTTTATCGCTGTGGGCAGTCTCGATGATTGGCGCGATGTACTGCGACGCTTCTACGAGGATGTCGCTGAGGATCACCGTGATAACGCAGCAGCCGTCACTTCTTCGACGCCAGCGGCCTTTTCGTGGGCTTCAGAAGACTGCCAAGCGTCTCGAGATTGACCGCATCCCACGGCCGACCATCAGGTGCATCTTCCTTGGGGGTCTCAAGAACCTTGGGGATGTCAGTGAAGTGGGCATGGTTGATGAGCACACCAAAGGCCGCCAGCGCCACGTGGCCGTGGCCGATATGGGCGTGACGATCCACGCGGCTGCCCCGAGGCGTTTTCGAGTCGTTGATGTGCACCACCTTGACTCGATCCAGACCCACCACGTCATCGATTTCCTGCAGTACCGCTGCCATGCCCGGCCCGGACGTCAGGTCGTAACCCGCAGCGAGCATGTGGGCCGTGTCCAGACAGATCGCCAGTCGCTCAGGTTTTTTGACCAGGTCGATGATCCGCCTCAGATGCTCAAACCGGTGGCCCAGCGTGGTGCCTTGCCCGGCGGTGATCTCCAGAAGCGTGACGACCCGAAGGCCCGGCAGGTCGGCGTGAATCGCATCGAGCGAGGCCGCGACCCTGGCCATGCCTTCGTCTTCGCCCGCTCCAAGGTGTGCCCCTGGATGCGTCACCAGCCAGGGAATATCCAAGTTTTCGCATCGCTCCAACTCAATGCGGAAGGCTGCCATCGATTTTTCGTACGTCACCGGATTCGTGGCCGCGAGGTTGATCAGATAACTGTCGTGGCTTACGACCTGTTTGATGCCGGTGGAGCGGCGATGCTCGTTCCAGAGGCGGATGGCTTCGGGGGTCAGCGGCTTGGCGTCCCACTGCTGCTGGTTCTTGGTAAAGACCTGTACGCAGGTCATTCCCAGGTCCGCCGCTTCGGTCAAGGCGTTGTGCATTCCGCCGGCAATTGATAGGTGGCTTCCAAACATCAGCACATGGTAGCAAGGTAATCGGACCTTCCCTCCATGCGAGGGCTTCTCCCACCATTGTCAGGCGGGCATTTTGGCCGATAAGGAAAATGAAGCCGCCTGGGGTGAGGGGCCACGCCATGACCATTCAAGCCAGCAACACGATCGCGGGGGTCGCACAGACCGCCCATACCGCCCAACAGGTGGCGCGATCACAGGAGCGTCAGAAGGGTAATCCAGCCGACGAGGCTAAGCAGGTGCGGGAGAAGTTCGAGACGCACCTCCGATCGTTTGAGGACGACACGGCTGAGGACTCTCCCACGCACCTGCATGTTGACGGCGAGTTGCCCCAGCAGGGGCGGGGCGGGCAACAGGGCAAGAAGCCCGACCAACAGAATCCGCCCGAGGTTGAGTCGGCGATTGACACCTCGACCGATGCGACGGATGACAAATCCGGTAAGCTCGATGACCCGTCCAAAAATCCGCTCTACCGCCACCTCGATGTTCGCGCCTGAGGCGGCCGGATCAACCTCTGCGGATTCGTTTAACATCTCCATCGTGGCAGTTCGCCTCTGACTGCGGATTTCCCCGCGCTGGATGTGTTGTTATGTGGCCCATCATCACGTCGTTGTTGTCCTTGGGGTTGGTCGTGGCTGCGGGCGTGGCGGGTTGGCTCTGGGTTGAGCGCAGTCGTCTCGCGAAACGGGCGGCAGACCTTGAATCGGAGCTGGTCGAGGCGCAACAGCAGAACGTCTCGTTGGGTGGTGAGTTGGAATCGCTGCGAACGGACGTGGCTGTGGCTGCGGAGCGCCATCGCTCCATTGAGGCGGCGTTTGAAAAAGCCCAGACGCAACTGCGCGATGTCTTTCGTTCCCTGGCGGGCGATGTGCTCAAAGAGACCAACCAGCAGTTCCTGCAACTGGCACGCAAGGTCTTCGAGGGTGAACAAAAAGACGCAACTGCCCAGCTCGAACAACGGCAGCAGGCCATCAAGGCCATGGTCGATCCCATCCGTGAAACGCTGGACAAATATCGCGCTTCGCTGACGGACATCGAAAAGTCACGCACCGAGGCCTACGGGCAACTTCGTGAACAACTGCGGGCACTGCTGGAGGATCAAGGCAAGCTGCGCGGCGAAACTGCCAACCTGGTCAAGGCTCTGCGCCGCCCGGAAGTGCGCGGCCGATGGGGCGAACTGCAAATGCAGCGCGTCGCCGAGTTGGCGGGAATGATCCAGTACTGCGACTTCGAGACCCAAACGTCACTCAACACCGAAGACGGCCGCCTGCGCCCCGACATGATCGTGCGGCTGCCAAGTCAGCGCAGCATCGTGGTGGATGCCAAGGCACCCATCGACGCCTTTCTCGATTCGCTGGAATGCGAAGACGATGAGAGCCGACTCAAATGCCTCGACCGCCACGTGCAGCAGATCATGACTCAGGTCCACAAACTCGCGGCCAAGGATTACGCCCGGCAATTTGAACAAGCACCGGAATTCGTCATCCTCTTCATCCCCGGCGAGAGCTTCCTGCAGGCTGCGGTGCAGCGTCGGCCCGACCTCATCGAGGTGGCCATGGAAAAGGGCGTCATCATCGCCACGCCCAGCACGCTCGTGAGTCTGTTGAAAGTTGTGGCGATGGGTTGGCGCGAGCAGCAGTTGGCCGAGAACGCGCAGAAGATCAGCGAGTTAGGCAGAGAGTTGCACCAGCGCCTCGCCACGATGGTGGGCAATCTCGAAAGCGTGGGCAAATCGCTGGAGGCGGCCGTGAAGAACTACAACGGGCTGGTGGGGTCTTTCGAAGGGCGCGTGATGGTTACCGCGCGTCGCTTCGCGGATCTGGGCGCCGATTCGGGTAAAGAGTTGCCTGAGAGCATCAAGCAAGTCGAGTTGCAGCCTCGCGATCTCAAGGTGGCGGATTAGTGCCGTCGAAGAATCTCCGATCGCTGACGTGCTGGTTCAGGCGTTGCCACGAAGACGGGGCTTGGGTGCCCGCAGGGGCGACTCGTAGGCCGGCGGCGCTGCCCATTGGGCTTCATCGGCCAAAGTGCTAAAGGACGCGTCGGGTGCCTCCTCCATCACCCGACGCGTCCGCTTAAACCAGATTCGAAGCAGCATGGCGGCCACAAAAGCCACGGCCACGCCACCAGCGAAAATCATCAACGACAATCTGAGACGATCATCCGTCACGGGCTCGCCATCACGTGCCGCAGCCTGAACGACCTTGGTGGTAATGGGGCGATCTGCCTGGCGATCCAACACCATCTGATGGCCCACAAAACCCCGCGCCAGAGATTCAAGTGTGCTGACAACCTGCTCGCGACTCGTGTCCGTCAACGCCAGACGCACCTGGCTGTCGCCATCGGCTGTGACGGTGAGGTTGGCCTTGAGGTAGTCGTGTAGAGCATCCGTGGTGTCATAGGGTCTCACGCCACGCTGGCCCATCTGATTGAGCGTTTCGGCCAACACCGGCTGACGAAGCATGTTGAGCGCGATGGCATCAAGCCACAGCTTGGCAGCTTCGGGTGTGGCCTCGCTTGGCGGGGCGGTGGCGAGGGTGGCGGTGGCACGCCACACGGGCTCGACAAACTGCTGCGCCGCGATGTGCGAAAAGACGCCCAAAAACAGCAGTGTGAGCAGCGCCCCGACGACCAGGCCCGCGCTCTTCTGCGTCGCCCATCGGCGAACCATCTGTGCTTCGCTCTGCGTGAGGAACTGCCGCACATCCAACACGACCTGCCGCTGTTGCAGCAAGCCTTCGTACTGATGCGCGTACGAACTGAGCCTGGATTCACTTGATCGAACCGCACTGCCACGCTCGCGCAACAGGCGCTTGTAGCGCGAGAGCTTGGCGCGGCGACGCGTCAGCGCGGCATCGGCATCCTTGATGCGTTGCACTAGACGAGGATTGACGCTCTTGGCCAACTGCTCAGCCTTGGCGCGCTCATCCGCCACGGCTTGCTGTTGCTCCGAGAGCCGGGCCTGTTGAGCTTTGATTTCTTCACGTTGCTGCGCCATCTGATCGGCGGCACGCTTGACCGTCTGCTGATACTCAGCCCAGTTGGCTTCCAGTTGGGCGGTGCGGCGATCCAGGGCCTCGGCACGCTGAGCCAACGCTTCATCGCTCTTCGCCACAGCCGCCTGAGCTTCTAGCGAAGCGCCCTTTGCAGCTTGTGCCGCCAGCGTTTGTTCACGGACGTCAAGGTCGGCGGCACGCTCGTCCAGCGAGGCGACCTTCTGTGCAAGCTCCTGGCGCGTCGTTTCAAGCTGCTCCTGGGCAGCGGCCAGCGCTCGGTTCTGATCAGCAACAGCCTGTCGCTCCTGCTCCAGGCGACGATGGTCCGCCTTGAGATCGGTGCAACGGTTCTCGAGTTGATTCTCACGAGCCGCCAGCGCGGCTGCGGCTTCGTCGAACTCCGCAGCCCGTTCCTTGTGGTGGCGCTGCGCCGCCGCTAATGCCTCAGTTTCCTGAGTCAGTGCCGCGCGGGCCGTGGCGATCTCCTGCTTCTGCGCCTCGAGTTTGGACTCTTGCGACGCCAAGGCCTTGCGTGCTTCGTCGAACTCCCGCTGCTGAGATTGCAGCGCTTGCTCTGCCGAGGCCAGTTGCGATTGTCGGGCCTTGAGCGCGTCGAGTTCCTGGCGACTCTGCCGACCTTCGTCGGCGGCGAGGCCCTTACGCGTCGACTCGACGTCAGCACGCAACGCCTCAAGCTGCGTTTCTCGTTCCGCCAGCGTCAGCCGCTGTTCCTCGATGCCGCTCATCACATCGTCAAGTTGCTGTTGTTGCAGATCGACGTTGCGACGATCGCTTTCCAGTGTGTTCTGTTGATGCTCAAGGTCCTGCTGTCTCGACGCCAGTTCAGCAGCCTGCGCATCGAGCTTCTGCTGGCGGGCGTGCTGCTCCTCGGCAGCCTGCTGGCTTTCCGCGGACCATTCGGCACGCTGAGCTTCAAGCTGCTGGCGGTCCGTCGCCAACTGAGTTTCAGTTTCTCGCCGCAACTCCGCCAATGCCTCGGCATCCTCATCAAGCTGCGCCTGCTGACGTTTCAACGTGGCACGCTGCTCATCGAGCTGACGAAGTTCCGCTTCCGCATCGAGTCGCTGCGTGGCCAATGCGGCTTGCTGCTCCACCAATGCTGCGCGGTCCTGACCGATCTCCCGGGCTTGTGCTTCCAATGCCTGACGCTTTTCCGCCAGATCGATGATCCGCTGCCGCAGCGCCACGCGTAAAGCCTGCAGGCGGCCGCGTCGTTGGCTGAGGCGAGCGCGCTTCTGTTCGAGCCTGTTTTCGCGCCCGGCTACCACCGCCATCTGCGCCTTGAGCGTCTCCTCGCGCGATGTAAGTTCGACGCCCTGCTGCTGTAATTGAAGCGATTGACGCTGCTGATCGTTCTGCCACGATCTAAGGCGGCCGAGGCGATCTTGAAGGTCGTTAAGGATGTCCAGAGGATCGTGGATGTCGGGCAGCCCGGCAGCCTCAGGCACGGAAGCACCGGGGCGCGATGCATGCTCTTGCGGGTCGATAGGCGCGGGGTGTGTGGGCATGGCCGACGAGTCCTGCGAACGGGTCACGGTCAACATCGGCAACCCGCGGCACCGGCATAAGCGTCAATGCCGTAAAATGCGGTAAATGTTTCCCAGACGTCATATCCCGATCACACCGGCCATCCGTCTCGCCGGAGCAAGCCGCCCATGATGGCCCCAGATTTGGCCCAATCTTCCGGTTCCTCGGGCTCCGCTGTCTCCGCCGTTTCCGCGGTGCCGCTGGCCGTTGGCGATCTGCGTTTTACCTATGAGCCCACACAGCCCACGGTGCTCGACGGCTTCAGCGGCGATCTTCCTGCGGGCATGGTCACGGCCCTTATCGGCCCCAACGCCGCGGGAAAAACCACGCTTCTGCGACTCATGTTGGGACAACTTCAACCCTCCTCGGGAACCGTGCTGCTTTTTGGCAAACCGGTCGCATCCGTCACGCCCTCGCGACGTGCTGGGCAGATGAGTTATGTCCCCCAGCGTGCGGGGGTGAGTTTCGGTTTTTCAGTGCGTGAGGTGGTGGAGATGGGGCGCTTTGCATTGCCGCCTGATCATGCAGCCGTGGAACGCGCGCTGGACATGTGCGATCTTCAACAGCTGGGCAATCGCGCCTTCACAGCGTTGTCTGTCGGCCAGCAGCAGCGGGTGTTGCTGGCGCGTGCGGTGGCGCAAGCCGCGGGGGGCGGGCGAATCATGCTTCTCGATGAGCCGGGCAGCGCCATGGATCTCTGGCACACGCATCGCACCATGCGTCTGCTTCGCTCCCTGGCGCACGACCACGGCTTGGCGGTTCTGGTGGTGGTCCACGATTTGAATCTCGCAGCCCGTTACGCGGATCGTGTCTGGCTGCTCCATGGCGGGAAACTGGCGGCGGCGGGGCCGTGGCAGGAAGTCATGACGCCCGCATTGCTTGACCCCGTTTATCGCGTCAAGCTGACGCCGTTGAAGATCCATGAAGATGCCCGCCCGGTGTTTCACGTCGGCGATGTCGAGTAGGATGGTGTGACGTTTGGCCCGATGGGTCGTGCCCGCTCGATTTCGTGTGGCCGACGCATGGGTTGAAAGGAGCCCACGCCATGACCGCATTTCCCACTCCCATGTTGGCTGCGTGGATCGACTACATCCAGATCATCATTGTGATCCTGATCATGGGGGGATCGGGCCTCGGTTACATCTGGAAAGAGATCAAGAAGGCGGATGCGGCGATCCGCGCCCGCAAGGAAGCGATGCAGCGTCAACAGCGCGGCGACTTCAGCACGCCGCCCGAAGCGCAGAGCAACCAAAGCATCCTGAGCGACCAGAGTAATCAGACCAACCAGAGCAACCAGAGCGATCTGGATCGCTTGGCCGCTCAACGTCGTGCCGAGCTTCGCGCCCAAGCGAGGCAGCGGGGGGGTGCCGCCGCTACTCGACCTGAAAACCTGACCATGCAGCAGATGCGTCAGCGCGTCGAAGCCAAGGCGGCTTACGATCAGCGTGCCGCCGCCTTGCGGGCACAAAGTCAGCAACAGGCATCCGTCAAGATGCCTCCCACCGCGGCACCAGA
>JBGSTK010000107.1:0-26630 GCA_041736565.1 Phycisphaeraceae bacterium | reverse complement strand
CCAGCAGGCGCTCACCGCGGTCGAGCCCATCGGTGGCACGACGGAGGCCGTAGCCGCCGTCGGCATCGTAGGCCTCACCACATTCCGGGCAGCGACCCGCACGCTGCAGGCCCGTGAGGTCATAATCACACTTGCGGCAATGCTGATCGACAAGCGTCGGCATGCCACACAGAATAACGATCCCACCGATGAGCCCCAACATGAGTGCAAACGCGAACCCCGCCATGGGTCCTAAGATGAGTCCCACCACCAGTAGAAACATGAACGCACAACATCAACAATGGCTGCTGGAATTGACGGGTCTTGCGACGGCGGCGGGGTGTGAGCAGCGGGTTATCGCCTGGATTGGCCGATGGGCACAGGAGCGGCAGTCGTGGCTGACGTTGACGCAGGACCGCGCGGGCAACCTGCTCCTGCGGCACCGCGCGACTGCCTCAGACAGGCCGCTGTTTATTACTGCCCACATGGATCACCCCGCGTTTGTCGTGCAACGGATTGTCGATGAACACCACATCGACGCTGCGTTTCGTGGCGGCGTGGGCGATAGCTATTTCCTCAATACGCCCGTGCAACTCTGGCACGGCGACGATGCGGCCCAATTCGGCCGAGTTACCGCGTTTGATCGGGCAAAAGAGCCGCGGGGCGACCCGCAGGTGACGATCCATTTCGAGAAGCCCGTGACGGCGGAAGTGGGCGATGTGGTGACGTGGAACGTGGGAATCCCGCGTATCGAGGATGGGTTACTCCATGCCCCGGCCTGCGATGATCTGGCGGGCGTGGCGGCGGCACTGTCGGCGTTTGATGCGGTGATGGGGGGCGAGGATGGCGATGGCGGGAGTTCGACGAGGCCGGATGTTCGTCTGCTGTTGACCCGCGCTGAGGAGATCGGCTTCGTGGGTGCCATCGCTGCGTGTCAGGCGGGCGAGCTGCCACGGGGTGGGCGGTACGTGCTGCTGGAAAACTCACGCAGTTTCGCCGAGTCGCCCATCGGCGGCGGGCCGATCGTCCGTGTGGGTGATCGCATCAGCACGTTCGATCCCGACCTGACCTACCGCCTGGGGAGTCTGGCCAAACAACTCGAAGAGCGTGACGCGAGCTTCAAATGGCAGCGAAAGCTCATGCCCGGCGGGGTGTGCGAAGCCTCGGCTTATCAGGCCTTCGGTTATGCCGCGGCGTGTCTGTGTCTGCCGTTGGGCAACTATCACAACATGAATGACACCACCGGCCGCATCGAAGCGGAGATCATCAGTCTGGCGGATTATCACGGGTTGGTGCGGTTGTTGGTGCATGTGGCCGGATCGTTGGATGATGCTGTGGCTTCGCCGAGTCTGCGGCAACGGCTGGAGACGCAGCTTAAATTGCGACAGCATGTTCTTGATGAAGGGTGAGATGTAGCGTTGCAGCGCAACGTGAGGCGCGACCACGGCGTGCGGGTCGGCGGTGCTGCCGAGTGGTCAGGGCGCCACCGTGGTCTTTCGAATTTCGCGCAAGGCTTGCGCGAATAGCGGCAGAGCTTGCGCTTGTGGCTTCGTGCGCGAGTTGGCGGTCCGAAGCACGCGTGGAGATTGCAGCGTGCACGCCCTTCGCCGCCAAACTCCACATTTTCCGCGAGTTCTAGAGCGATTTGAATCATCAAAAGCGCCTGTCATGCTTCTGGCATGGTCGTTGCGTCATGGGGGGTGGCTGCCGGTTCACTTTGATCCGGCTGACTGGGATGTGATTTATGATGCCACGCCTGCTCGACATCTCCCGCGCCGCCGGTGACGCCAACGTTGGCCAGACGCTGCTTCGTCTGGCGCGATTGGCGGAAACCGCGCACCAGTTCGGCGCGATGTCGTCGGGTCGCAGCATCCTGATTGATGAAAATCGAAATCCGCAGAGCGGGATCGACGGACCGATCCCGATGGCCCAAGTTTCACCGCCGCGCCGCACCGCATCAGTGGTCGCCGCCAACCACACGGAGGTGGTTTGATGAACTACGGCCTTTATCTCTCTGCATCCGGCGTCCTGACGAATCAATACCGTCAGGACGTCTTTGCCAACAACCTGGCCAACGTCAATACGGTCGGCTACACGCCCGACATTCCGACGTTGCGTCAGCGCGAACCTGAAGCCCGCGAAGCCAACGCACCCAGCGAGTTTCATCAGCGTCTGCTGGACCGCATCGGCGGCGGGACTTTGCCGGGCCCGCAGAGGCTCGACTTCACCCCGGGGCCACAGACGCCCACGGGCAATCCGCTGGATGTGGCGCTGGCAGGCCCTAAGAGCTTCCTGGCGGTGCGGGTCAATGACCCAGCCACGGGACGCGATGCCACGCACCTGACGCGCGATGGCCGATTCACGATGGATACTGCGGGCAATCTCGTTACTGCAGCGGGTGGACATCCCGTGCTCGACGTCAATGATGAGCCCATCACGCTGTTGCCCAACATTCCCGCTGCCATCAGCAGTGATGGTCGCATCAGTCAGGGCGGGGCATTTGTGGCGCAGTTGCAGGTGACTGGTGTGCGTGATCCACAGCAACTCGTCAAGAAGGGCGGGAACCTGCTGGGCTTCACCGGTGCCGACATGCGGAGCCCCGCGCAGGATGCCACGCTTCGCCCGGGATTCGTCGAGGGCAGCGGCGTGGATTCGATCCGCGCACTGATGAACCTCATCGATTCCAACAAGGCGTTGGCGTCCAACGCCAAGATCATCCAGTTCCACGACATGACGATGGATCGTGCGGTCAACACCTTGGGCCGCATCGGGTGATAGGCCGCTGACTACCGACCTCGGATAACGACCTCTGACTTTCGCCGGATTCAAAGCCCATGGCTATTACCGCCCTCCATACCGCAGCGACCGGCCTCTCGGCGTTATCGCGCGAAATCGACGTCATCGCCAACAACCTGGCCAACGTCAACACACACGGCTTCAAAGCCATGCGCGCCAATTTCGAGGACCTGCTTTATCAGGAAGTCTCGGCCCCCGGCGTGGAGAACGCCAACGGCGATCAGCGTCCCGCCGGGCTTTACGTCGGTCTGGGCACACGCATCAGCAACACGCAGCCCGACTTTTCTCAAGGCGATGCCATCGAGACCAATCGCCCGCTGGACATCATGGTCGATGGCAAGGGCTTCTTCCTCGTGCGTGTGCCGGAGGATCAAGGCGCCATCGGCTATACGCGGGCGGGCAACTTTTTCACCAACGCCAACCGCGAGTTGGTGCTGGGCAGCGCCACCGGGCCGAGGCTGGAACCGGGGATGGAGATTCCCGAGGATTTCGTTACTGTGCGCATCGACGAGCGGGGCGAGATTTACGGTGTGCGAGCCGACAGCACGCAGGAATCGCTGGGGCAATTGGAGTTGGCGACGTTTGTCAACAATGCGGGTTTGAAACCCATCGGCGGGAACCTGTTTGTTGAAACGCCCGCGTCGGGTCCGCCGATCACGGGTGTGCCTGGTGAGGGCGGATTCGGCTCGATTCTGCAGGGTTTCCTTGAATCGTCGAACGTCGATTCGGTGCGTGAGCTTGTCGGGCTCATTAAGACGCAACGCGCTTTTGAAATGAACAGCCAGGTCATCCAGGCTGCGGATGAATCTATGCAGGTCATCAGTAACCTGAGGAGTTGAGTCGCCGTCGGCCTTTGACGTGAACCTACGATGAACGCCAAACGATACATCACGATGCTGGCTGGTCTGCTAGTGGCGGCCGCGATGGGGTCGGCCACGCTTGCGGATGCGGTGCGGTTGCAGCGTGCGGCGGAAGTCGCAGGCGATGTAACGCTGGGCGATGTCGCAGAACTCAGTGGCCCCGCAGCTTTATCGCTGGCGGATCTGCCACTGTTGACCTGGCGCGAAGGCCAGGCTCGGAGCGAGGTGACGATGGCGCAGATCGAACGTCTATTGGCGGACAAGCCCGTCAACATGGCGACGCTGACGTTGGCGGGTTATGCCCGTTGTGAGGTGACTCGCCAAGTTGAGACGGTGACCGCGACTGATGATGCGGCGTCGCTCGAAAACGCATCGCCAGCGCAGTCCAATGATTCGGCGTCGCTCGAAGCGCAGGTCATGCCCGTGATTCAGAAGCTCGCCGGGGTGGAAAGCGAGCGCCTGCGGGTGGTTTTCGCGGCTAATGATGATGAGCTCTTGGCGCGGAACGTCGCGGGTTTACGGGTGGAAGTGGAGCCCCAGGCCTCTCGCCTGCCGGGTCGATTGCCGCTGACGATTCGCCTCTATGAAGGCGATGTGGTGCGGGAAACTGTACGTTTAACGGCCGACGTGGCGGTGCGGCATCAGGCGGTGGTGATGACCCGCGGGGTGAGTCGCGGCGTGACGCTGACGGAACATGATGTGCAAGCCAAGGAGGTTTTCCTGACATCGCCCGGCGAGCCCATGACGGACCCGGCAGCGGTGGCGGGCATGATGACGCGCGGAGCCCTGCGCAGCGGCAATGTAGTGATGGCCCATGATGTTAATGCTGCGCTGATGGTCAAACGACATGATCTGATTTCAGTCCGTTGCCTCGTGGGTGGGCTGGTGGTGACGATTGTCGGCCGGGCCGAGGAAGACGGCAGCGATCAACAGATCATCACTGTGCGTAACGAGAAATCGCGGCAGGAGCTGCGGGCACGCGTCGCTGGGCCGGGGCAGGCGGTGATGGTCATCGAGGACGATTCGCAATCCACGCAGGGAGCAACGCCATGACAAGCCGTCTGGTCAACACTCTGGCTGCCTCGGCAGCCGTTTTGTTTTTCGCTTCGCTGACGGGGGCCCAGAGTTCGTCGCTGTTTGTCAACAGTGCGGAGGAAGCTGCGGCGTCTCCGACCTCTGCTACGTCTTCGGCACCGGTAGCGCCCGCAGCGGCAGCCACGTTCGACAGCGAAAACGCCCGCGGCGTAGAGAATCGGCTTTCCCCGGCCATTGCACAGGTGAGTCTCACCGCTGTCAATGTGCCCGAACCCCGTGCCTTTTCGGTCCAGGACCTCGTAACCATCATCGTGCGTGAAAGCACGGAGGCGGATTCCGACGCCAGCCTTGACACCAGCAAGAGCACCAAGACCGATGCGGGTATCACGGCGTTTCCGAACCTGGGGCTGGATGAACTCATTCAGTTCCATCTGGCTGGTGGACCGCTGACCAACCCACCTCGGGTCAAGGTCGATTCGAACCAGGATTTCAAAGGCGAAGGCGAGTACACGCGGCGGGACACTTTCACCACGCGCATCACCGCGCGGATCATCGACATCAAGCCCAACGGCACCATGGTGCTCGAAGCGCGCAAGCACATCAACAGCGATAAGGAATCGCTGGAGATGGTGCTGACGGGCACTTGCCGCAAGGAAGACATCAACGCGGACAACACGCTTTTGTCCACGCAGATCTACGACCTGCGTCTGGACAAGAAGCACACGGGTGAAGTGCGCGGCGCCAGTAAGAAGGGCGTGATCACCAAGGCATTGGAATTGCTCTTTAACTTCTAGCCTGGCTGCTAGAGGCCGCGAAACCTGCGGCAAACGCGTGCGACACGGAAGTCGAAGCTGGGCATGGATGCCACAATGCGCAAGATCAATCACATCCTGAGCTCGTTAGCGGCAATTGTTGCGCTTGGCCTCTGGCTGAGTCTGACAACGAACGTTGCGCGGGCCACGCAGATTCAAGACCTGGTGCGCGTCAAAGGCTCGGAGCAGAGCAAGCTCGTGGGCATGGGCCTGGTCGTGGGCTTGAATGGCACGGGCGACGGGGGGAAGTTTGCCCCCGCGATGCGACCCCTGGCATCCGTGATCCAGCAACTGATCGACCCCAATACCGTGGCGATGGAACTCAAGGACGCTAAGAACGTGGCGCTGGTGGCGTTGACTGCAACGTTGCCAGCCTCGGGCGTTCGCGAGGGTGACAAGGTCGATGTGAACATCGCGGCGGTAGGGCCCGCCAAGAGTCTTGCGGGTGGCAGGTTGTTTCTGATTCCCATGACCGGTCCCCTGCCGGGTTCGCCGGTTTACGCGTTTGCCGAGGGTGGCGTGACGATCGAGGACGCCAAGACGCCGACGGTGGGCGTGGTCAAGAACGGCGCGCAACTCACCCGCGACATCATGGCCCGCTACATCGACAAAGGCCGGCTCACCCTGGTGCTTCATGAAAGCGTGGCGGGTTGGCCCGTCGCCAATAACGTCGCCAACCTGATCAACGGCATCATGTCGCCTGATGGTCGGCCCATCGCCCGCGCTATCGACCAGAAGAACGTGGTCATCACGCTTTCGCAGGCCGAGCAGGCCGATCCCGCCACGTTCATCAGTCAGGTCCTGCAGACTTACATCGACCCCACGCAGATCAATACCGGTGCCCGCGTGTCGATCAACGAGCGCACCGGCACGATCATCGTCAGCGGTGATGTGCAGATTTCACCGGTGATCATCTCGCACAAAGGGCTGACGATCACGACGGTGACGCCTGAAGTGACCCCGACGCTTTACAACCCCAAGATCGAAGAGAAGAACTTCGTGCCGGTGGATCCAGAGAAGCGTGGCGGTTCGAAGCTGGCGGATTTGTTGGAGGCGTTGAACCAACTCAAGGTCGAGTCAGCGGATCGCATCGCGATCATCAAAGAGATTCATCGCACGGGCAAGCTCCACGCGCAACTGATTGTTGAATGATGTCAACGATTATGAAACTCACAGCCCCGGATAACTCGATGCGGATGACGGCAGCGGCGCAGATGGCGTTGCAGCCGAGCGGTTCAAGTACGCAGCGGTTTGAGGATTTGCTGCGTGGCGCGCAGGCGCAGGCTCCCGATGTGGCACGCGAAAGTGCGGAGCAGCTTGTTGCTATCACACTGGTGCAGCCGCTGCTCGATGCGGCACAGAATGATCCGTTTGCCAGTGGATTGTTTCACGGCGGGCAGGGCGAGCGCATCTTCCAGCAGCAGATCAACGCGCTTCTAGGCGAGCGAATCACCAAGCAGGCTAACTTCCCCGTGGTCGATGCGGTCTATCGCGCGATCACCAAGCAGACCAGCGGTGGCAGCGCGGCAGGCGCAGGCGCGGCTGGCGCAGGCGTGATGCCTGGCGCGGTGGGGGGGCTCAACGTCCGTGGATAAACAACTGCTCCAACTCGAAACGCTGCTTCGTCGGCAGATTGATGCACAAGACCGGTTGCTGACGCTGGTGCGAGACAAACTCGCGGCACTGCGGTCGGCGCGACATATGCAGGTCGCAACGCTGACGCAGAGCGAAAATCAGGGACTTCAGGCGTTGGGCGAACTCGAAAAGCAGCGGCTGCAACTGGCTGCGATGCTGACCCAGATGCTCGATCCGACGGCGAGCAAACCGATGCGACTCCACGAACTGGCGCAGCAACTGCCCGAACCCGCGCGGGGAAGGCTCTTGATCCTGCGACAACAACTCAAGGAAGCCACCGAGGCGGTGCAGCGCGAGTCGGCACTAGCACGCGGCGTCAGCGAGGCATTGGTCAAACACATGAACGGCCTGGTGCGGACCATCGGCAGCGCCATGACGGGCGTAGCGGTGTATGGCCGCGATGGAAAGATGCCCCGTGCCGCTACAGCGGTGAGCACCTTCAGCGCCACAGCCTGATGCGTTGGTGCCGGTGATGGTGATAGATCACCAGATGACAAAACGCAGATGAACCATGTGACCCCGACAACTTCAACGCCAGACCTAATGCGAGGCCGCCATGTCGCTTAACAGCGCCCTGCAAATTGGCCGCTCGGCTTTGTTGTCGCACCAGGCCGCCATCGAGGTGACGGGCAACAACCTGGCCAACTCCGCCACCCGCGGCTACCACCGCCAGACCATCGGCCTGCAGCCCATCCAGGGCCAGGAGGTCTATAGCGGCATCTTCATTGGTCGGGGCGTACAGATCGAGTCGATTCTCCGCCACGTCAATGATGCGCTGGAAGGCCGCATTCGCGGCAGCATCGCCGACCAGGGCGGAGCGGGCGTCTCCGCTGACATCCTGGCGCAGGTTGAAGCCCTGCAAAATGAGCTTTCAGACACGGATTTATCCTCACAACTCAGCGCGTTCTTCAATTCGATGTCCGAACTGGCCAATCGGCCTCAAGATAATTCGCTGCGCTCGCTGGTGGTGCAGCAGGGCAACACGCTGGCGTCGCAGGTGCGCACCATGCGCAGTGGGCTGACATCCATCCGCACACAGATCGACGGAAACATCGATCAGGCTGTGGCGTCGGTCAACGACCTGCTGCGGCAAATCGAGGACGTCAACAAACAGATCACGCAGAATCAGGCGAGCGGTGGCGGTCACAGTCTGCGTGACCATCGCGACAACCTGCTGAGCGAGTTGGCGCAGTACATGGACATCTCGGTCATCGAGCAGCCCAGCGGTGCTGCTGATGTGTTTGTGGGCTCGCTACCGATCGTGCTTAACGGTGAGAGTCGGGGCTTGACGGTTCGCAAGGAGACGGTCGATGGTGAGTTGCAGATCAGCATTCGCAGTGGAGCCGATGGCAGCGAACTGACGCCGCGGTCGGGCACGCTGGGTGCGTTGATCACGGGTCGCCGCGAGATCACCGGCTCGGCGATCACCACGCTCGACAGTTTCGCCAACAGCGTGATTTACGAGGTCAACAAAGTCCACAGCCAGGGGCAGGGCCTGACGGGTTTCTCCAGTGTCACGGGCACCAACCGGGTGGCTGATGTCAACGCTGTGCTCAACAATACAGCCGCGGGATTGGCGTTCACGCCGACGCACGGCGGGTTCCAGATTCACTTGACGCAACTCTCCACCGGTCAACGGCAAACGACCGCCATTGATGTCGATCTCGATGGGTTGGGAACTGACACGACGCTCAGTTCGCTGGCGGTGAGCCTCAACGCGGTGGCTAATCTCAACGCGTCGATCACTGCGGATGGTCGGCTGGTGATCGCAGCCGACACCGGCGATTACCAGGTGACGTTCAGCGAGGACACCAGTGGTGCGCTGGCAGCACTGGGCATTAACACGTTCTTCACGGGCGGGGATGCCCGCGATGTGGCGGTTAACGGTGTCATCAACGCCAACCCCGGCCTAATAGCCGCGGCGCGGGGCCACGTGGTGGGCGACAACAGCAATGCTCTGGCGCTGGAGGGTCTTCGTGACCGCGGCCTGCCGTCGCTGGGCAATCAGTCGCTCTCGGAGGTCTGGAGCCGACACGTCGAAGACATCGCTGTGCGACTGGGCCAAGCCAATACGCAGGTCAAGGCCAGCGCGATTGTGCGTGAAAACCTCGAAGCCCAGCAGCAGAGTGTCAGCGGCGTGAACACTGACGAAGAGGCCATCAATCTGCTTTCGTACCAGCGTGCCTACCAGGCCAGCGCGCGATTCCTGACGGTCGTGGATGAGATGATGCAAACGCTACTGAACATCATCTGAACGCAACAGGGGTTCAGGTGAAACGCACCAAGGTTCAGGCATAGGTGACAGACATGAGCCGCATCGGATCAAACTTCACGCGAACGACGTCGCTGATGCAAAGCAACAACTTTCTCAGTGCGTTGCGGCGCACGCAGAACGGCTTGGCGCAGGCGGAGAACGCCATCAGTTCGGGCAAGATCGTCAATCGGCCATCGGACGCACCGTCGAGCGCTTCGGCGCTTCTGCTGCTGCAAAGGACCTTGGAACGCCGCGAGCAGCATGAGCGCAACTTGGGCTTTGCATCGAGCCTGCTCAACAATGTGGATGCGGCGCTGGGCGACATGAGCAACTTGGTGCTTGAGGCCAAGACCATCGGTTCCTCGCAGATCGGGCTGGGCTCCAACAGCGACACTCGCAAGAATCAGGCCACCGTCATCGACGCGCAGATTCAAACGCTGCTGGACATGTCCAATCGCACGCACCAGGGCGTATCACTTTTCGGTGGGAGTCTTTCGCCAGGGCAGCAGGGACAGCCAGTGTTCATGGAGTATCTTGGCGGCATTCGTTACACAGGTGCCACCACAGCGCTGCGTGCCGAGGTCGGCCTGGATCAGCCGCTGGCGATCAACAGTAATGGTCAGGATGCGTTGGCGGCGTTGTCATCGCGCGTCAAGGGCATCGCGGATCTCGATCCGCAAGCTACCGCCACTACACTACTGAGCAATGTGCGCGGAGCTCAGGGGTTGGGTGTGCGGCTGGGAACGATCCGGCTCGAAGTTGACGGCGCGGCCACGACGGTCGATCTGACCACGGCTCAGACGCTGGGCGATATTGCCACTCGCATCAACGCTGCGGTTGCAGCCATCGACCCGACGGCTGGCGGCGTGGCGCTCTCCGGCGGAGGCTTTGAACTCACCGCCAACCTCGGCCACACGTTGACCATCAGCGATCTGGGCGCCAGCCAGGTGGCCGCGGACCTGGGCCTGGACGTCAGTGCCACCGATGCCACCGTCGCAGGCGGTGATTTGGACCCGCAGCTTACGGCGTTGACCACTCTGGCATCCCTGGCAAGCCCCATCGACTGGGCCAGCGGATTGAAGATCACTCAGGGCGGAACCACCAAGGTCGCGGATTTCAGCGCCGCAGTCACCATCCAGGATGCGATCAACGTCATCGAGCAGCTGGGGCTGGGCATCCAGTTGGAGATCAACGCCGCGGGCAGTGGGCTGAATCTGTTGTCGCAGGTCAGCGGCATTGATCTGTCGGTGGGCGAGGTGAGCGGGGGAACGACGGCACGCGATCTAGGCGTGCGAACCTTCGATACCACCACCGCACTGAAAGATCTAAACCATGGCCTGGGCGTGCAGACCCACACAGGCCAGGATGATTTCGCTGTGACGCTCCACGATGGCACGATTTTCAACGTCAATCTCGACGGCGTCACCACGGTGCAGGGCGTTATCGATGCGATCAACACCGCGGCCACGACGGCGATGGGAGCCGGTAACGTCGGCGTACCCGGTCAGGGTGGGACGCTTTTCAACGTCGGACTCGCGGCGGACGGCAACGGCCTAACCCTGGAAGATCAGACGGTCGGAGCAACCAACTTCGGCGTCACCAACTTGAACCTGAGTCACGCGGCGACGGACCTGGGGCTGCAAAAGGACGTTGCCTCGGGTGGCGTGATCATCGGTGACGATGTGGCACAGGTGCGTGTCGAAAGTGTCTTCTCACATTTGATGGCATTACGCGATGCTTTGCTGGCGGATGACTCGCGTGGCATCACGCTTGCTACATCATCACTGGAGACGGATACGGAAAACTTGGCACGGGCTCACGCGGACGTGGGTGTACGGGCCAATCGGGTCGAAGCCCAGCTTGATCGCTCCGAAGAACTGAAAATCACGGAAAAATCGATGTTAAGCCAGCTTCAGGACACAGACCTTGCCACGATGATCACACGCTACTCGCTGTTACAGCAGCAGCTTCAGGCGTCGTTGCAGGTCGGAGCGCAAAACATGCAGCTTTCACTCCTGGACTTCTTGCGCTGAAGCGCAATGCTTGCGCCGCTCTCGTCAGGCCTCGGCCGGCCGACGATCAAGGCGGCAAATCAATGGCAGGATGCCGTTGACTCGGGATCGAGTGGTCCCGGGAAGAACCATCAGGAAGATTCGGCCGAGCAAGGAATGCATCATGTTGGTGAACACCTCACGGTTTGGCAAAGTGGAGATCGACGATAGTCGCATCATCCATTTTCCCAAGGGCATCCTGGGCTTCCCGTCGCAGGCGCGCTATGTGCTTCTGCAGCCCAACGCCGACAGCTCGTTCTATTGGCTTCAGTGCCTCGATGATCCCGAGTTGGCGTTCATCGTCACGGACCCGTCGAACTTCGTACCCACCTACCGGGTGCCGGTGCGAGTGGAGCAGGTCCAGGAGATGGGCATCGACAGCCTGGAGCAGGTGCAGGTCTTCGTGATCGTCAACCGTCACGGCAACACGCTGACGGGCAACTTGCAGGGGCCTCTGATTGTGGACGTCAAGCGTCGTCAGGGCGAGCAACTGGTGCTGTCGGATCGGCGGTATCACCCGCGGGTCCCACTGGTGGAGATTTCCCCCAGTGTCGAGGCGGTGCCGGCTTAGTCGGCGCGACAGGCGGCCATGAAACGGCTGGTGCGGCGCATGGAAGCGCCGTGGTGTGGACACCGAGGATCACCCGGATGTGACCATCGGCAGAGTCGGCGGCGGAATCGGCGGTGCTATCACCGTCGCGCCTCCGACGAAATCGAAGCAAGGCCCAGGGAAGGAGCCGACGCAATGCTGGTACTTTCAAGAAACCGAGATGAAACCATCGTCATCAATGATGACATCGAAATTACGATTGTGGATGTGCGGGGAGACCGCGTACGCCTGGGGATCGCCGCCCCACGCGATGTGCAGGTGCACCGCAAGGAGGTGTATGACGCGATCAAGTGTGAGAACACCGACGCCAGTCGAATTGGCGTCGAGGATTTACGAATGGCGGACAACAACCTGCGACGGCTTGCGAGCATCGCCCAGGGCCCTGTCAAAGCCCGGGCCCCTCGTGGACTGGCGCAGATGTAGATAAAGGCAAATGATTGCCGGTCGCCTCGGCTTGTGGCTGATGCGACAGAGGGCTCCTCCAGGCCCGCCCCTTTGGGATACCAAGCCGCCACGGAACGGCGCCACCCAAGGGAGTCTCGAACCAACCCCAGACAATCACGGAGGATTGTCAATGTCACGCATCAACACCAATGTTTCGGCCCTCGTCGCGCAACACAACCTTGGTCGGTCCAACGCCGACCTCAAGACCCGGCTTGAACGCCTCAGCACCGGTCTGCAGATCAACCGCGGGGCGGACAACCCCGCCGGCCTGATCGTCAGCGAACGCCTGCGCAGTGAAATCAGCGGCATCACCCAGGCCATCAGCAACGCGGAACGCGCCAGCAACGTCATTGCCACCACCGAGGCAGCGTTGCAGGAAGTTTCCACGCTGCTAACGTCCATCAAGGCCCTGACGGTTGAAGCCGCCAACACCGGCGCCTTTTCCCGCACGGAGATCGAGGCCAACCAGCTTCAGATCAACTCCGCAGTGGAAAGCATCACCCGCATCAGCAACACCGCCAGTTTCGCTGGCCTCAAACTGCTTAACGGGTCGCTGGACTTCATCACCTCCGGAGTCAATCCCGCGCAGGTCCAGGACGTCAAAGTTTTCGGTGCCAACTTCGGCACGTCAACGTCCATTCCCGTGAGCGTCGAGGTGCTCAACAGTGCCGAGAAGGGCATGCTCTTCCTCTCGACCTATTCTGGTGCCACGACCTCAGGCCAGTTGCTTTCGAGCGTGACCTTCGAAGTCCAGGGCGAGCGCGGCACGCAGGCCTTCACCTTCGCCAGCGGTACGCCGTTGTCGGCAGTGGCCTTTGCTATCAACCAGGTTAGCGACGCTACGGGTGTCATCGCCAACCTCGTCAGCGCCACGAACCAGACCTCGGGCCTGATTCTCGCCAGTCAGCGTTACGGCTCCAACGCCTTCGTCAGCGTTCGCAAGGTGGACAACGGTGCATTCTTCACTACTTATGGCGCTAAGGGCGTGGCCGCGGCCAAGAGCCGCGACACCGGCGAAGACGTGCTGGCACTGATCAACGGCAACCTTGCGCTGGGCGACGGGACCAAGGTGGGCTTGCATTCCTCGGTGCTCAATGTCGAGCTCAACCTCACGCAGACTGCCGCCACCACGCTGGCAGCCTACACGTTCACGATCTCCGGCGGCGGGGCTCGCTACCAGATCGGCCCAGCGGTCAACAGTCAGCAACAGGTGGGTGTGGGCATACAGTCGGTCGCGGCCTCGCACCTGGGCAACGAGGAGATCGGTTTCCTCAACTCCATCACCGCTGGCGGCGCCAACAGCCTTCTGGCGGGGCATGCCCGTGAAGCCTCCGAGATCATCGAGGCTGCGAGTCAGCAGATCGCGGTACTGCGTGGCCGATTGGGCGCCTTTGAGCGAAACACGCTGCAGACTTCCATCCGCAGTCAGCAGATCGCTCTGGAAAATCTCACCGCCAGTGAGAGCCAGATTCGCGATACCGACTTTGCCGCGGAAACCTCACGCCTGACCCGTGCTCAGATCCTTCAGCAGGCTGGCACATCGGTTCTGGCGACGGCCAACAGCACGGCTCAGAGCGTGTTGTCGCTGCTGCAACGTTAAGGCCGCGTAGATCGCAATCGCATCGTAACGCCTTGAAACCCAAGCCCACGGACGCCGCTAACCCGGTTTCCGTGGGCTTTTTCGCTCATGATGCTCAGCCTCCTTACAATGCCCGGCATGACACGGATCGCCGTTGCCATTTTCGTTCACGATGTCGCCCAGGCGTTGGCGGCTGCGGCCCGCGCTGCGGAGCACGGTGCCGACCTGGTGGAGTTGCGCATCGACACCTTCGCCGATGCAGCTCAACCCGCGCGACTCGCGGAGCTCGATGACCTTCTGGCGCGGTGCCCTCTGCCCTGCATCGTCACCTGTCGCCCCACGTGGGAAGGCGGGCAGTACGACGGAGATGAGCAGACGCGCATCAGCATCCTTGAGCACGCCGGCCTGGCGCTTCGGCCACCGGCGTACATCGACGTCGAACTGGCAGCCTATCAACGCTCCGCCAACCTGCGGCAAAAGGTCAACCTCGTCGTCGATCATCCCGGCCAGGTCAAGGCAACCACCACCGGCCTGATCCTTTCGAGCCACGATTTCGACACCCGGCCCGCAGACCTCCTGCAGCGGATCGAGGCCATGGCGCAGGCTCAGGCGGGGCGGGTCAGCAAGATCGTCTGGCAGGCACGCAGCCTCCGCGACAACCTTGAAGCTTTCGAGATTCTGAGTCAGCGGCTCAAGCCGACGATCGCGCTGTGCATGGGTGAGGCGGGTCTACCCAGTCGGGTGCTCGCCAGGAAATTCGGGGCGCTGCTGACTTTCGCCGCTCTGGAAAACGGCGGGGGCACCGCGCCGGGACAACCCACGATCACGCAGCTCAAACGCCTGTATCGCTGGGACCACCTGCAACCCGACACGCGGGTCTATGGTGTCATCGGTCACCCCGTAGCGCACTCGATGAGCCCCGCGATTCACAACGCCGGCTTCGATGCCACCGGGTTCAACGGCGTGTATCTGCCCATGCCCATCCCGCCCGAGTACGAGCATTTTAAGGCCACGGTGGGCAGTTGGATCGACTTTAAGCCGTTGGATTTCCGTGGCGCCAGCGTAACGATTCCGCACAAGGAAAATCTCCTGCGTTTTGTCAAGGAGCGTGGCGGTCGCATCGAGCCCCTGGCGGCTCTGATCGGCGCAGCCAACACGCTGACGGTCGGTGATGATGGGTCGCTCTATGCCTCCAACACCGACTATGCCGCGGCCCTTGATGCGGTGTGCGACGGTCTGGGCATCCAGCGTGATGAACTGGCCGGTCGTCGCGTGGCGGTGATCGGTGCGGGAGGTGCAGCTCGCGCGATTGTGGCGGGGTTTGCCCATCACGGCGCGACGGTGGTGATCTACAACCGCACCTTGGAACGGGCGGAGGAGTTGGCGCGGGCGTTTGACGGGGGCAAGGTCGTGGCGGCACCTTTGGAGAAGCTCTGCGATTCGTGTTGCGAAGTCTTTATCAACTGCACGCCCATCGGCATGCACCCGCACATCGACGCCAGCCCGATGCCTGCTGGGGGACCGCGAAACTGGGGCCCGGGCACGGTGGTGTTCGACACTATCTACAACCCCATCGAAACCCGCCTGCTCAAAGATGCCCGAAGTGCCGGATGCGCCACGATTCCCGGCACGGAGATGTTCGTCCGCCAGGCGCAAGGCCAGTTCGAAGCGTGGACGGGCCAACCTGCCCCCGTCGAAGTTTTTTCTCGCGTGCTGCTCGACGCCTTGTCAGCGCGGATGAAATAGGTGCGCAAGTCTGACGAGCGCGCGAAGAAAACTTTTTTTCGCGAACCAAAAAAACCGCGTTAGCGCGGCAGCTTCTGCGGCAGCTTGCCCTGCACCTCGGTCGATGACCACTTGAAGCCACGCTGTTGGAGCATCACTCGGGCGTTGGGTTCGCCTCGGTTGCGGCCATCGTCACGCGTGGACCATCGGCGACGGTAGTGACTGACGAAACTCAACGCCCGCTGCACAAGCGCGAAGCGCATCGCGGCATGGTCGGGATGGTCCCAGAGGTTATTCAACTCGCCCGGGTCGGCCTGGCGGTCGTACAACTCGCCGATCTCATCATCCTGCCAGGGGTAAAGCACCAGCCGATGCGCCGGCGTACGAACCGCCACGGAGTAGGGTTGCCGCTTGTTAAAGTCGTATTCCGCCACCACGAACTCGCGCCCACCGCCTTCGCCTCTGGCCAGCGGTGTTCGCGACGTGCCCTCGACTTCTTCGGGAACGAGCGTGCTTAGGCCCGCCGCATCCAGCAGCGTCGGATAAAGGTCCACGAGTTCCACGAGCCCTTGTCGCACCACACCTCGCGGCCCGCCGGGGTAGCTCAAGATGAACGGCACGCGGTGGATCGATTCGTAAATGCCCAGGTTCTTGAGGATCAACCCATGCTCGCCTGCAAAGTCGCCGTGGTCAGCGACGTAGCAGATCACGGTGTTGTCCAATTCGCCCTGTGCACGCAGTTCATCGAGCACGCGACCGACCTGCTGATCGATGAGCGTGATGAGCGTGTAGTAGTAGGCCAACTGCCCGCGCAGGTCGGCTTCATCACGGGGTCGATACGGATAGCCCTTGACGCCTCCGCGGACGTATTCCTGCTGGAACCCCGGTTTGCCCTCGAAGCCGCGCTGGAAAAAGTCGCTGATGTTGTCGGGCAATGTCAGGCTCGCCGGGTCGTACCAGTCAGCACATTCGGGCGGGATACACAGCGGTTCGTGAGGCCGCTGGAATGACATCTGCATCATGAACGGCCGGGCGCGATCGCGGCTCTGCAGCAGTTGGACAGCCTGATTACCCGTCCAGGTTTCCAGGTGGTGCTCCAGCGGAATCTCACTGATGAAGCGCTCGAGTTCGTTGCCCGTCTGCCCGGGGAATCGCGAGCCCAAGTCGTATGCGTCGGCCAGGCCATGGTCGATGAGGTGTTGGAAGTAGGCCACGCTGCGCGGGTCGCCATCGTTGGAGTCCGCCAGATCACAGTAGCGGCGATGCTCGAAACCGGCCTCGTTCCAGGCGCGGATCATGTGCGCCTTACCAACCATCATCGTTTCGTAGCTGGCCTCACGGAGCACGACGGGCAAAGTTCGGGGGACGGGCGCTGCCGCGTTGTCGAGGCCATGAATCTCATTGCCGGTGATCCCGGTGGTGTGCGGGTATTGGCCGGTGATCATGCTGCAGCGCGATGGTCCGCAGATCGGGTTGTTGCAGAACGCCTCGGTGAATCGCGTGCCACCTGCCGCGAGGCGATCAAGGTTGGGCGTGCGCACATCCGGCCGCTCCATGCCCAGGCAGGAGGCGTTGTGCTGGTCGGACATGATCCAAAGGATGTTCTTTTTGCCACTGGCCACGGTGAACTCCTGGGCAGGTGAGATTTCGGGGCTCGCCATGATACACCCCGAGCCCACCCGACTCCCAGAGTTAACCTTGCTTGCCTTCGATGGCGCAAAGCAGCACCGCACCGGCGATGCCCAGACGGCGATCGAGCAGGCCCTCACGATCCATCGAATAGTCCAGACGAATTTTCATCACGAAGGGGTTGAAGCCCTGCTTGAAAACGCAGACCTGCTGGCCGTAGGCCTCGCCGTGATACTTCTGCGGGATCAACGGCGTGATGAATCGGCGGATCAATGCCAGCACGATGTTGTCTTCCTTGATGAGCCCGATCTCCTGATCCGCAGCGTCGAGCATGATCCATTCGTCCTTGATGATGGACTTCATCCCCTTGCGTCGAAAGGCGCCGACTTTCTCCCCGCTCCTCGAGTCAACGACATCATAATGAGCGGAAAAATCGACGATGTTGCGCGTGCGGATGGCGAGGACTTCAGTCTTCATGTCCTCGCTGGTAAAGAGGCGGATATCCTCGCGCAGTTTGAAGGCCTTCTGCTTGGAGTAAAACGCGACGTTGCCTTGCGGGTCGTAGATGTGAAACGCGGCCCCGAAAAGCTTGAACACCTTGCGGCGAACGACGTAGTTGTCGTGCTGGAACACACTCTCGAGGTCCGCCACATCACCGCCATGAGTTTGGGTATTCATGGTGGGGATTATACGTTCGCGGAATGAGAGTCGCGGAAGGGATGGGTCGCGTAAGGTGGGGCGGTCGTCGTCAGGCGTTGTAGGTGACTTGCCGAACTGCCTCAGCGATCTTGCGCGCGTTGGGCAGCATTTCCTGTTCCAAGGCGCGGGCATAGGGCGCGGGCACATCATCGTTGTGTACGCGAATGACCTTGTTGTCCAGATCGTCCATGGCACGTTCGTAGATCTGGCAGGCGATCTCGCTGCCCACGGAGGCGAAGGGCCAACTCTGATCCACCACCACGCAGTAGTTGGTTTTGCGGACGCTCTTGATGATGCTGTCGATATCGAGAGGCCGAACGGTACGCGGGTCGATGACCTCGCAACTGATGCCCTCGGCTTCCAGAGCCTCGGCGGCTTCGAGTGCGAAGTGCACCGGCCGCCCCAGCGCGACGATGGTGCAGTCCGTGCCTTGCTTCTTGATGTCCGCCTGGCCAAAGGGGATCAGGAAATCGTCGTCTTCCTCGACGGTGGGCGGCGCCCAGTTGTTCTGCAGGTAGCGTGAAAAATCCTTGCCGCCTCGGGCACCCAGGCCCAGCATGCGCTCGCTTTCGAGGAAGAACACGGGGTCATCATCGCGAATGGCGGTTTTGAGCAGGCCCTTGGCATCGCGCGGGGTGGCGGGGATCGCCATCTTCAGGCCCGGGACGCTGGAGAACATACTTTCGACAGCCCACGAATGCGTGGAGCCCAACTGGCCACCGGCACCGTTGTTGCCGCGAAAAACGCAGGGAATCGGAAACTGCCCGCCCGACATGTAGAGCATCTTGGGCGCGTTGTTGATGATCTGATCCGCAGCGACAAGGCAAAACGACCAGCTCATAAACTCGATGATCGGGCGCAGGCCGTACATCGCTGCACCGACGCCCAATCCCGCAAAGCCCGTCTCGCTGATGGGTGAATCGACCACGCGGCGAGGCCCGAAGCGTTCGAGCATCCCCTGGCTAACCTTGTACGCGCCGTTGTAGTAGGCGACTTCCTCACCCATGAGAAAGACGCGGTCATCCCGCTCCATCTCCTCGCTCATGGCTTCGTTGAGTGCTTCGCGATACTGAATCTGTCGGGTGCTCATGGGGTGGTCTTCTCGCGCATCGACTCGAGGCGCAGGCAGGTCATTTCGCCTCGTCATCCGCAGCGCCGCTCTCATCGTTATCAGCCGGTTCGTCGCTCTGTTCGTCGTCCGTGTCGCCTTGCTCATCGCCAGCATCGCCCGATTCGTCACCAGACTCGCCCGGCTCCTCCGCAGACTCATCCGACTCGTCGGAATCAAGCATCAACAGCGGCGGCTGGCCCTTCTTGTAGGGGCCAAAGGGATTGACATACACATCGGTAAACAGCTCATCAACGCCAAGATCTTCCGACTCCGTGGCGTACTTCACAGCCTCCAGAGAGATCTTCTTGGCGTTGGCATCGAGCTCTTTGATCTCTTCCTGCGTCGCGGTACCGCGCTCCAGCAGGTAGTTGGTCAGACTGGTGATGGGGTCGCGTTCTTCCCACTCGCTGACTTCGTCCCGGCTGCGGTACTTTTGAGGGTCGCTCATGGAGTGGCCCTTGTAGCGGTAGGTGACCGCCTCGACGAACGCTGGGCCGCTGCCCTGATCCTCATCGAAGCCCAGGGCCTTGCACGTGCTGCCGCGCATGGCATCGGCCAACCGCTTGAAGCAGTCATACGTCGCCAGCACATCCTTGCCATCGCAGCGTTCGAAGGGCATGCCGTAGGCCTCGGCTTTTTTGCCCAGGTCCTCGGCCATGCTGGTGCCGCGGGCGATGTGCGTGCCCATCGAGTACATGTTGTTCTCGACGACGAAGATGATCGGCAAGCGCCAGATTGCGGCGAGGTTCATGGCCTCGTGGAAGGCGCCCTGGTTCAAGGCACCATCGCCCAGGTAGCAAACGGCGACGTTGTCCTTCTTCTCATACTGAATGGCAAACGCCAGGCCGACGCCCAGCGGGCATTGGCCTCCGACGATGGCGTGCCCGCCGTACATGTGATGGGGCTTGTCGAAGAAGTGCATCGACCCGCCCTTGCCCTTGGCGCAGCCGGTGGCTTTGCCGAACATTTCCGCCATGGCGTATCGAGGGTCCATTCCGCGTGCCAGGGCGTGGCCGTGGTCGCGATAGGCGGTGATGATCGGGTCATCGCCCTTGAGGGCGGTGATGGATCCCACTGCGACGGCTTCCTGACCGATGTAGAGGTGGCAGAACCCGCCGATCTTCGCCTGCTGATAGCTCTGGGCGGTGCGTTCCTCAAAGCGGCGGATGAGCATCATGCGCGCAAGCATGCCCTTGAGATCGGAGGCACTGAGGCTCTCCGACGGGCGCAATTCGGCCTTGACGCCGGTGGCGGTGGTCATCGCGAAAACAGTCCTTGGAAAGAATCCGGGAAGTCGGGTAAGTGTAGGGGGTGCCCCGGCGTGCAGCAAGTCACCAGGCCCGGGTTGCACAAGTCGCCAACCCCGGTTGGGCGTGCTCACAGGCGTCAGGTTGTCAGGGACTGGGATCGCTCATTGCCCGCTGGATCAGGGCGGGTAACACGACGCGGGCGTCGAAATATTTCTCGGCGATTGCACGGGCGGCAGCACTGTGCTCATCCGGCGCGGCGACGATGCGGGCTATTGCGGCGGCGGCCCCTTCCAGCGAGTCAAACGGCAGCAGACCAGCCTCGTGGGGCAGCAGGTCAGACCAGCCCGTGTCCTGCACCACCGCGGGCACCCCGGCTGCGAGGTAACAGGCGGTCCGGCAACTGAACCACCCGCTGCGTGAAGCAACATAGGCGTGCTTGGCGACGCTGCACTCCGCCAGCGATCCCGCCAGGTAATCGCGATAGACCCACGGATCGTGTGACATGCTAAGCCCGTCGCGGACCTCCCAGCCGTGCTGTTGGAGCAGCTCGCGTGGTGCTGGGCCGGACATGGCGACTTCGAGGGGCAGGGGGCTGTGACGGGGCAGATCGATGAAGCGTTGGAACTCGGCACTCTTGCCGCCGTATTGCACCTGATTAAAACGCGGGCCTTTCTCCGTCGGTTCCCATGATGCCACGGTCGTGAGCACCTGGCGTCGTTGGGCCGGGGGTAGGCGGACGGAATCCCAGGCGTCCAGCACGATGGGCTGTCGCGTGGGATGCCAGGTGATCGGCCCGGCGGGGACCTGGCAATCGGGTTGCCCGAGCTTCTCGCCGAAGGTGAAAAAGATGTGATGGTGCTTGCGCCACCACGCGAGTTTCTCGACTGCCTTGGCCTGCGTGGCGTCATCGGTTGAGGGGTCGGGCAGCAGCGATGCTTGGGTGTACATCGGGTCGCTGTCGATAAAGGCGATGCGTTTGGCCGCGAGGTATTCATCGCGCAACCAGCACGAGGCTGAGATGTGCAGCAGCAGGTCGGCATGCCTGGCGAACTCCGCCACCCGCGCCGGATCCCAACCATGCGTGACGCCCGCCGCATCGCGGTAATGCCAGCGTTGCGCTAAGTCGGGATCGAGCCTGGCCAGATGGCTGGCGAAGGCGGATGCGTTGTCCTGGCCGGACTCGACCCAAGTCTGGGCACGCGGGTCGTAACACCATTTGCCCGTGTCTTCGAGGTAGAGCACATCGTGGCCCAGGCGCAGCAAACCCAACGCGTACTGGATGTAATCCCAGAACACGCCCCCGAAGGGGTAGGTCACCGCCATGCCTGTGGTGATGATTCGCATGGGACACGACTCGCTGAGGGCTCAGCTTTGTTTTGTCGCTTTCTCCGCGGCTGCGGCTTTCTCTATCTCCGCCACCACCGTGTTGGCAGCGGTCTCTTTGTCCACGGGACGCACGTGGCCATCTTCAACGCGAAGAATCAAATCGCAGCGATCCAGCGTCGCCAATCTATGGGCGATGATGAACACCGTACGGCCGTGCATCAAGCGATCCATCGAATCCATGATCGTCGCTTCGGTTTCGACATCGACGCTGCTGGTCGGTTCATCGAGGATCAGCACCGGCGCATCCTTGAGAAACGCCCTCGCCAGGCTGATGCGTTGCCGTTCGCCGCCCGAAAGCCTCATGCCCCGCTCGCCGACCTGCGTTTCGTAACCTTGCGCCTGCTTGAGGATGAAGTCGTGGGCGTTGGCGGCGTTTGCAGCGGCGATGATGTCCTCGCGGCTGGCCTCTGGCCGGGCGTAGGCGATGTTCTCCGCGATGCTCTGAGCAAAGAGCACCGGCTCCTGAAGCACGATCGAATATTGCGCCCGCAGGTCCGCCAGTTTCGCATCACGCAGATCAACTTCATCCAGCAGCACGCGCCCTGCTGTGGGATCGAAGAATCGCATCAGCAAACTCACCAGCGTGGTCTTGCCCGCACCGGTCCGCCCGACGATGCCCACACGCGTCCCAGCGGGAATGTCCAGCGTCACACCGTTAAGCACCGCAACATCCGCGCGGTAGGCGAAAACAACATTGTCAAACCGCACCCGGCCAGTGACCCGCGGCAGCGACAGGGCATTGGGCTTTTCCCTCACCTCGGGCACTTCGTCAATAAGCGAAAACGCGCGGGCAGCACTCGCTAGCGAAGCCTGAAGATCCGTGATCTTCTTGCTGATGATCTGCAGCGGGCTGTAGAGCTGCGTGAGATACGCCATGACGATGAGCAGATCGCCGGTGGAAATTTGGCCTTCGAGGCGATGGCGGACACCGAGGTAGAGCACTGCCGCGGTACCGATCGCGAGAGTAACGCCACTGGCCATATCGAAGCCGCCCTTGATGGTGGCCACCCGCAGTTGCCCCGCCACGCCGCGCCTCGCCTGACCCATGAAGCGGTCCTGCTGACGTTCTTCCTGGCCAAAGGCCTTGACCACGCGCAATGCTGAGAGCGTCTCCTGCACCACGCTCATGGCGGAGCTTTCAAGTTGGCGAACCTCATCCCACTGCGATCGCAGCCGTTTGCCAGCCCATCGCGTCAGCACCATCAGCACCGGCGCCACCAACAGTGCCACCAGCGCCAACTGCGGATCGATGGCAGCAATGACGCCGAAGATGGAGACGAGCATGATCGCAGCGGTCACGAAGGGGATCACGCCGTCGATGCTGATCCACTGCAGGGAGGGTGCATCGTATTGGATGCGATAGGTCGAATCGCTGGGACCCCGGTCATCGTGATAGCGCAGCGAGAGTAGCTGGACATGGCGAAAGAGCGTAGCGCGAAACGCCAGGACCAGCCGTTCACCCGTGTAAGTCTGCAACAGCCAGATCGCCAAGCCGTTGGCGTAAGCCAGCAGGCTCACGATCACGAGCATGGCCACGGCGACGATGAGCAGCCCGCCCTGCGTTTGCTCCAGATCGCCGGGGGTGATCCACGCCAGCCACCCCGGCGCGGGACGCCCATCGATGACATTGTCCACCGCGATTTTCAGAGGCAGCGGTGCCAGCAGCGCCAGTGGCGTGGTCAACAAATTGAGCAGCGCCACGACGCTGATGGCGGGCCAATACGGCCGCACCTGCCAGAGCACTCGGCGATAGAGACTCCAACTGGTATAGGTCCTGTCACTCATCACGAACCTTGAAAAACCTTGACGCCCGATCTCGCGGGGGGGGGGGTGAAACAATCCCTGCCGCCACGCTATTGGCTGGCGTTGTCAGGCCTTTTAAGCGCCCGCATCGCACTGGTGACATACGGCCAGCCGCTGATGACCGTCACCAGCACGGTGACATAGACCATGATATCGCGCACCACGCCCAGCCACGTCCAACCCTCACGCTGGGGGTCGATGAAAACAATCGCCAGCACGACGGGGATGGCTACGGCTTGGAGAATCATCTTGAGCTTGCCCGTGAATTGGGCGGGGAACTTGATGCCGGTGCTTTCCAATTCACCGCGGATGCCCGTCACCAGAAGCTCGCGTGCCAGTACCAGCGCCACCATCCACGGGTACACGCCGGTGATCATCGTCAGGAGTTGGCCTTCTTCGACAGCGTGCGGGATGACGAAGCGCGGCCCAGCCAGATAGATAAAGGCACCGATGATGAGCACCTTGTCGCAGAAGGGGTCCATGATGCGGCCGAAGGTCGATTCGACGTGCCACTTCCGCGCCAGGTAGCCGTCCAAGGCGTCAGTGATCGCCGCGAGAATGAACAGCACGGTGGCTACCACCAGGGCGGCATCGTTCTGGCCCGGGTAGCGATAGAAGTTGAGCACGAGAAAAAACACAAACGCCAGGACAAGGCGCAGGACGGTCAAGGCGTTGGGGAAGTGCCGATACATGCGGCAATAGTGTAGGGCAAGTCGCCTCCGCCGGGCGATGGCAATACCTCACATCAGTGGCGTGGCAAGTGGCGATGATTTACCCCCTCTCCCGCGTGCCCAGTGACGCGAGTTAGCTGGCTTCCCGCAAGGCGAGGCGGAATTGGCGGTGCGTCCAGAAGAGGATCACCAGCAGGGCCAGAGCCGTCGGGGTCACAAGCCAGTCGTTGAATTGCCAGAGCGTCTGGGCCCAGGGCGGGGGGTTGAGCCGTGCATAGGAGGAGTAACTTATCGACATCTCGTTAATCGCGGTGATGAGTGTCAGCACATTGCTCGCCAGCGCCGGCAAAACGGTGACGATCAGCAGCACCAACCAGACGAGGGTCGCCATGCCCAGACTTCGGCTGGTGTTCCAGCGAGCGTATTGCCAGAGAATCAGACCGATACCCAGGAAGCCAAGCAGGAACGCGCCTTCGCTGATCAATCCCCCCACGGAGTAAATCATCATTTCCTCGTAACCGAGTTGCCGATCATCGCGAACGATCATCTGCCAGGGCACCATGTTGATCACAGCCCAAATGACCAAGACCAGCCGTGTCAGCCAACGCAGTAGATGCAGGGGCGCGCTTAGTTGTAGTCGTCCATGGCTGACCGTGACGAGATAGACGGCACCGATCCACAGGATCGCGCCCAAGGCGTAACCCAGCAGCGCCACGGTCCAGGTGAAATTGTCGTAGCGGTGGGACGGGATGCTGATGCCCAGGCTCATCCAGGCCAGAATCCCGAGGCGGAGCATCGTGGCGGCGACGGCCAGCAGCAGCCCGCCGCGAACAGCCCGCAGCCAGGACGGCGGCAGGTTGGCCAAGCCCGAGGCAACGGTGGGCGTGAGGTCGGGCGGCGGTGTTTGTCCTTGAAGCAGATGTGTGCCGCGATCGACGCGCACGAAGTCCTGGCGATAGCCGACGGTCAGCGCCAGTGTCCCCACCAGGCCTGACGGCCCCACCAGCATCGCCGTGAAGCCAAGCGTTACCGCCAGCATCATGATGTCGAAGACATAAAACAGGTCGTAGGAATCGTTGACCACCACGAGTGCCCAAAAGGCTGCCAATGCCGCCAAGGCGCCACCGACCATGAGGCCCATCTGTATTGCCTGGAACGTGCGTCTGCGGCCCAGCAAGACCGCTGAGATTTGCCGTAGCACATCCGTCATCATGGCCACCATGAGGGCCCGCAGCAGCAATCCAAGGACCCCGACGAAGGAAAAGAAGGTCAAAAAATCATCACTGTAGTCGCCATAGGTGGTCCAAGCTCGGGGAACCACAATGCAGACGCAGACGAGGCTCACCAGCAGAGCAGCGATGCCGACGGTCACGAGCACGTCGCCCCGTATGGTTGATGATGCCGCGGGTGTTTCATGAAGTTGGAGCAGGACTGCCCGGGCACGTATAGCCGCCCACAGCGCCACGCTGAATTCCGCCACCAGCCAGGAGAACCAGAGGGCAAGCGACACGGTCTCCATGTTGCCGCCGATCGCTTCGACCATCGTCAGCGCCACGCCCAGCAGCAATAAGCCCAGCAGCATCGACAACTGCGCCTGCATGGCGTTGAGCAGACGATGGGCTGCGGGCAGAGCACGCTCGGCGGCGGCGGCCATCTGCGGCAGGGATCGTCCGCATTCCGGACACGAGCCGGTCAACGGCAAAGCTCGCAGGTCGTAGCCACAGCCAAAGCAAGGCATCTTGCTGGCGACCGTGGGACGGTTCGACAAGTCCGTGGTGGCGGGCATTTCCGACGTGGCGGGCGACGTGGCAACGATGGTCATCGAAGGCTCCCGGAGGACACCCCATCATCGCTTGGTCGATGAGAATCGGCAAACACCCGAGTCGGTCGCTTCTTCGTTGGGTCTGCCCATTTTCCGAGGCGGGCGTTACCAACAACAAAAAGCGCCCCTTGCGAGCCGCGCCCGTGAGGAAGCGATCGATCAGCCCCTCGCTGGGAACGACAAACAACGCTTCCTTTCGGGCGGGGCTCGTGGCGGACACCTGTGGCGGCCGATCTGCACCCGGTGCCTGTGGCAAAGGCTTCGCGTGCCACAGCGGAACCACCAGTGAAGCGTGACCGCAGCCGAATCGCTCAACTCGCCTCCCCCCTCCGCCCCCCGCCCGACGCCCGGCCCCGCTGAGCGCAGTCGCGCCGCGTACCCCCAGTTCGCCTCACTTCCGTCCCAATAACACATAACGTCGCCCTCTAAGCCCGGGCTTACAACCTCTAAGCGCGCGCTTAGAGCCTCTACGCGCGCGC
>JBGSTK010000052.1:0-3805 GCA_041736565.1 Phycisphaeraceae bacterium | reverse complement strand
AAAGCACGGTGGTATCGATGTTTTCGATGTAACCGGTTTGCCGGGCCGGGACGGCAGACCAAGGTTGATTCACAAGAGACGATTGGAGTTTGTCTTCCCCGCTTTCGTCCTCGTATTCACCCAACACCTTGGGAAATAAATGATCGACGGCCCTGATGGTCTCCTGTGAAACCCTGGCAATAATGCTCGATGCCTGGATGGACATCGAGATGTAGTGAATGAAGTAGATCAGAATGGCGATCCCGGCAAAAGCAAGAATCAAGCCACCCATCACTGCCAGCGTTGGGACGAACGCCCCTTCGTCACCCCCGCGAATCGTCCGCAGCACCACCAGGCAGTATGCGAAAATGCCGACGAACATGCCGAGCACCACCTGGGTGACGCGGTCACGCATAAAATTGCGAATGACCCGCGATGTGTACTGACTGGACGTCAGCGAGAGGGCGACGAGGGTGATTGAGAACACCACCCCGGCCACCGTGACCATCGAGCCGGCGACAGCCGTGAGCAGACCGCGGGCGCCGGCCGCACCGGCGCCGAAAACCAGCGGCCAGCGCTCGAGAGCATGCAGATCGACGGTTGCGTCAACAGTGATCAGAACGGTAGCAAGCAGCACGGCGTCCAGAACCATAACGGCAGGCACGAACCAGAAGCTCGACCGTATCTCCTGCCACCAATGGAGTAGTTTCGTTAGCATGTCCGGTTTGTCTCCATTTTGGAAGGACCGGTTTTGAATTTCATGTTCACTCTCGCTGTTCCATTCAACGGGCTCACCAGGCGGCTTATCGGTCAACGCGGCCATCGCCTCGTGCGTGCTCAAAAAAGGTAACGACTGAGCGACTGAAGCCTCCGGTGCCCGGATAGCCGGCGGTGAATGAGGCCCCGACGTTGGCGACGCCGAGCGCGAGACTTCACAACTATCTCTTTGCAGCTCTCTTTGCCTGGCTGGCCAGATAGACCGCTTGGCGGATCCGGTTGATGCCCCCCATCGGCCGATGTTCAGCCAGGGCATTCCACGGCGAGAAGGCCATCGTCTCGCATGCCTCGGCCAATGCACGCCCTTCGGTCGAATCGACGTCCTGCACACCGATCGTGAGTGTAGCGACCGGAATGGGCTTGGAGACCGCTTCATCCCACTCGACCGAGGTGTCCTCGACAGGCATCGCCACAGGATCGGTCTGGGGCTGAACACGGAACTCGAAGACCGCTTCCCGTGTTCTCAGGTAGTGTTCCAAGGCTTGGCCCAGGCAGTCGTCGGGCTCGCTCGTTGGATCGATCGGCGGCGCCTGCCCTTCGAAACGGGGCACCAGCGAGTATTTCACGGCGCGTCCGCCGGTTGTTCCCGGTGGTCCGAGCCAGTAAGGCGAACCGCTCCAATACGTCACCAGGGGGCTGGCGACGGTTTCGCCGATGCTTTTCACGACGCTTGTCAGATGCCGGGGATGGAAGAGCGCAAACCAGGCGGCGGCCAGCGGATCTCCCACCACCGGTGTCGCGCGGATCTGGAAAAACTTCAAGTATTCAGCCGGCGTCGCAAACGGGAAGACAGGCAGGTTGACGGTCAGGAAATCCTGGCAGCGATTATCGGTGCCGGGAATGGCCGGCGTACCATCTACATCCAAAAGTTTGACAGCCATCCCTCGCGCGTCGACATTTCCATCGGCGCCGATGGTCTCCGAAGAGTTGGAGAAACGGACGATCGCTTGAAACGACTGAATTGGCCGGCGGAAGACGCCGTGACGCAACTCGTCCGGTACATCGTCGCGTATCGTGAACACTGCCCGTACACAACCGGTGGCCTTGGCATGCTGGCCGCGGCGGAGGCGCCCTTGCTGGGATTTCATCCGCTCAACGGCGATTTTGACCATCTCCTCGATCAGCTTGGCCTCGCCTGGGTCGGGATACTCGCGGTTCAATTCAGGATTCATCGATTAATCCTATTCCCTGCGGTTCTATCAGCAATGCGGCGAATTCCTCTGCCGCCGCCGGTCGGCCGAAATAATAGCCCTGTCCCTCGGCACAGCCATGGGATTGCAGGAAAGTGAGCTGTGACCGCGTTTCGATGCCCTCGGCCACGACGCGCTGTTTGAAGCTCATGCCTATCGCAATGATGGCACTGACGATGGCCTCGCCGGCATCACCGTCGATATCCTGCACAAACGACTGATCGATCTTGAGCGTGTCGATCGGAGAACGCCACAGATTGCGCATACTGGAATAGCCGGTGCCGAAATCATCGATGGCAATCCGCACGCCGTGGTCCTTGAGCGCGGTCAAAGTCGCCGTCGTCGTTTGCGTGTCCTGCAGCAATCCGCTTTCGGTCAGCTCGATTTCAAGGTGGTGCGGTTTTAGGCCGGTGTCGTCCAGGATAGTAAGGACATCGGCGAGAAAATCTTTACCAAGGAGCTCCTTGGCCGAGACGTTGACCGCGATTTGGCCGAGTTCGAGGCCGGCTTGCAACCAGGCTTGGGTCTGACGGCAGGCTTCGCGCAGCACCCACTTGCCGATCGGCAGAATGAGGCCGCACTCTTCGGCGATGCGCATGAACCGTGTCGGGCTAACGAGACGATGATCGGATCGTTGCCAGCGCAGAAGTGCCTCGGCACCAGTGATAGCGCCGGTAGCGAGATTTACCTTCGGTTGGTAATGCAAGACAAACCTGCCCTGATCGAGCGCTTGCCGCAGCCCCTGCGCGATGGATCGCCGCGCGGCCGCGTGGGCATTCATGTCCGGAGTGAACACCTGGTAGGTGTTGCGCCCTCTTTTCTTAGCGTTATACATCGCGGTGTCGGCGTTCCTGACCATCATTTCGACGTCCTTGCCGTCGTCGGGGTAGAGACTGATGCCGATGCTCAGGGTGACGTTGAGCCGATGGCCAGCGATGATATGCGGCATTGCCATGGCTTCGATCAACTTTTCGGCGATGAGGACAGCGCCCTGCGCCTCATCGACTTCGGGTAGCAGCACCACGAATTCGTCGCCCCCCTGACGGCTGACGGTATCGGAGAAGCGAACGCACGTTTGCAGGCGCTTTGCGGCCGACCGCAACAATTGGTCGCCGACCTCATGCCCGAGCGAATCGTTGATTTGCTTGAAGTGGTCGAGATCCAGAAACATCAGGGCGACCTGCTTGCCATGCCGCTGTGCGAGCGTGATCGCCTGCCCCAAGCGGTCGGTCAGCAGCATACGGTTCGGTAGACCCGTGAGAAAGTCGTGCTCGGCCACATGGGTCATCCGCACGGTGGCCTGCTCGGCGGCATCGGTCATCGTCTGGGCGCGAACCGTCGCGACAACCAGGTGCTCGTTCGCCTCGCGTAAATGCTCCTCGGTGCGCGCGCTTTGCGCGTCCTTGGTCTTGACGTCTATTTCGGTGACCTTCTCGCGCAGGTCGGCGGCCTCTTCACGCTGGCTGGCACCATCTTCGCGGAGGGTTGCGGCCTTTTCACGACTAAGAACGGCCTGTTCGTTGGTAAAAACCGCGGCCTCGCGCTCGGCGAGGGTATTCACGGCCGCCGCGTCTGGAGGCAGCCCGCCTGTGTTTGTCTCAAGCGGCGTCCCGGTCGAATCTTTCCGTCGCGTTAAGTTCTTCTTGTGCATCACGGTTTTCCTCGAACGACCGCATCGGCCTCCAGCATTCGCGTCGGCTGACCGCCGAGGAGTCCCTCGTAGTCTATTATCGGGTCACCGATGACGATACCGTCATCGGTGATTTCGAACTGTCGAATCTCGTTGCTGTGGTTGCTGGCGCGTACTTTGACGACCGCCATGACGCGCTTCAGACAGCTATCCACATCAATGTACCGCT
>JBGSTK010000028.1:0-15722 GCA_041736565.1 Phycisphaeraceae bacterium | reverse complement strand
CGGCGGTAACGGCCGGGTGGTCATCGCCTTGGCGGGCGACGGGGCGGAGATGGCTGCAGGGACGAAGCGCGGCGGGGGGGTGAGCAGCGCCATCGATGCGGCGGTGTTGTCCCGGGCATGATCCAACGTTTTGGCCTTGGCCACGGCGGGAGGCTGAACCTCCGCAGGCGTCGGGCCTGTGATGCCCACCACCGCCAGTCGAGGCTGCCCACCGGCGACGCCATAAGCCCCGCGGCTGGTGTAGAGGCCCGTCAGCAGCGGGCGGGCATGCTCGAACGAGTCCGTTGGCCTGGCGGAGATCGTAAAGCTCTCGCCCGTGGTGGCATCGGCAATCATCGCATCCGCCATGGGGCGTTTGGTCGAGCGTGAATAGCCCGCGAAGCCGCCTTGTGAGTCGGTTTCGCCCTGCTGGGGCTGGGTCTGGTGAATGGCCCTGGCCAGGCTGGCGCCACGAACTTCGTAGCGGGTGATGTAGTCGCCGCCGGGGCCGATCATGAGGAGTGGGTTCGCCATGGGATATTCGCCTCTTTAGAGGTTTCGGCATTGACCAACCCCAACATCTTGGGGTGGGCCTCCGCCCGTCTATCCTGTTTTCGACAACCCGCATGACGGACCTTGAAAGTTGGACCGCGATTCTGTTCGGTATAGGTTACCCTACCGGATACCGTACTGTCAAGTCCGCTTAGCAGCAAGATGCCAAAGATCGGCAAAACCGATAGTTACGGCGGCGGGACCGGCGGGTGGAAGTGGACCGGGAGTTGACATGCGACCGCATTATCGGTCGAACGAAGCGTCTTCGGGGGCGTCAGCGGGTCTGTCGAGGCCGTCAGCGGGGCGGTCGGGGGCGGCGTCGGCGACGGCATTGACGACGGCACGGGCGAGAGTTGGGATGGCTGGATTTAGACGGTCGACTTAATTGAACATGCGTACGCCCAGCAGCATATAGAAACCCCCGCAAAGGAGAATGAACATCGCGAAGACGCCCGCAGCCACGGCGATCCCCACGGGCCCATTACCGGGTTGGGGGCGAATACCCACCTCACGAAGGTCAGCCCCGCATTCCGGGCAGCTAAACGTCGTCAGATGGCGCACCGAATAGCCGCACTTCCCGCAGGATTGTTCACCCTTTTCACTTCGACGGGCCATGAACCACACCAGGAGGCTCACCACACCGGGCACGCCAACCAGAATTATCAACACCACCAATAAGAAAAATTCGCAATCCATCATGTGTATACGCGTCTCCGGAAATCGCAATGGTCAAACGGCCGCATGATCGGTCGAACAGCGGTGTTTCGGGGGGCGTCGGCGAGTCTGTTCAAAGGCAGCGGCGGGGCGGTCGGGGGCGGATTTGGCGACGGCGTGGTCGCGGGTTGGGCCAGGTGAATAACCACGGGCGACCCAGACGAGCTCTTGCGTACGCCCAGCATCATCCAGAATCCCCCACAAAGGAGAACGACCAACACGAAAACGCCCGTAGCGGCGGCAATCAGCACCGGGCTCTTACCGGATTGGCGTCGAATACCCACCTCACGAAGGTCAGCCCCACATTCCGGGCAGTTGAACGTCGTAAGATGTCGCACCGAATAGCCGCATTTCCCACAGGATTGCTCACCCTTCCCACTTCGCCGGGCCAGGAGCCACACGAGGAGCCCCACCCCAACGGCCAAGCCAGCCAGAACCAGCAACATCACCAACAAGAGAAGTATGCCAGCCATCATGTTCATCCGCGTCTCTGGAAAATAGCCAAGGAAGCGGCGGCATTGTAACGGGGCGATCACCGATGGCCCGAGGCCGCCGCCTCAAAATGGAGCAGGGAGAACGCCCACCGCCCACGTGATCCCGGCTAGCACAATGTAAAACACGAACATGCCCATGACCACCGCAGGCAGGATCCGCCTGCTGCCGGGTTGGCGTCGAATACCCACCTCGCGGAAGTCGGCCCCGCACTCCGGGCAGTTGAAGGTCGTCAGGTGGCGCACCGAGTAGCCGCATTTCCCGCAGGATTGCTCACCATTGCGACTTCGTCCGGCCAAACGCCACACCAAGAGACCCGCCCCGGCGGGCACGCCAGTCAGAACAAATAACAACACCAACACGAGAAGCAGGAAACCTAAAACGTTCATGTGGGTCTCCGGAAGACCGCAATGGTGAAACCTCGGCATTGTAACAGGTCGCGCCACCAGACCCGAGCCGGGCCGATCACCGTTGAACCACGACCCACCACTGCGCCCCCGAACTCCACCCCCCAAATTAAATATTGATAATTGGGTCCTATTATCCTATATTAGCGGCGCTCCAAATTGCGACGCCCTTGCCATGCGCCTGCTCGCGACGTCGCCCGATCAATATAGGCGTTACTGCCACCCCGCCCAAGGACACGCTTCTCTATGGCTAACCTCCGCCAACCCAACGCCAACGATGCCACCAACACTTTTAATCGCTCGCGCTTCGTCGTGCCCATGAGCGGCCTGTGCGCCAGTTGTCTCGACGGTTGCACGGGCGGCTGTGAGGTGTGGACCGCTTCGTTGCGAGGACGCGAAGTGCTCTATCCCGCGGGCTACGGCAATGTCACGGCTGGGGCGGACAAGGACTACCCCGTTGACTATTCGCACTTGAACATCCAAGGCTATGCCCAAGGCGCTGAGGGCCTGCCCAAGGGCGTCGTCGGCGGGCCTGATACGGCGGTGTTCCCCGCAGTGGATGTCTCGACGGAGTACGGCTGGGATCGCAAGGTCAAGCTCGATGTCCCGATGTTCACCGGCGCTCTGGGCTCCACCGACATCGCCCGCACCAACTGGGAACATTTTGCTGTCGGCGCTGCGATCAGTGGCATCACGCTGGTCTGCGGCGAGAACGTCTGCGGCGTCGATCCCGCGCTGGTGTTGAGGCCTGACGGCAAGGTCAAGCACTCCCCCGAGATGGATCGCCGCATCAGTGAGTATCGCAAACACCACCAGGGCAAGGGCGAGATCCTCGTGCAGTTGAACGTCGAAGACACCCGCCTGGGCGTCGCCGAATATTGCATCGATCAGCACGGCTTAGACACCATCGAACTCAAGTGGGGCCAGGGCGCCAAGTGCATCGGCGGCGAGATCAAGGTCAACAGCCTGGAACGCGCCATGGAGTTGCAGAAGCGCGGCTACATCGTGCGGCCTGACCCCAGCGACCCGGTCAATCAGAAGGCCTACGAAACCGGCGCCATCAAGCAGTTCGAACGCCACAGCCGATTGGGCTTCATCAGTCAGGAAGGCTTCATGAATGAAGTCGCGCGACTGCGCAAGCTGGGCTTCAAACGCGTCACACTTAAGACCGGTGCCTACTCCATGGTGGAATTGGCCCAGGCCCTGCGCTGGGGTGCTGATGCCAAGATCGACCTGCTGACCATCGACGGTGCGCCGGGCGGCACGGGCATGAGCCCTTGGGGCATGATGAACGAGTGGGGCATTCCCACCTTCTACCTGCAATCCCTGGCGGTGCAATTTGCCGACAAGCTCACTGCCAAGGGCATTCGCGTGCCCGACCTGGCCATGGCCGGCGGCTTCAGCGATGAGGCGGGCATTTACAAAGCGCTGGCCATGGGCGCGCCTTACTTCAAGGCGGTGTGCATGGGCCGGGCACTCATGATCCCGGGCATGGTGGGCAAGAACATCAGCCAGTGGTTGGCGGATGGCAAGCTGCCCAAGACCGTGTCAAAGTTCGGCACGACACCCGAGGAAATCTACGCCACTTACCAAGAGGTCAAAGCCCAGTTCAACGGCCGCACCAAGGACTTGCCTCTGGGCGCCATCGGCCTCTACAGCTTCAGCCAGAAGATCAAGACCGGCCTGCAGCAGCTCATGGCCGGCAGTCGCCGCTTCAACCTCAGCACGATCAAGCGCAACGATGTGTTTGCCCTCACCGAAGAAGCATCCCGCATCTCAGGCATCCCCTACGTGATGGACGCCTACCGCGCAGAGGCGGAGCAGGTGCTGGAGGCCTGAGAGCAGGGCGATTGATAGTTAGTTAACCATCGACCACCATCGACCACGGTGCCGCCTCCCGGTGCCGTGGTTGTTTTTGGGGGCCGGGGCGGACAAGCTAACGAGCGGTATAGTCGAAATCATGGACGGCATGGGTTAGCACCGATTCCCGTTGCTCCCCCACATCGTCACAGCTAGACTGACGGTAACCTTCGAGGGGCCGGGTGTATGCACGGTGCAGCAACAGCCTCACTTCCTAGCCGTCATCCAAAATGAACGATCACGAAATCCCACGCATGCTGCGCCAGAGCGAGCGCACGAACCCCAGCAAGGGTCGCGTCGTGTGGGCACCCGTGAAGTCCCTTTGGTTCATTTCACACGCGCTCGTTGCCGCCATCGGTGGCTACCTCACCTTTCGCTACGACGCCGTCTTGTTGTCTTTCGTCTTCACCGTCACGACGCTTTGTCTTGGTCATTCCATCGGGCTTCACCGTTTGCTTATTCACCGCAGCTTCGAGTGTCCCCGGTGGCTCGAATACGTCTTTGTGCATCTGGGCACTGTGGTCGGTATGGGCGGCCCGTTTCGCATTCTCTACATGCACGACATCCGCGACTGGTCACAGCGCCACGAGTCTTGACACCGCTATTTCATCCACCAGAACCCGCTTTGGCGCGATCACCTCTGGCAGATTCACGGCGACATCCGCCTCGACCACCCGCCCAAGTTCCAGATCGAGCCGCATGTCGCTACCAACCGGCTTTATCAGTTCATGGAGCGAACGTGGATGCTGCAACAGCTTCCGTGGGCCGTTCTGTTCTACGCGTTGGGCGGCGTGGCTTTTGTCGTCTGGGGCATTTCCGTTCGCATCACCGTTTCGTTGCTCGGCCATTGGCTCGTAGGTTACTTCGCCCACAACGCCGGACAGCGCGATTGGCACGTCAGCGGACACGCCATCCAAGGCCACAACGTCCCCCACCTCGGTCTGCTCACGATGGGCGAGTCATGGCACAACAACCATCATGCGTTCCCCGGTTCCGCCAAGCTCGGCTTGCGGCCCTCCCAGCACGATCCCGGCTGGTGGGCGCTTTGCGTCTTGCGCTCCGTCGGTCTCGTCTGGAACCTCAAGCTGCCGTCAGACCTTCCCGAGAGGCCGGAGCTTGTCCCGATCAACCCGGAATAACCTCGGCGGACCGCAGCACCCGCCTCCCTGACGAAGGGGCGATAGCGCTGATCTTGATAGTCGACAATCAAGCATTGGGTTTGGGCGACGCGCGTATACTAAGCCTTATCCATCGGATCGTCGGTACCCGGCCAGACACGAGCATCAGGCCGAATCGGGAGCGTCCGCATGAACCGTCACTCCACGTGCAGCCTTGGCGTCTGTCTTCTCGCGGTCGTGGGCACGCTGGCCACCACGACGGCTGTGCTGGCGGAACAGGTGCAGGTCAACAACGTCTCCGGACTCGTGCAGGCTGTCAACAACGGCAGCGCCAATGACACGATCATCCTCGCCCCCGGCACTTACGCCCTCGCCTCACCACTGACACCCAAGAACGGCATGACCATCACCGGGGCCGGCGCGGGGCTGACCACCATCACCGGCGTCAATTCGTGGAACCCGGGCAACAGCGACCTGCCTGACAACGGCGTCAATGCCTCGACCGTCAACCGCGACGCCTACTTGTTTAGCCTCGACAACGACCAACGAAACGTCACCATTTCCAACATGACTCTGACCGGCGCCAAGCTCCACGGCGCGGTCTACGGCAACAAGAACGACGGCCTGGTGCTCTCCGGCCTGACGATCGACAACTTCCTCTGGAGCGGCGTGCGCACCTTCAGCACCAGCAATGCCCGCATCCACGACAACCACTTCATCGACGCCGGGGGACGAGCCGACGTCACCAGCGGCGTCACGGGCGGCTCCATCTACGTCAACTACATCAAAGACAGCGTAATCGACAACAACCGCTTCGACCGAACCGCAGACCACCCCGACCACGTCTATGGCATCAAGGGCCGCAAGGCCACCAACCTGCACATCCACCACAACACCATCAACGTCAACTTCTCCGTCGAGTTCCCCTTCGAAAACGACGAGAACGTCCGCATCAGCAACAACTATCTGGCGGGCACCGTGTCGATACCCAAGTTCAGCGGCGGAGCTATCCCCGCCAGCGGACTCGCCTTCGAGATCGACCACAACTACCTGTCCAAATCCTACGCCTTGGAATGGGCCCGCAACGCTTCGAGCGTTCACCACAACCTCTTTGACTTCGACCCCAGTGACGACAAGGGCAACCTCATCACCAATTTCGGGTCAGCCCCATCGCCCGGCCCGACATGGTTCTTCAACAACCTCATCAGCAACCCCGGCCGGGGCATCATCTCCAATGCCGGGGTGTTCGATAACTTCTACTTCCACAACAACGAGATCCGCGGCGAGACCACCATCACCCCGCGCACTGAGGGCCTTTTTGGCTTCCACGTGGACAGCGACTTCGACACCATCGAGATCCGCGACAACATCATCGAACTCCTGGGCCTGTCGCGCCCCCTGCTGCGCAATAGCGCCAGTTACGATGCGTTGATCGAGAACAACACACTGATCAACATCAGCGACCTGCAGAAATACCTCAACGCCAACACCGGCGCGCATCGCGGATTGATCGACCCCTTGTACTTCTTCGTAGGTGTCCACGGCGAGTATCTCGTCAACGGCTGGAACCTGCTGCCCGCCCCCGTGCCTGAGCCAGCCACGGCTGCGCTGCTGGTCGGTGGAACGCTGGCGCTGGCGCGACGGCGGCGACCACCACAACTTCAGCCAGCGGATTAAATGTTGCGAAGTACCCGGCGGTAGCGTCGTTCGACGGACAAGGAAACTGAAAATGCAGAACACTGAAATTTTTCCACCTGATGTGATCGCGAAGCTTAAGACCTACGTCTACAGGCTCATTGATCCCCGCAACGGGGAGACGTTCTATGTCGGCAAAGGCACGGGCAATCGAGTGTTCAGCCACATCCGTGCCGAGCAGGGCATCGAAGGCGACGAGATCGACAACAAGCTCAAACGCATCCGTGAAATTCGTGTCGCCGGGTTCGAGGTGGCCCACGTGATTCATCGTCACGGCATGGATGACAAGATGGCCTTCGAAGTCGAGTCAGCCCTCATCGACGCCTATCCGGGACTCACCAACATCGCAGGTGGATCAGGCGGCAATGACTACGGGGCCATGCACGCCAAGGAAATCATTCGCCGCTATCGTGCCGAGCCCGCTACGTTCAAGCACAAGGCGTTGCTGATAAGTGTCAACAGGTCTGCGGCCGAGCGGTCCCTGTACGATGCCACGCGTTACGCATGGAAGATCAGCAAGGCCAAAGCCAAGCAAGCAGAGGTCATCCTGGCCACCATGCAGGGCCTGATCGTCGGTGCATACATCGCTCACGATTGGCTGGAGGCGACACCCGCGAACTTCCCTGGCCGCGAGGCTGTTCCCGGTCGTCTTGGATTCGTTGGGATCGAGGCGCCCGACGATATCCAAAAGTTGTATGTTGGTAAACGCGTGCCTGAAAGATTCCGGAAGCGCGGTGCTGCGAATCCGATCAAGTACACTTGGGGACTAGGAGCCGCCTGACCGACACCGCTGCTGCAGACGAGCGCACGTGCGTAGAGCGTTGAATCGAGCCTTGTGCGCCCTGCCACACAACGTGCTCGCCACTGTGCGGAAGGCCGTTAGGCCGATACCTATGCCGGTAAACCTCTCCGCTAGACAGATCGAATCGGCGCTTCCTCGTGTTTCACCTGGTTTGACTAGTTACGTGTGGTTACAACACGAACTACCACTTCGTGATGTGTCTCACGACACGGAGTTTCAGAAACGCTTTGGCGGCTTTTACCGGGTTCGTCGAGACTCCAATTGGCGGGCTTTTTACTTCAAGAATCTCGAGGATGCGAAGCGACGCCCGATTACCTTTAAGGAAGCGTTGCAGTCCCTGCACAAAGCGACCGGGCGGGTGGAGGCTTCGTTTGCGAGCAAGCTGGTCGCCACAGTCGACCCGTGCCAACCAGTCATTGACTCAGTTGTCTTGCACAATCTCCGACTCAAGCTTCCACCCCGCGACGCGCCAGATCCGGCAGTTCGCCTCGACGCCATCGTGAATCTGCACGCGCGCCTAACCGACCTTTACACGGAGTTTCTGGCCTCCGATTCCGGTCGAGACCTAGTGGCGCAATTTCGGCACACGTATCCCGACGCTGGTGTCTCGGAGATCAAGATGCTGGACTTGGTTCTCTGGCAAAGCCGATAGACGTCACGCGCTGGCGCTGACGTCACGCCGCAGCTCCCGCCGTCGCACCACCATCAGCTTCGCCGACCTTCGCAGCGTCCTGACTCTGCGGATGCATGTGGATGTCGCCTTTGAGCAGGAACAGCGCACCCAGCAGCGAGTAGCTGATCTGGAAGATGCGGATGAGCAGGAGCATGCCCACGATCTGGTTGCTGGTGGCGGCGGGGGGGTTGAGGATCATGGCCATGGCCAGGCCTTCCATCACGCCCAGGCCCTGGTAGCTGATCGGCATCGACCCGGCCAGGAAGAGGATGGGCACGACCGTCAGCAGCAGGCCGAAGGGCACATCCATGCCCAGGGCGTAGCCCGCCAGCGCGGTGGACGTCGCCAGCAGCAGATGCACGGGCACGCTCAGGAGCATCGAGCCAAAGACGAGCAGCTTGTGGTCGGCATAAGCCATGGCCGCGGCGTCGACCTTGGCGAGGATGCCCTCGGGCTTGAGCGCTTTGCCCAGCAGCCAATCCAGCCCGCTGGCTTTCCGCAGGTGGCGGGAGAAGTAGAACGCGGAGCCGAGCGTGACCAGTCCCGCGGCACTCCAGATGTAGAGCGTGGCCTTGGCCGCCAGCGGATCGCCGGTGGTGAGCGTCATGAACAGGCCTGCGAGTCCCGCCAGCAGGACGAGTCCCAGGAGACCGACAACGCGGTCGATAAAGACGCTCATGATGGAATCGGCGCGGCGATCGCTGCGGGCCGCGGCGTAGTAGGCCTTGATCACATCCCCGCCGGTGGTCCCGGGCATGCAGTAGTTGAAGAAGCAGCCGACCATCGAAAGCTTGAACGCCTTGCCCGGCGTGACCTCTAGGCCACGCCCGCGCATCAGCAGCCACCAGCGAATCGCGGTGATGGGGTAGATCGGTGCCACCAGCGCCAGCCCCAGCACCAACAGCCAAAGCTCCGCATGGCGCAGCGTCGTGACAATGCCCGGCCGGAGGATGTAGTCGCTCTCCCGCGCGTTGATCAAATCCGGCGCGATCGTCAGCAGGTGCTGCTCGGCAGAGGTCGAAGCATCGTCCTCATCCCAGGCGCGGGAGGTGTCGATGGTCAGAGGTTTGTCGACGTGGGCGGGGTCGAAATCTTTGGTGACGATGGCGAAGGTCTGAGCCTTGGCCAGCGTGAAGGTCTGGCCGGCGTCGGTGGTGTAGGACCCGGGGCGCAGCTCGAGCTGGTTCTGCCAGTCCAGCGCGTAGGCGATGTACGCGACGCCCGCCAGCGCGACGACGAGGCGTAGAATCATGGAAACGTGCTTTTTCTTCATCGCCGCGTTGAATCCCCAATGTTGACCGGCCCCTATGTTATCGACAAATCGAGGCCCCGCCCGTAGCTTTGGTATAACCTCAGCCATGTCCCGAGCCCCGTATTTCAATGAGTGGGAGCAGCCCACGCAAGCCCACCTCCAACAGCGCAGCCGCACCAAGGCGGCGATCTTCCTCTGGATCACCGGCGGGATGCTGGTGCTGACGATGGGCTGCTGCTCCGCCTCCTACAGCGCGTTGGCGATGATGCCCCTGCGGTTTCTCGACCCAGCAAACCCGCAACACGCTGAGCTGCTGCGACAAATCGGGCCGATGCGCAACCTGTGGTACGGCATCGCCGCCATCGCGCTGCTGGGATTGATCCCCGGCTTCGCGTATCTGGCCTTAGCTTTTGGCGTGCGTCAAGGTCGGCAGGTCCAGACCACGATCTGCCAAACCCTGCTGCTGCTCCAATGCATCCTCCTGGCGGGCATGCTGGCCATGGCGCTGCTCGGGGCCGCGATGCAACGCGACATCCTCAGCGCGATAATGGTCCTGGTCACGCTGGGCAGCCTGCTGGCGCTGTTGATCTACACCTTGACCCTCCTCATGGGCCTGCGAGATGCCGACTCAACGCCACAACACGACGAGATCGTGGACCGAGACCCCTGGCGGTAGTGGTGGCGACCGCAGGGGCGATTTCGGCGATATCAGTGGCGTGGTAATAGCCGTAGCGATCCAACGGCACTTCACCGTCGCAGCTACACATTAAAATACTTCGCCTGCGGGTGGTGGACGATGATGGCGCTGGTCGATTGTTCGGGATCGATCTGCCAATTCTCCGTCAGAACGCAGCCGATGCGTTCAGGTTTGAGCAGGGCGAAGAGTTTCTCCTGATCACTCATGTCAGGGCACGCGGGGTAGCCGAAGCTGTACCTGCTGCCCCGATAATGCTGCGTAAAGAGGTCGCGGATGTTGGGCGAATCGTCGCCGCCAATGCCCAACTCCTGCCGCATGCGCTTATGCCAATACTCCGCCAAAGCCTCCGCACATTCGACGCCAAAGCCGTGGAGGAAGAGATATTCGCGGTAGTTGTTAGCCTCAAACAGCGCCTTGGTTCGCTTGCTGGCTTCGGAGCCCATGGTGACGCACGTGAGCCCCAGCACATCCTTAACACCACTCTCAATCGGCCTAAAGAAATCGCTGATGCACAGATTCTGCCGACCTTCCTGACGGGGGAAAGCGAAACGCTGGATCTCGCGGTCGGGTTGAGCCGGGTCGAAGACTACCAAATCATTACCCTGCGCGTTAGCGGGGAAGTAGCCATAGACGACGCGAGGCTGAAGGATATTTTCCTCCCTGGCCTGTTTGCATAGTCTGTCAAAGATCGGCTCGACTTCCTCAGTGACCTGACGTTGGTAGTCAGCATCGCTCTGCCGTTGCTTGCGGAACTGCCATTGACCCCGATACAGAGCAACTTTGTTCACGAATGGATAGATATCATCGAGATCAATCGTGTCAATGACGCGATCACCCCAGAACGGCGGCTGCGGCGGCGTGGCGGGTTGCAGCTTAGGCGCGACGGCTTTCGCGGCACCATGTGCAACGCCACAACCACACGAGACCGCAGCAGTAGTAGTGGTCGTGGTATTGACAACACCCGTGACGTCATGGGTAGTGTCCGCGTCGCCATCGAAAGTCGGCACCTTCCGAACCTTCTTCTCGACCTCCGCACGCTTAGCTAATCGCTGCTCAATCTCCGCGTTGAGTTCCGCGCCCTTCCCCGCCTTGATCAAATCCATCAATCGCAGGCCCTCAAACGCATCCTTGCCATAGAAAACATCGCCGCGATAAACCGTGCGAAGGTCACTCTCGCAATAGTGGCGTGACAACGCCGCGCCGCCGAGGATCACAGGCACGGTCACGCCCTGCACGTTGAGTTCCTCAAGATTCTCCCGCATCACCGTGACGCTCTTAACCAACAAACCCGACAGCCCAATCGCATCAGCCTTGAGTTCGCGCCACTTCTCCAGGATCGCCGCGATCGGCTGCTTGATGCCCAGATTGAAAACCGTGTAGCCGTTGTTGGTCAGAATGATGTCCACGAGATTCTTACCAATGTCATGCACATCGCCCTTCACCGTCGCCAACACGATACTCCCCTTGGTCTGGCCGTCGGCTTTTTCCATGAACTGCTCGAGGTGCGCCACCGCCATCTTCATCACCTCAGCCGATTGCAACACGAACGGCAACTGCATCTGCCCCGAACCAAAAAGCTCGCCGACGATTTTCATCCCGCCCAGCAGGTGATCGTTGATGATCGCCAGGGGCGTGTAGGTTTGCCGTGCTTCGTCGAGGTTCTCAACGAGATGTCGCTTCTCACCATCGATGATGTGCCGTTGCAGGCGCTCCTCGATAGGTAGAGTCGCGATGTCCGCCTGCGCTTCCTGTGCCGCCGCACCATCATCAGGAAACAGATCAATAAAACGTTGCAGCGGATCGCTGCCGCCGGTGGCCTCACGTCGATCGTAAATCAGATCCAACGCTGCTGCCCATTGCTCATTCGCAATCTTCGTGCGCGGCAGAATCTTACTCACATGCACAATCGCACTCGTCAATCCCGCTTCCACCAACTCATGAAGAAAGACACTGTTGAGCACCACCCGCGCCATCGGCTTAAGGCCAAACGAAACATTGCTCAACCCGCAGGTGATCTGACATTCAGGAAACTCCGCAGCGATTCGACGAACACCTTCAATCGTCTCCAAAGCACTGCGACGATCCTTCTCCATGCCCGTGGAAATCGGCAGCACCAGCGGATCAAAAAGCACATCCGCTGCCGCCAATCCGTGCGTGTTCACCGCTAGATCGTAAAGCCGACGCGCAATGGCGATCTTCCGCTCAGCCGTGCGCGCCATGGCCTCCTCTTTGTCCTCATCAATCGTCCCCAGCACCAGCCCTGCGCCGTAGCGCTTGGCGAGTCGCGCCATGAGCGCAAACTTCTCTTCGCCATCCTCAAGATTGGCGCTGTTGATCAAACACTTACCCCCCGCATGCTTGAGCCCCGCTTCAATCGTCGCAGGCTGAGTCGAGTCGAGCATCAGCGGCACGTTGACCTGTCGCACAAAGCGCGTGACGATCCGCGCCATGTCCGCAGCGTTATCCCGCCCCGCATAATCGACGTTCACATCCAACACGTGCGAGCCCTCGCGCACCTGCTCCCGCGCCAGACTCACCATCGCGTCCCAATCCTCCGCTTCAAGCAGTCGCTTAAACGCACGTGAGCCCGAGGCGTTGCAACGCTCACCGATGTTGAGGATCGTCACATCCTGCCGGTAATCCGTCGGCGCGTAGAGCGAAGAGCACGCAGCCTTGGCGGGAGTCTTGGCGACTTTTACGGGCGCACGCCGACCGACGAGTTGCGCCAGTCGCGCGATGTGCTCCGGCGTCGTGCCGCAGCAACCGCCCACGATGCCTGCGCCCATCTCCTCGACATAGCGCACCATCGCCTGGGCAAAAGCCTCGGGTTGCAGCGGGTACTCCGTGCGACCCTCGACAAGCGTGGGCAGACCCGCGTTGGGCTGCACACTGATGCGCCGATCCCACTGCTTGCTCAAAAAGCGCACGTGCTCCGCCATCTCCGTGGGTCCGGTGGCACAGTTCAAGCCCAGGCTCATGATCGGGTAAGGCCCAAGTGCCGTCGCCGCGGCGCTGATCTCCGAGCCCAGCAACATCGTGCCCGTCGTCTCGATCGTCACCTGCGCCATGATGGGCACATCATCAGTCGTCTTGCCCGCCTCGCGCAGCGCATCGAGACACGCGTTAACCGCGCACTTGACCTGCAGCAGGTCCTGAGCCGTCTCGATCAGCAGCACATCAACACCACCTTCGATGAGCCCGCGTGCCTGCGTGGTGTACGAGGCCAGCATCTCATCCCACGATGTGTTGCCCAGCGTGACGAGCTTCGTCCCCGGCCCGATGCTGCCCGCCACGAACCGCGGGCGATCCGGCGTGGCGAAACGATCACAAGCCGCCCGCGCGATCCGCGCCGCCTTGACGTTGATCTCATGACACCGAGGCGTGAGGTCAAACTCCGCCAACACCAATTCGTTAGCGCCGAAGGTGTCGGTCTCAACGATGTCCGCCCCCGCTTCCAGAAACGACTCATGGATGCCCTGGATAACCTCCGGCCGCGAAAGAACCAGCACCTCCGTGCAGTTCTCCTTGCCCCAGTAATCCCGCTCCAGGTCCAAGTCGTGGTTATGGATGGATGTACCCATCGCCCCGTCGAAAATGAGCACGTACTTCTCGAGTTGATCCAGCAAAGAGTTTGGTCGCAGTCGCGTCACAGGGGGGCCTTTCCTTTAATCCATCTATCCGGATTAACTGATGATAGCGGAAAGCCTCGCCACGTCAAGGGCCAAACCCAGCCGCGGCATTCGCATGCGGGGCTCCGCCGACCCCGAAGCCCCGCATGCAAATGCGGCGGCTACGACCGCCGGGCGACCACCTCGCCACCCCTCAAGCTTCCGTCAACCAAGGCTCACCCCGCGCCGAGCGGCATCAATGGTGGCGATATCAATCTTCCCCATCGTCATCATCGCCTCAAAAGCGCGCTTGGCCTCGTCACCGCCCGCCGCCATCGCTTCGGTCAGCGTGCGCGGCGTGATCTGCCAGGAGAGGCCCCAGCGGTCCTTGCACCATCCACACGCACTCTCGTGTCCGCCGTTTCCGACGATCGCGTTCCAGTAGCGATCGGTCTCTTCCTGGGTGTCCGTGGCGACCTGAAATGAGAAAGCTTCGGAGTGCGTAAACGCCGGGCCGCCGTTGAGGCCCAGGCACACCACGCCCAGTACTGTGAATTCCACCGTCAGTTCATCGCCCTCCTTGCCACCCGGGAAGTCACTGGGTGCCCTGTGAACCGCAAGCACTTTGCTATCCGGAAAGCTAGCCGCATAAAACCTCGCCGCCTCAAGAGCATCCTGGTCGAACCAGAGGCAGATTGTGTTCTTAGCTGTCATTTGCGTGTGCTCCTTTGTGATAGTTGAGGTGGCTTTCGTGGCATATACGTTTAGTGCATACGATAAGCGGTGAAGTCGCCCGTCCGCTTTATGGCAGATTGGTGCACCCGCTTGATAGTTTCATTGTTTCCGTCGCCGGAGGACCACATGGGTGGCCATCTCAGACGCCACGACGTCGACGCATTCGTATCCTAAAGCTCGAAGGTCAACCCCCTCGAACAACCGTTCTCCTCGGCCCAGCAGGACAGGCGAGATCGCGAAGTGCAGTTCATCGATGAGCGATTCTCGAAGATACTGTTGTATGACGTTCGCGCCCCCGCCAATGCGCACGTCCATGCCGTTGGCTGCCTCGCACGCCCGATCCAGTGCCTCGTGAATTCCGCCGGTGACGAAATGGAACGTCGTACCACCTTCCATCTCCAGGGGCGGGCGCGCGTGATGCGTCAGGACGAAGACAGGCACGTGGTAGGGTGGGTTGTCACCCCACCAGCCCGTCCAGTTCAGATCAGGCCAGGGGCCGCGAATCGGTCCGAACATATTCCTCCCGAGAATCCAAGCGCCGATGTTCTTGAACCCTCGTGCGGCGATGTCGTCGTCAACTCCGGTCGTACCCTCACCGGCACCATGGGAACGCTGGAATGTATTTGTCGGAATGAACCACTGGTGCAATTCTTTGCCGCCCACGCCGAGAGGATTGTTGATGTCCTGATTGGGGCCGGCTCCGTATCCGTCGAGTGATATGGTGAAACTTTCGACTCGTACCTTTGTCATCGTGGGCCCTCCATGGTATTGACGCCTAACGATAAGCCAGATCGACCCATCCAGCATCCCGAGGCCGTCTCGGGAGTCCACAGTACATGTCTGCAGTCTCCGACGACACAGCCATACCAGCGTTGTTCGGCAATGGGTTTGCCTCATCTTCCGCTTTGAGCACGGCAGTATAGGCGGGTCCGCATATCATCCTCCGGGTCATCGCTCCGCGCCGATCCAGGCACGCGCCAGGCGAAAGGTGTGCGCTGTCATCATCCGTGCGCGTGAAAAGTCGAGCGCCAGCACAGGTGCCAAAAAACACGGGGTTTTTGAAGGGTTGGGTTTATCGAATGGTGACGAGTTGAGGGGGGTAGGTGGGGGGTAGGGTTGGGTTGAGGGGGGGTACAGG
>JBGSTK010000003.1:0-7594 GCA_041736565.1 Phycisphaeraceae bacterium | reverse complement strand
CGGGGCCACCCTTGCCGCCGCGACCGCGGGGCTTGGGCATGGGCAGGATGCCCGCCAACTGCTGGGCGCGCTTCACAGCCTTGCGCATGGCGCGACGACGGCGCTCGCTGGGCTTCTCGTAATAGGCTTGACGCTTGACATCCTTGGTCAGACCCTCTTTTTCGCAGAGTTTCTTGAATCGCCGAAGCATCTGCTCGGCACTTTCGCCTGACCGCGCTTTAATTCGAATCGCCATGAAAACTCCTAGTAGCGTGCGTTGAGTCGCGTATTATCGCATCAAGCCCGGTAACATGCAAATCGCCCAGAGCCAATTTCCGACTTCGTGGCCCTTTGCGGTTTTCCCCTAACACGTGAGTTGGCGAGGTGGACAAACCGGTGCGAGCACGGTGCCCGTCTATACGCCGACGATCAACCGCGGCTTTGCGTTGGGGTCGAGTTTGCCTGTGGGGCCGTGGCGATTAAACTCTATAGTGTCCGAAACGGTTAACCGCGCCCACTGCGGGTGCCATGGAGTTTCTTCGATGACCAAACGCGTTGTATGGAGCGTGATGCTGCTGGTGATGGTGGCTCTGACGGGTTGTGCTAGCACCGCCCCCAAGGCCAGCGAACATCTTGTGGAGCCACTGGATGCCTACAGCTTCGGGTATTCGCCCTTGTGGGTGCGTGAGTTGGCGGTGCCCAGAGGCGCCAAACTCAGCACCATCGAACACTTGGGCGAGCAACTCGTGCTCATTGAATCGCCCTCCAACATTGTGACCGTGGTCAATGTCGCCAACGGTGAAGTCGTGTGGCGCAAGATCATCGCCACCGGCCGCGATCGACTCATCGGTGTCAGTACTCGGGGCGAGGAGTTGATTCTCAACTCTGAGCATTCGGTTTACCGCGTGGAGAAAAACACGGGTGAACTGATCACACACCTTCCGCTTGAACAAGCTGTGACCAGCGCACCGGTCGTCTATAAGGACACGCTGGTTTTCGGCGGTGTGCGCGGCCGAGTCTACAGCGTCGTGGCGGAGTCGGGCCAGGTGCGTTGGCGCTATGACCTGGTCAACGCCATTCCCATGAAGCCTGCGCTCTTTGCCAATACGGTCTTTGCCGCGGATCAAAGCGGCGTAATGGCCATGCTCGATGCGGACTCGGGCGAGTTACTTTGGCGTCGTCAGCCCGCTGACGGCCTGACCGGGCAGCCAGCGATCACTGCCACAGCCGTCTTCGTGCCCACCATCGACAACAAGCTATACGCCCTCAACAGGGCTACGGGGCGCGATCGCTGGATCTACCGCACTCCGCTGGCGGTGAGTGAAGGCCCGATCGCTCTGGGCGCATTGCTGCTGCAACCCCTCCAGCGGCGCACGATCTGGGTGGCGCTCAACGCCATCGACGGCAGCGAGATGTGGCGGCTTGAACAGCCCAACATCCGCCAGATTATCCGCACCGGCTCCACGCTCACCGCTGCGGGCGGCACCCGTCTGTTGAGCATTGATCCCCAGACCGGTGCCGTGCTTAAAGATCTGTCAACCAAGCCCATTCAAGCCGTGGTGTCTGTTAATGAAAGCCTCCTCATCGTGTCCACCAAGGGCCGACTCATGCGGCTTGATCCCCTGAAGTGATTCGCCGTCGCGGGGCTGGAATTCGCCAACATTCTTCAAGGCCGAAGCCCCGGCTTGGGCCGCGCATCGACCTGATTTGACCTTCGCAAGAGTCGAACGAGCCACATGACCGACCTGATCACCATTAAACGGGCGCTGATCTCCGTCAGCGATAAGACCGACCTGATTCCCTTTGCCCGCAAACTCGCGGCCAGGGGTGTCACCATCATCTCCACAGGCGGCACCGCCAAAGCGCTTCAGGAAGCGGGCATCGCCGTCACCCCCATCGATCAGGTCACGGGCATACCCGAGATGATGGACGGCCGCGTCAAGACCCTGCATCCCAAAATCCACGGCGGGCTGCTGGCGTTGCGCGATGAGGCCTCTCACGCACAGGCCATGACCGACCACGGCATCGAGCCCATCGACTTGGTGTGCGTCAACCTCTATCCCTTTGAGAAGACCATCGCCAAGCCGGGCGTGCACGACGAAGAAGCCATCGAGCAGATCGACATCGGTGGGCCCAGCATGGTGCGCAGTGCCGCGAAGAATCATCGCTACGTCACGGTGGTAACTGACCCGGCTCAATACGATCGCGTTTCACAAGAGCTAGATGCCCGCAACGGCGCCACGACTTTGGCGTTGCGCCAGATGCTCTGCGCAGCGGCCTTTGCCCGCACTGCCGCCTACGATGCAGCCATCGCCGCATGGTTGAGCGCACGCTATGCCGCGGGATCAGGCACTGCATTTCCCGAGATGGTCTCGCTTCGCCTGTTGCGCAGATCCGAGCTGCGTTACGGTGAGAATCCGCACCAGTCGGCGGCGGTGTATTCCACCACCACCAGCGGTGCTACCGGTTCCACAGTCGTGGCTGAACCCAGCGTCGTCGATGCCCGACAACTCCACGGCAAGCAGCTTTCGTTTAACAACCTCTACGACGCGGCTGCGGCGCTGGAACTCATCAAAGAGTTCGTCCCCCCCGCTGCGGCCGTCATCAAACACACCAACCCCTGCGGTTGTGCCGTGGCGGGATCGCTGACCGAAGCGTTCGACAAAGCCTACGCTGGTGATCCGCTGGCGGCCTTCGGCGGCATCGTGGCGTTTAATCGCAAAGTGGACGCTGCCACCGCCACCGCCATCACCTCGGGCCAGAAGTTTTTAGAAGTCATCGTCGCCCCCGACTACGACGATGATGCCCTCGAACTGCTCCGCTCACGCTGGCAGAACGTGCGGCTCCTGGCGGTCGGCACGCTTCCGCCCCCAACCCAGCGCGACCTTCGCCAGCAGGACATCAAGTGGATTCCCGGCGGAGCGCTCGTACAGCAGCGCGACCCGGCGGACATGTCGCCCCAGAGCTGGCAGCATGTCGCTGGTCCCAAGCCCGGCCCCGCCATGCTCGATGACCTCGTCGTCGCCTGGATCACCGTCAAGCATGTCAAGTCCAACGCCATCACCATCGCCCGTCACGGAGCATTGGTGGGCGCTGGTGCCGGGCAGATGGACCGCGTTGAAAGCTGCAAGATTGCCGTGCAGAAAGCCGGTGCAAGCGGCGAGCGGCGAAGCGAAGGAGCCGTGGCGGCATCGGATGCGTTCTTCCCGTTCCGCGATGGCCCTGATGTGCTTATCGCCGCGGGCGTCAAAGCCATCGTCCAACCCGGTGGTTCGAAGCGCGACGACGAGACGATCAAAGCCTGCAACGACGCGGGCGTCACGCTGCTCCTGACGGGCCGACGTCACTTTCGCCATTAATCCCCCGCCTGTCAGCTTTGGCCTCCCGCGATAAACTAGCGGCCATGCTTTCACCCACGCTCACGCCCAGCGACGATCTCATCGGCCTGCTGGATCGCTGGCGACCGCGACGCATCGTGGTGGCCGGCGACTTCATGATCGACCACTACATCTACGGCAACGCCGAGCGACTCTCGCCCGATGCGCCCGTGCCCGTGCTGGCCATCGAGCGCGAGGAGTTCAAAGCCGGAGGCAGCGCCAACGTCTGTCTCGACCTGCGCGCCCTGCGTTGCGAGGTCAGTTGCCTGGGCGTCGTCGGCGATGATTTTCAGGGCAAGGAACTTCGCCGCCGACTCAAGGAAGCGGGATGCGACATCAGCGGCCTCATCGTCGCCGATGACCGCCCCACCACCGTCAAGCAGAACTTCGTGGGCCTGGCGCAGCACCGTCACCCGCAGAAGATGTTCCGCGCCGATCTCGAACGTCGCGGGCCGTTGACCGCCACCACCGCCCGCCAGTTGCTTTCGGCGGCGCGCAAACTTCTCAAGGGCGCCAGCGCCCTGTGCATCGAGGACTACAACAAAGGCGTGCTGCTGGGCGACACCTGCCAGTCGCTGGTGGCCTTGGCCAACAAGGCGGCGATTCCGGTGCTGGTCGATCCCGCTGCTGTGAGTGATTACCGCCGCTACAAAGGTGCCACCACCATCACGCCCAATCGCACCGAAGCATCGCTGGCCACGGGCATCAACGCATCGACGGGCGATCATGAGACACTCACTCGCATGGGCCGCAAACTCATGCGCGACTTGTCGCTGCAAACCGTCGTGCTCACCCTGGATAAACAGGGCGCGTTTCTATTGCAGCGTGGCAAGCGCCCCATCCATGTGCCGACGACCGCCAGGCAGGTCTATGACGTCACCGGTGCGGGCGACATGGTGCTGGCCATGCTGGCGGCTGCCATCGCCAACGACGCGGACTGGACCCAAGCTGTGCGACTGGCCAACGTCGCGGCGGGGCTCGAAGTCGAAAAGTTCGGCGTCGTACCGATCGAACTCGACGAGGTGCTCCTGACGCTGCTTCGACAAAACCACCAGACCCTCGGCAAACTGCGCACGTTGGAGCAGTTGCTTCCTGAGATCAACGCCTACCGCCGTCAGGGCTTGCGCATCGCATTTACCAACGGCTGCTTTGACATTCTCCACGCCGGGCATGTCGGCTTTCTTCGGGCCGCGCGTCGCGAAGGCGATCTGCTGGTCATCGGCCTCAACAGCGACGACTCAATTCGTCGCTCCAAAGGCAGCGGCAGGCCCGTCAACCGTCTCATGGACCGCGTCACCGTTTTGAGCGAACTCGAGAGCGTAAACTACATTGTCGTGTTCGATCAGGACACGCCCAAAAACATCCTTCAAGCCCTGGTGCCCGAGGTGCTGGTCAAGGGTGCTGATTATCGACGCGACCAAGTCGTGGGCGCGGATTTCGTGGAGGCGAAGGGCGGCAAAGTGGTGCTGGTCGACTTAATCGAGGGCCAGAGCACCACCAACATCCTCCGCAAGCTCGAAGCCTCACCGTTGCGGTAGCGACCGCAGCCATCGGGAGAGGGAGTGCATCGGGCATCACCACTTGATCATGAGGCCAGCGTAAAGCTGGACGCTGTCGTATCCGGGGTTTCGATTGTCGCCGTAGATGCCGCCGTTGGACACGTGGAACCACCGCGCCCCGCCCATGAGGCTCAGGTTGTCTTTGATGGCATAGGTTGCGCCGAGGCCGACCTGGGGCGTCCAATTGACGTGGGTGCCGTTGGCGGGAAAGCTTTCGGGGCCGAAGTAGCGGAACCCGCAGCCGCCGTCGGCGTAGAGGCTCCAATCCTTACCCTTGAGAAAGTGCCAGCGAAGCAGTACATCGAAGCCGAAGTTGCCCGTCTCGCCCGAGGGGGCGCCGCCCCGGGCGACGAACTCGGTGTACCCAGCAGCGAGTTCGAGGTTAATCGAGACGTTGTCGAAAAAGTAGTAGCCACCGCCGAGGTGCCCTTCGTAAATGTGGTTGCCGCCTCCGAGGGTGCCCGACGCGTAGCCGTAGATTCGCAAGTCGCCTTTATCGAAATCGCCCGCTGCGTTGGCTGCCAGAGGTTGCCCGGCCTGTTCGGCCTGCCCGGCCTGTTCCGGTGCCGGTGCCACATAGGGCGTCAGATCAGCCTGTGCCAGCGTCAAATCGCCGGTCCAGGTGCTCTGCTCGGCCTGGGCCACGCCGCTCAAAGCCGCCATCACCATCGCCGCTCCGGTAATCATCACGTTTTTCATGGTTGTCGCTCTCAAAATTAGTGTCGAAGGTTCGCCCGCCCGCATAAACATTGTTTGCTTGCCCGCTCATCAGGTCGCCCGGAACATCCCGGCGGGAAGCATAATACCGTCGTTATACCCGCAAACAAGGGATGTGGGAAAAAATCATCATTCCCACAAGTCTGGCGTGCGGTGTGGATTGAATCCTGACAACCTGTCGGTAGCCGCCAACTCTTCGGGGGCCAAGTCAGGGGCCGGTAAGATGGGTCGCCATGACCGCTGCCCCCACCCATCGCAACTTCGATTCGCCCCGGACCGATCCGGGATCGCTGGCCAAGCTCTTTGAAAAGCAGCCCCCCGCCGCGGTGGAAGCGGAAATGAGCCTGTTGGGATCGATGATTCTCGACTGGCGGGTGGCTGGGGATGTCGTCCAGATTCTCAAGGGGACCAGCGACTTTTACCGGCCCGCGCACGGTGCCATCTACAAAGTGCTGGTCAAAGCCTATGACGAGAACCGGCCCGTTGACATGGTGCAGTTGAACCAAAGCTTGCGGGATGAGAATCTGCTGGAGCAGGTCGGCGGGGTGGAATATCTCATCCAACTCGCCGAAGGCGTTCCCAGTGCCGCCAGCGCTCCTTATTACGCTCAGATGGTGCGTGATAAAGCTGTGCTGCGTCAGCTTATCGACGCTGCGGGGGCCATCCTCAACGACGCTTACACCACCGCCCTGCCCGTCGGTCAACTCCTGGATCAAGCCGAGAAGATGATCTTCGAGATCGCCGAGAACAAAGGCACCGGCGATGCCCGGCAACTCAACGACCTGCTTCAAGAGCTTTACGCTCGCCTGGAAAGTCAGGAAGGCCGCAACATCACCGGCCTGGACACTGGCTTCTTCGAACTCAATGAAATGCTCAGCGGCCTGCAGAACGGCGAAATGATCGTCGTGGCGGGTCGGCCCTCGATGGGCAAGACCGCCTTTGCCGTCAACATGGCCGAACACATCGGCACCTTCGCCAAGCAGCCGGTCGTGATTTTCTCCCTGGAAATGAGCAAGGAGCAATTGGCTCAACGCTTGCTCTGCTCGCGCAGCGGGGTCGAGTCGCAGAAGGTCCGCAAAAATATGCTCAACACATCGGACTATGAACGGCTCCAACATGCTGTGGGTGAGTTGGCCGAGGCACCCATTTTCATCGACGACTCCCCGGGCATGAGCGTGCTGACCCTGCGTGCCAAAGCACGACGACTGGCGGCTCAACACGGCATTAAAGCCGTGTTCATCGACTACCTCCAACTCATGAGCCAGCCCGGCAGTGAATCGCGACAGCAGGAAGTCAGCGAGATGTCCCGAGGCATCAAGGCCCTGGCACGCGAACTCAACGTGCCGGTGATCTGCCTCAGCCAGCTCAACCGTGGCCCCGAGGCGCGCGAAGGTCACAAGCCGCGCATGAGCGACCTGCGCGAGTCAGGCTCCATCGAGCAGGATGCCGACGTGGTGATGATGGTCCATCGTGAAGAGTACTACCACGATGAGGAATGGAAGATGACCAATCCCGACAAATGCGGCCGGGCAGAGATCATCGTCGCCAAACAGCGTAACGGCCCGGTGGGCACGGTCGAACTGCAATTCGACAGCAGCACCACACGCTTCAACAACCTCGCCCATTCGTAAATACGTAAACAATTTGCGAGTCGAATAAAAACACGACACGCCCGTGCAAGGGGCGTGTGCGTGTGTGTCTTTTAGTAGTTGAGACCGGTGAGACCGGCGTATTGCTCACTTCCGCTGGACGCGGATCTTCACGTTGTATTGACCGGGGAAGGCGTTGTTGGCGTAGTCGGGCATCATCGCCATACCCATCTGCAGCGTGCCGGAGCGATCCGCAGTGAAGCTGGCCTTGGAGCCAATCTTAAACGGCTGACCGTCGCCGATGCGGCCCACCAGGGTGCCCAGCGGGAAGTTGCCCGGCTGCATCGTGCCGTAGTTGGCGGCACCTTCCGGC
>JBGSTK010000225.1:0-13414 GCA_041736565.1 Phycisphaeraceae bacterium | reverse complement strand
CACCAGCGGGCCGCCGACGATGCCTATCGCGATGGCGGCGAAGGCGGCGATGCCAGCCGCGGCGATGCGGGCTGGGGCATGAGGAATCTCCATGCCCGTCTGCGGCGAATCAGCCGAGGCGAAGTAGCAGGCCCCAATGATGCGGAGGTAGTAGACGGCACTGATGGCGCTGTTGACCACGGCGATGATGACCAGCCAAAGCATCTCGGGCTGGTGCAATCCCCCGGCCGCCAGCGCGGAGCCGAAGAGATAAATCTTTCCCAGGAACCCGACCATGGGCGGCAAGCCGATGAGCGAGAGGATGCTGATGAGCATGATGGCTGCCAGCACGGGCTGACGTCGTGAGAGGCCCGCCAGGTCGTCGAAGGAATCCGCCTCTCGCTTGTTGACGCGGATGCAGCCCAGAACTGCGAAAGCTGCCAGCGTCGCCAAGCCGTAGGCCACGAGGTAGAAGAGCAGCGCCGCGATACCGTTGCCGAGTCGCGCGGAGGGCCCGCCGATGCCGACGATCAATCCCACCATCATGTAGCCGCTGTGGGCGATGGAGCTGTACGCCAGGACGCGTTTGACGCTCGTCTGCATCAGGCCCAGGGTGTTGCCCACGGTCATGGTCAGCGCCGCGATGATCCACAGCAGCCAGAGCAAGGCTTGGGGCAGGTTGCCGGTGGCATCAATGCGAACGAGGTTGAGCAGTGTGATCAGCGCGACGAAGCCCGCGGTCTTGGGCACGAACGCCAGGAACGCGCTGACAGGCGTGGCGGCGCCCTGATAGACGTCGGCGGCATAGAAATGCATGGGCACCGCGGCGATCTTAAAGGCGATACCCACCACCGCCAGCACCACGCCCGTGAGCATCAGAGGCGAGAGTCCCTCGGCTTTGACGTAGGCAGCAATGCCGGGGAAATCAGTCAGGCCCGTGGCGCCGTAGATGAGGGCAAAGCCGTAGAGGAAAATCGCGGCTGCCATGGCACCGAGGAAGAAATATTTGACGGCTGCTTCGCGTGCGGCGAGATTGCTGCGCGAGGTCGCGACCATGACGTAGGTCGGCAAGCTGGTGAGTTCCAACGCCAGGAACAGCCAGACCAGATCGCCCGCGCCAGCGGTGAGCATCACGCCCGCCAGTGAGACGAGGAAGAAGGCAAAGAACTCGCCGCGATACACATCGCCCGGCTCAAAGCGCTTGCCACTGACGCGGTCGGCTGAGGCGATCTGCGGGATGGCATCAGGCACACTCGCCACCACGCCCAACAACAGCAGGCCCACCACGACCACCGCGAGCTTGATGAAGGTCGTGACGTTTAATGCGTTGGCGAATTCGTTGGCACTGAATCGCGAGAACCAATCGGTCATCTGCCCCACGGTCAGTACACCAGCCGCCAGCAGCGCCACAGCCGCGACCACGACGGTCAGACGTCGCACCGCCGCGGAGGGCCAGAGGCCCAACAGCAGGCAGAAGCAGGCACCGGTGCCCAGAGCGATTTCGGGCCAGATGCCCAGCAGTTTGGTCAGCACATCATTCATGGATCTTCACCCCCATCGTGGCCGGGGCGTTGAGCAGAACTCCCTCTCCCGCGCGAGCGGGGGAGGGTTGGGGTGGGGGCACGAAGTAACCTGCACTATCAATTTTCGTCGTCTCCACCAACGGGTCACTCCCACCAGACTGCCCCCTCCCAGCCTCCCCCGCTAGGGCGGGAGAGGTGTAGGAAAAGACGACCGTGGGGTTTCGCGCTTCCTGCCGGGCGATCACGTGAGAGGCGGCTTGGCTGATGACAGCCGCGACGGGAGCCTCGATCGATCGCAACATCGGCTGAGGGTAGAGCCCCAACACCAGACACGCGACCGCCAGCGGAACGAGCGTGACAATCTCACGGAAGTTCAAATCAGCAACGTGCGGGTGATGAGCAGCGGGATGATCACCATGACCGGCATTCGCCGTCACATGCTCCGGTGCCGCATCGCCATGATCATGCACAGCGGGAATACGCGTCGGACCAAAGACCACCTTGCCGACCATGTAGAGGACGTAGATGGCACCGAAGATCATGCCCAGCCCAGCGATTCCCGCTAGTGTGCCGCTGTGCGCCAGCGATCCGCCGCCCAGCACATCCTTGGCCTGGAAAGCGCCAAGGAGTGAGAGGAACTCGCCGACGAAGCCGTTTAAGCCGGGTAGGCCGACGCTGGCGAGGCTGAAGAAGACCATGAAGAAACCCCAGACGGGCATGACGCGCCCCAGGCCGCCCATCTGCGCCATTTCGCGGGTGTGGAAGCGTTCGTAGATCATGCCCACGCAGAGGAACAGTGCCCCGGTCGATAGGCCGTGGTTGATCATGTACATGACCGAGCCCGTGCCGCCGATGACGTTCAAGGCAAAGAGGCCAAGGACGCAGAAGCCCAGGTGTGAGACGGAGGAATAAGCGATGAGTTTCTTGATGTCCTTCTGCACCCAGCAGATCAGCGCGGTGTAGAGGATGCCGATGATCGCCAGGATGGCGATGGGGTAGGCGTACTCGGCGACGGCTGCGGGTGCCATGGGAATCGCCAGTCGGTAGAGGCCGTAGGTCCCGAGCTTGAGCAGGACGCCTGCGAGGATGACCGAGCCAGCCGTCGGTGCCTCGGTGTGTGCCAGAGGCAGCCAGGTGTGGAAGGGGAAGAGCGGCACCTTGACTGCGAAACCCGCCAGCAGCGCCAAGAGCACCCACGTCTGCTGGGTGAGGCTCATTTCCAAAGAGGCGACACTGATGAGCGTGTCGATATCGAAGGTCCACTCGCCTCGGACGAAGCTATGCCACCATGCGACGTAGAGCACACCAGCGAAGGTGAGCATGGAGCCTGTGAAGGTATAGAGGAAGAACACCCGCGCTGCCTTGAGGCGTTGGGTGGAGCCGAAGATTCCGATGAGGAAGTAGAGCGGGACGAGCGTGAACTCGAAGCAGATGTAAAAGAAGATCAGGTCGGTGGCGACGAACGTGCCGATCATCGCGGTCTGCAACAGCAGCAGCCAGACGTAGAACTCTTTGGTGCGTTCGCGCACTGCGGAGAAGCTGCCCAGCACGATCAAGGGCATGAGGAACGTCGTCAGCAGCACCAGCCAGAGCGAGACGCTGTCGCGCAGGGCAAAGGCGAAGGTCAGACCGAAGGCATCGACCCAGGGGATGGTGCTGGCGAGTTGGATGGCATCGGTGCGAGCCCAGTTGTAGTTAACCGCCAGGAAGACCGACACGCCGAAGGTAAAGAGCGTATTGAGCAACGCGAAGTTGCGAACGTTAAGCTCCCGCCCGCGAGGCAGGATGGCAATCGACAACCCGCCCAAAAGAGGCAGGATCAACAGCAGCGGAATGATAGAGGCGTAAGGCGACATTTATTTAATCACGGCAATTAGGTTTCCAACGCAAGTCATCAACACAAACAAACCAACGAGCACCACCGACTACTTATTTTCTCAAACCCCTTCGTATCCTTCGTGTCCTTAGTGCCTTTGTGGTTCACATTCCCCTCTCACCCGCCTCCCTTCGTACTCTCGAATCCCTTCGCGACTTCGAGTCTTCGCGTTCATCCCAAAGAAAAACTCACCATGTCGCCCAAGCAACCAGCAACGCCACGACCGTGGCCCCCGCAGCCATCCCCAGCCCGTAGCCCTGCAGCACGCCCTGTTGTGATCTGCCGAAGCTCATCCCCAATGCCCGCGGGGCAGCACCGACGAGCGTGACCAGGCCGTCGATCACCATGCGGTCGATGATGAAGAACACCGAGCCGAGCATTCGCAGCGGCCGAACGATCACCGCGTCATTGAACTCATCGATGTAGTACTTGTTGGCCAGCGTGCGGACCAGGCCGGGGAAGCTGCGAGCGACGCGGTCGGCTGCGGGTCGATTGAACCAGTGGAAGTACGCCGCCAACCCGATGCCCGCCAGCGAGATCGCGCCGCTGAGGATCATCATGAACGTATGCAGGGCCAGCCCTGCGACCATCGGGTGGGCATCATGCGCTTCGACCAACGGCGTGGCGGTCGAGGTCTCGACCATGTGCTCGATGAAGTGCGGGCCGTAGTGCTCCCACACGCCCAGCAGGATGGCACCCAGCGCCAGGATCACCAGCGGCGCGTTCATGAGGAAGCTCATCTCGTGGGGTTCGTGATGATGCTCGACAGTGATGGCGTGAGGCGTGCCGGCCTCGGCTGGAGGCGATTCTGAGGGCGGTTCAGGTTGGCTATGCGCAAGGGTGTGAGTGACGGTGTGTTGGTGGTGGGTAGGGGGGGTGTTGAGGGGGGTATGTGGGGGGGTAGGGCCGGTGGTGTGGACGGTGGTTTGACTGGGGGGTGTGACGGGGGGGTGGGCATCGTCCTGGCCGTGGTGTTCGTCGCCCATTTCGTAGGCCAGTGGGCCCATAAACACGCGGAACCAAAGGCGAAACGTGTAGAAAGCCGTGAGGAATGCGGTGATCAGGCCCAGGACCGCGAGGGCGAAGTAGAGCCATGAGCCGTGCTCGCCCATGCCCTTGGCCATGGCTGCACCGAGGATGACGTCTTTGGAGTAGAAGCCCGCGGTGAACGGGAAGCCCGCCAGCGCCAGGCATCCGATGAGCATAAGTCCCGCGGTGACCGGCATTTTCCGCCACAGGCCGCTCATCTTCCGCAGGTCCAGTTGGCCCGCCAGGGCGTGCATGACGCTCCCAGCCGTGAGAAACAGCAGGGCTTTGAAAAAAGCGTGGGTAAACAGGTGGAAAACGCCCGAGGCAGCCGAGACCACGCCGACGCCCAGGAACATGTAGCCCAACTGCGAGATCGTGGAGTAGGCGTAAATGCGTTTAATGTCGTACTGACAAAGGGCTATGGTCGCGGCGAAGATGGCGGTAAGCGTGCCGACGATGGCGACGACGGGCAGGGCGTACTGGGCGTAATCGAAGATCGGCAACAGGCGTGCGATCATGTAAACGCCTGCGGTGACCATGGTTGCGGCATGGATCAAGGCGGAAACAGGCGTGGGGCCTTCCATGGCGTCGGGCAACCAGACGTAAAGCGGGATCTGGGCACTCTTTCCAAACGCGCCGAGCATCAGCAGGAAGGGAATCCAAATATCCAGTGCCGTCGGGGCTGCACCGGTCGCCGCGACGTCCCGCACCTGGCCCACGACATCCGCCAGGCTCAGCGTGCCCCAATGCGTCAGGGTCAGGAAGATGCCCAGGGCAAAGCCTAAGTCGCCGATGCGGTTGACGATAAACGCCTTTTTGGCGGCTGCGACAGCCGAGGGCTTCTGGTAGTAGTACCCGATGAGCAGGTACGAGCAGAGCCCTACGCCTTCCCAACCGAGGTACAGCAGCACCAGATTATCCGCCAAAACCAGCGTGGTCATGGCGAAGATAAAGATGCAGACGTAGGCGAAGAATCGGGCGTAGCCGCGGTCACCGGACATGTACCCAGCCGCGTAAATCGCCACGAGCGTGCCCACGCCTGTGACGACAAAGAGCATCACAATCGTCAGCGGGTCCACGAGGTAGCTCATGCCCACATCGAGGCTTCCGACGCTCATCCACGTCCAGAGGGTGACGATGTGGCCCGTGCCGTGGGCGGCAGCATCCGACGTCGCGAGCCCAGCAGCATCCTGCGTCACAGCCCCAGCGGCCCCGCCAGCTTGCATCGCCATGTACGCCATCACGCTGAGCACAAACGCCGCGAAGATCGAGCCGATGCAGATCACTGCCGCGAGTTTCCGCAACGCCGGCTTGAGGCAGCAAAGCCCGCACAGCACCGCGCCGCCAGCGGGTAACCAGGGGATGTATTGGACCAGGTCTATGCTCATGATTGGCGAGTCTTTCCCAATGTCACGCCCGCAGCTAACCGCGGACTTTAGCCCCGCAACGCCGTCCAGGCGTGAGCGTCAAGCGTCCGCTTGTGCCTGAAGAGCAGCACCACCAGGCCCAGCGCCAACGCCGCTTCAGCCGCGGCTATCGTCAGCACGAAAATCACAAACGTCTGGCCGGTCACGTTCAGATGGAACCGCGAGAACGCCACCAGCGAGATCACCACGCCCTGGAACATCATCTCCGTGCAAAGGAACATGATGATGAGGTTTCGCCGCGTGAGAAAACCCACGATGCCCAGGCAAAACAGCACCGCCCCCGTCAGGAGGAAGTGTGCCAATGCGATGTTGCTGATCGGTGCATCCATAACTTTGCGTCAATCTGCGTTGCGTCAATCTCTTTCCGTAAACTTTCCTTCGCCCATCCGTTGATAACCCCGCATCGCTTGCGGTTTAGCGTCACCCCCGCCCCTCCGCAGCATCCCCCGCCTCCCGAGCCTCGCCATCATCCACCCGCTGCCGCGAAATCACCACCGCCCCGACAAGCGAAACCAGCAAAATAACACCCGCCAATTCCAACCCCAGCGGGTGGCTTTCAAATAAATCCAAACCCACGCGTTCGATGTTGCTGACCTGTTCCCCACGCCCCTCAGCAGCTTCAATCGCAGCCAACCCCGCCCCGTCCTCGACCTGCAGCGCCAGCCGATCCGAAGGCCGGTTCGTCAGCACGTTGGCACGCAGATCAGTATCGCTGACCATCGCGGCCTCGGCATTCGGCTCCAACCCCGGCCGACCGGGCAGCGGAAACGCCACCGTCAGCAGCACCGCCAGAAGCACAAAACCCGTCGCAATCGCCGCCACCGGCTCCCACGCCACGCGGTCGTAGTCCGCTGAATCATCCGTGGCCCCGGCGGTGGTGCTCAAAGCTGGCCCCGCCGCATAGCCCGATTGCGTGGCGAGCATGATGACAAAGACATAGGTCACCAGGATCGCACCGCCGTAGATGATGACCATCGCCAGCGCCATGAACTGAGCCCAGAGCAACAGAAATAGGCCGGAAGTCGCCAGCACGACCATGACGAACCACAGGGCCGCATACACCGGCCGAGTGTGGGTGATGACGCGTACCGCCGCGATGATGGCGATGGCGCTGAAGATGTAGTAGTAGGCCATGACCGCCCCGCCCTGCCCGGGCAGTCCCCAGTCGTCGGGCAGGAAGCGTGCCAGGAACAGCCAGAGTCCACCCAAGACCATGGCCCCGAGCAGTCCGCCCAAGGCGCGCGGGGTGGGTCGATGCCGAGGCATCATCATCAACAGGGCCACGGCTCCCAGGGCCGATGCGATGTAAAGCGCGTAGTTCACGAGGTCATTTTCGCCTGATGGACAGACAACAAGCCCGGGGCCGCAATGGCCCCGGACGACGAAGTGCAAAGCATAGAACCCCGCCGGTGTCTTTGCAATCCAATGAGGTGGTGGCAGAGGGCGGGTCTGCCCGGGTTAAGGGTCGTTCCTGCACCTCTCCCGCGCCGAAGCGGGGAGCAATCGAAACGAGCCGGACGCGTTAGCGACGGTTTGGGTGGGCGCCGAAGTAACTTCTACGTCAATCCTTCGCCGCAGATGGAAGAAAGGCGTGGAGAAAGGGCCGTCTTGTTTGTTGACGCCCGACCCTTCGTGCCGGAGATCACGCCTCACGCCTCATTCACGACGACATTCGCTACATTCACCTGTGTGACAAGTGCCGGATCGAACGGGCGGCCGCACTCCGGGCAGCGGTTTTGGCGCAGGCCGAACAATGCGTAGCCGCATGCCTGACACTGCCAGGGCTGGTACATCGCCGGGCGGCACCGCCACGCCCATAGAGACCATGGCGTAATGATCGCGAGATACACCGCGCCCATCTGCATGAACGGAAGCTTCGCTTCGTCGGGCCCCCAACCCAGAAGGTTGACCAGCGACACGTATAGCAGGGCTATGCTCACGTGCATGACGCCGATGACGGCTGCGGCCCAGAAGTGAACCTTACATCCACAGACGATCATCACCACTCCCGCGATTACGATGATTGGCCCCGTGACGACCACCGATTCCACGTCCACGAAAATGAGCACCCACGCCACTATGCATGTCAGCCACCCCCCGGCAAGACCGAGTGACGAGATGCGTACCGCCCGGTAACGGCGAGGACGACATGCGATTGAATAGGGTGATGCCATGCGCTCGAACAGTATAAATCACCAGCTTTTACCGCGCCCGAGGATGAGCCCCTGATCTTGTCATCCGCCACCCGCAGCCGTGCCGCAGGGCCGGAGGCCCGGCACATCCTTAGCTCGGTCCGTGAGGCCCGAGGACGCGGCGACCCCACATCTACCTTGTCTCCCCCGATCTTGAGCCCCGGAGGTGGCGGCACAAATCTTCCCGGAACAAAGCGTGCCGGGCCTCCGGCCCTCAAAAGAAAGGAGAAGAGAGTAGGTTGGGCGGTTTGTCTCGGCCCTCTCGGACCGAGCTACACATGTGCCGGGCCTTCGGCCCTTAAGAGAATAAAGAAGAGAGTGGTTTAGGCGATCCGTTCTCGGCCCTTACGGACCGAGCTGCACATGTGTCGGGCCTCCGGCCCTGAGATCGCGGCGGGCAACACCTCCTGAAATCGCGCGGTTGACACCTATTGACAACAGCGTAATTTGCGGCAAGTTGATACATTCGTTGCGGCCCAATATCCTGCTTCTTTGCGATAATGCCTTTGCCAAACTTCCGGAGCGTTCCATGTCCCAATCAAGCATCATGAAACTTAGAAGGGTGTGTGCTGCCGGCGCTGCGCTGGGCCTTTTGTTGCTGGTCGTTGGCACTGTGGTGATGTTCAGTATGGGGAAAGGCCCCCAAGCTCAGCCGGCGGGGGCGGTGGCGATGGTCGGATTGGCGCTGGCCATGGTGGCAGCGACGACGATCCTGCTGACGTCGCGTTGCCCGTTTTGTCGCAAGTGGGTGCATCCCTGGTACTTGCCTCGTCGTGGAGTGCATTGCCCCTTGTGCGGCAAGACAGTGGACCATTAGTTGCGCTTGCGGTTGATATCGATCACCGGCTATCCCGGCGACGGTGTACGTGCGTGAATGAGATTGCGGGACCCCACCGGCACCGGCGCGGGAGAAATGATCGCCTTTTCCGTACCCGACCCGTGCAAACAGTGCCACAAACTAGACGCTTCCCGCCTCACTTCGCGGCGTGGCTTCTCTTCCACCACCGCAGGCTCGCCAGAGTATCGCGGTACCACCGGCGGGCGGATTGCCACGGGTGGGCTACGAACTTGCCGTTGCCGCCGAGATGATACGTAGGGCGGTGCGGGAAGCCTGCGAGTCGATGGGCATTGTCGCGCCAGAACTGGTCCGCGTAGCGTACGACTCGCGGATTCAGGAGATAGCTTTCGTTGGGGTCACGCCACAGGAGCCAGGGCACGTTGAGCAGGGCCATGCTTTGCTCGCGCATTTGCCGGACCTTGTTGCGGTAGGCTGGCTGATCGCATTGATTGAGGTAGGGCCAGGGGTGGGGCAGGGATTGTTGCCAGAACTCGGTTGTGCGCAGGTCGATGATGTTGGCATCTTTGGGCCAGGCCTCATAAAGCTTGCGATGGACTTCGAGCATGGACGATCCGAGGGCCGTGTGTTTCCATCCTAAGACATGCAGGATGGTGCCGTCGAGATCGGTTCGGCCATCTCTACCGATCCAATGATTGAACTCGCGGTGGCTGTCGGCGGGAACGCCGCCGCAAAGGTCATAGAACGCCAGGCTGATGAGGCCTTGATCGCCGTGGAGGATGTGGGAGACTTTGGACGCCCAGTCATTGGATCGCTCGATGACCTGATGCCACACGGGGAACTTGATCGGATCGCAGCCGATGATCCCGGCACTGAGGGAAGGCAACGTCTTGTCCTCCGGCTTCAAAGCTACTTGGCGGGTGATGTCGCCCTCGTAGTAGTCGCCGAGGTTGTACCCATCATGCCTTGCGAGCCAGCCTATACGTTGGATGATTTCGAAGGCTCGATCCAGCGGTCGGAGAATGAGGCAATCCGAATCGATGTAAAGGAACGGGCGCTGTTGCTGCCTGTAAACTTCGAGTTTGAAAATGGTCTGCAATCCCGCGCCTTGGGTGTACTTGCGGTTCCCGGCATTCTGCTCCTGGAGGTGGTGGACGTTGACGCGCAAGGGTGCCAAAGCTTTTTCGTGCTCGGCGGACCAGCCTTGGGTCAAGGCGTAGACGTCAACGTCGATTTGCGGATGCCAGTTGCGCAGCGACTCCAAGAGCAGCAGGGTGTGCTGCAGGTAATTGTCCGAGGTGATGGTGATAACGCGGGTCATGGGCGTGGGTTTATCTGTGTGTTGGGGGCCGGAGAGCGTAGGTCGGGAAAGGGTCAAAGTGCAGGGCCGGCAGAGGCACGGCCAACGGCACTGTAAGATGCAAGGTCTGAGGCAAAGGTTTCAGGAGGCGTTTCCGTTTTCATGGGTTTTACCCCCTCAGGTGTGCCCTTGGGAGCGGGGGGGTGGGTCCGATTGTACCGCTTGGCCTTGCCTGGGCGGCACTTTTTTGAGGCCGACCAGCAGTGCGGCTGTACTTTGATATGTTTTGGGATCGAAGCGGCCCCACCCAAACCCCCGTCGCTAACGCGTCGGGCTCGTCCCAATCGCTTGCCCCGCGACAGAATTGGATCGCTTGGCGAACTTGACCGAAGTGGACCCGGGCTTTACACTTAATGACTCGGCTTGGCGCAGTTGGGCATTGGGCTTGACTGTGGGCGTAAGCCACGTGCTGCCAAGGAAAGGTGCCACATGCCCGGTTTGGGGACGCTAACTCGATGATGGGCCGGCCGCTGACCCATCACGTGACCCCGACCTTCGTCGGCTTCGCAGCGCTGCCCCGCGTTTGGGCTTCACTGCATAAGGAGTCGTCCATGGCGTGACCGTCGGCATCAACTACGGTGAAGGTCCCATTCATCCAATGGGCCCGACAGCACGGCCACGAGACGCAGACTTCCGCGATTCGTGGCTTCGGTCTTTATATACGGCTCTAAATAAAAACAGGTTCGGCCTTGTGGCTCGTTACGAAAACTGAATAACAACCAAATAGCGACACTCGCCCTATGAACACAAATGACTTTCTTCGCCTCGTCGACTCCATCTCCCGTGACCGCAACGTGGACAAGGAATCCCTGTTTCGAGATATCGAGCAGGCGATGGTTTCCGCAGCCCGCAAGCATTTTAATGCGGTAGATACCGAGGAATTCCGTTGCGAACTGGATCGCATCACAGGCAAGATTCGTCTGTGGCGTGAGAGCGAGGAAGTGCCGCTGGAAAGCCTGGGTCGCATCCCCGCCCAAACTGCCAAGCAGGTCATGATTCAACGCTTCCGCGAGGATGAGCGGACGAGCATCTACAACGAATTTATCGATCGCGTGGGCGAGCTGACGGCTGGCATGGCCCAGCGGTATGAGGGCGGTGCCCTGATCGTGCAACTCGGCCGGGCTGAGGGCTTCATGCCCCGCAGTGAGCAGATCCCCGGCGAGCAGCACCAGCCTGGCGAGCGGGTCCGCTGCATGATTTTGGAGGTCCGTGACACGGGCAGCCAGGTCAAGATCGTGTTGTCGCGCGCCAACCCCGACTTTATTCGTCGGCTCTTTGAGGTTGAAGTGCCTGAAGTGGCGGAGCGGATTATTGAGGTCAAAGCCATGGCTCGTGAGCCGGGCCACCGCACCAAGATCGCTGTGTCGAGCATCGACTCGAAGGTGGGCGCGGTGGGTGCGTGCGTCGGCGTGCGTGGCAGCCGCATTAAGAACATCGTGGATGAACTCGGCGGCGAGAAGATCGACATTGTGCGGTGGAACGAGTCAAGCCAGATTCTGATCCAAAACTCCCTCAAACCAGCGGAAGTGGTCGAAATTTCGCTCTGCTTTGAGTTGGGCAGGGCCACCGTGGTGGTCAACGAGGACCAGTTGTCACTGGCGATCGGCAAGCGCGGGCAAAACGTCCGACTGGCGGCTCGGTTGACCGGCTGGGACGTGGACATTCTCACCCCGGCCGAGTTCACCAAGAGCCTGGACATCATGGAAGCGACGCTCAAGGAGGTCGAGGGCGTCAGTGAAGAGCAGATCGACCGTCTGGCGGCATTGGGTGTCATCAGCGTGTTTGACGTCGAGGAAGTCGGGGCTGAGTACCTGGCGGAATCGATCGACCTGGATAAAGAAGTGGCCAAGCGGGCGGTCGCGGTGGTTTCGGCTAAGGCCAAGATTGTGGCTGAGGAGCAGGCCAAGGAGAAGGAAGAGACCGAGAAGCGTAAGCGTGCCGAGGCTGCTGGCGTGTCGAAGCCCACGACCGCTGCGGAATTCCAGGCTGCCGCGGTGCTGGGCGACATTCTGGGTGACATCATTCCGGCGGCAACCGATGGTGGGGATGGTGCCGGGCGAGGCGAGACGGAGGCTGAGATCGCCAGCGCCACCGACAGCACCGATGGTGAAGGCCGAACGTTGGCGGAGGCCAACGAAGCGGGCACGACGCGGGATGATGCGACCAGCAGCCGGGATGTCCTGGCGGATCTGGGCGCACAGAGCGATGAAGACGCAACGGAAGTGCTGGCTGAACGAACAGCCTCGGATGCCGGGGCGGTAGGAAGCGATCCGGAGTCGATGAAGGAACCGCGGTCGAAGGACCAGGAAGAGCAACTTTGAACAGGTGACCCCAGCAGACCGGACGCTGCGCCGGAGCATGGTGCTCCCGCGGCCGGATGATTGCGAATGAAGCGACATCCCAGCGGATCAATCCGCGGCCCGGCAGACGTCCAAGGAGACAGCATTGGCTAAGGCTAAACGCGTACATCAACTCGCCAAAGAACTCGGTGTGGACAGCAAGGAAATCATTTCCAAGTGCCACGCCGAGGGCATTGACGAGATCAAGACGCACCAGACCCAGTTGAAACTGGGCCTGGAGATGACAATTCGCGAATGGTTTTCGACGGGCCCCACGGCCACCGCGGTGGAAGAGGCTGCGCCGGTCGATTTGGAGAAAGCTCGCAAGCCCCGGCGTCGTCGCGCCAAATCCCTCAATGGCGAGGGCGATCAACACGATGGCCAAGACCACGAGGACGGCGGCACGGCCACAGCCATCGCCGATGAAACAACCGAAACACCCGCGTTGGGCGACGTGATCTCGGACATTAAGGCGAAGGCACCCGAGCTCCAGGTTCACGTATCAGATTCGTTGGCAACAGCCCCAGAATTGAAGCAGAAGCATGAGGCAGTGGCAGAGACTCAGCCCTTGCCGCAGGTGATGGGCCCGATGCCCGAGACGGCGCAGGTCGCCGCAACTCCGACTGCGGGAGCCGAGGAAACAGTGGCGGCTGCTGCGGCACGTCACGCCCACGCCAAAGCCAAGAGCCACGCTTCGGCTCCAGTCAAGCATGTGACGGCCGCCGGTCGTCCCAACGTGCCGGATCGTCCCACCGACGTCAAGCCTGCCGGGCGCCTTTTGACCAACCCCACCGCCGCCAAGCTTTCGGGACCCAGGGTAATCCGAGTTGAGAAGGCGGATGTGATCGAGCCACGGCGACCCCGTACCACGCGACCTGGTGGCAGCGGCCCCA
>JBGSTK010000204.1:0-18089 GCA_041736565.1 Phycisphaeraceae bacterium | reverse complement strand
GCCCTCTCGCGCCAAGCCGGATGGGGTGGCGGGTGCGACGGTGCTCAGCTACGTCGGCGCTGCCGCGCCGGATGAGACGGGCGCCTGGAAGTTTGAGGGCGGCACGACGCGGACGACGTTCACGGTCACTTTCCCCCCCACGCTGGAGCCGGGCACAACGGTCTGGCTGGCGGCGTTCTGGACCAACCCGCGTGAGGAATCAGGCCCGGCCTGCATGCCCGTGAGCGTGACCTTCGGAGCCGCGGCTCTCAACCAGAGCGGCACGCTGAAGTTGGCGGCTTGATCGGTTCGATCCCGCAGGCGGGCGCTATGACCAGCGCCCGTCTGCTTTACTCCAATCCAGGGTGTCATCATGCTTAATTCAATCATACAAACGACCCATCCCGTTGTGCAGCCGTTGCCCGCCGCGAATGTAAGTATTCGTCCAGGCGTGTTGGGGGATGTGCCGTTTATAGATTCATTGCAGAAGCTGCACAGCCGGAGCGTGGGGTTTATGTGGGACAAGGCGATCAAGGGACATATCGCCAAGGGCAATGTGCTTGTGGCCCAGGCGCATGATGGCCAGATGGCGGGGTATGTGCTGGGGGTGGATCGTTACATGAAGCGTGATGAGCTGGGGGTCATTTATCAGATCAACGTGCGGCCTGAGTATCAGCGGAGCCTGGTGGCGGCCCATCTGCTCAAGGCGAAGTTTGAGGCCAGTGCGTATGGGTGTCGCTTGTATTGCTGTTGGTGTGCGCAGGACCTGGAGCGCGCCAGCAGGTTCTGGGAGGCGATGGGGTTTGTGCCGTTGGCGTTTCGGACGGGCGGTGGAAGGAACAAAGGGTTTGATGCGGATGGTAAGTATCGCGGGCGGATGCACATCTTCTGGCAGAAGCGCATTCGGGCTGGTGATGTGGGGGATGTGTCACGTGGCGGTACGGCGTATTGGTTTCCCAGCATTACGGGAGCGGGCGCGATTGGGGAGGATCGCATTGTGCTGCCGATCCCGCCGGGCACGCATTGGAGCGATGCCAAGCCGATTGTGTTGCCTCACGGTGAGCGTAGCGGAGCGGCGACGGAGGAGGCGAAGCTGTTGGACCACGAGGCGCAACGTCTGGAGCGCCAGTACAAGGAGGCGGTCAAGAAGCAACAGGCAAGCAAGGCCGGGGTGGTGGAGAGGGTCAAGACGGTGGAGTCCGGCGGGTTACGCTTTGCCCGACCGCAGCAAGCGGCGGCAGTGGAAGGTGCAGGCGTGATGGATGCCAGGGCGACAGCGGCGAAGGTTAAGGAAGCTAAGCGTGCAGCGAAGCAGGCTAAGAAGAAGTTCGACCCGGTGCAGGAGAGTTTTGCGCGGGAGTTGAAGGATCGTTGGTTGGAAGAGGTGGTGGCGCGGCCGGAGCTCATCGCGACGGGGCGGGAGAAGTACGCGGTGGGGCGGTTGCTTGAGGGGGTGGGGGCGGGGGTGCAGGCGGGTGGGGTTGGGGATGGCGGGGTGATTGAGGCGGGGGATGTGAAACGGTTGGCGGCGTGAGGGGGCGTGAGGGGGGTGTTTGTTGGGGCCGACCATTGATGAAGCACCCCCACCCCAACCCTCCCCCGCGAGGCGCGGGAGAGGGGGTAGAGGCAGCCATTTGTTGCCGAGAGCGACGGCACCAAAAGTCTGTCCCGGGAAATGGGCAGGCCCAATCCCACCCGCGATGCGGGGCTTTTGCACGCGATGGCGGGGTGATCTAGAATTGGTCCTTTTCCCCCACGCCTAACCCCGCGAGGATCGGCTCAACATGAACAACGCCATTGCCAAGGCTGCGGCCCTGGTCGAAGCCCACGAATATATCCGCCGCTTCGAGAACAAGACCATCGTCGTGAAGGTCGGCGGATCCATCATGGATGACCCAGCGGCGCTCAAGAGCCTCATCAACGACATCTGCTTCATGGATGCTGTGGGCATGCGGCCCGTTATCGTCCACGGTGGCGGCAAGAGCATCACCGAGGCGATGCAGAAAGCGGGGCTCGAAGCCCAGTTCGTACAGGGCCGACGCTACACCGATGAACGCACCCTGGCTATCGCTGAGCATGTGCTGGTCAATGAAGTCAACCGCGGCATCGTGGATCAGATCAACCAGCTCGAACATCGGGGCATGGGTCTCCACAGTCTTTCAAGCTGCGTGGTTTTCGCCAAGCGGCTGTTCCTGCCTTCGCCCGACGATGCGGGTCGGCGAATCGACTTGGGTTTTGTCGGAGAGGTCGAGACCGTCAACGGCCCACTGCTGACGGCGCTGGTCGAGGGCGAGTACATCCCGGTCATCGCGCCGATTGCGCGCGATCGTGCCGGTGGCAAGCTCAACGTCAATGCTGACAGCGTGGCAGGTCACGTGGCTGCGGCGCTCAAGGCTGAGAAGCTCGTGCTGATCTCCGATACGCACGGCATCCGCACCACCGATTCAGCCGACAGCCTTGCGACACACCTGACGAAGTCGCAGATCGCGGCGCTGGTCGATGACGGCGTCATCAGTGCGGGCATGTTGCCCAAGGTCGAGGCGACTTTCACCGCGCTGGAAGCAGGCGTCAATAAGGCGCATATTATAGATGGCCGCATCCCGCACTCGGTGCTGCTTGAGATTTACACCGCCCAGGGCGTGGGCACGGAGATCGTCCTGGGCTGAACCGGGCCCCGCGCGGCGGCTGACCAACCAACAAACATTCCTGTGGACATCGCTTCGAAATGAATCACTTCATCACCCTGGCTGACACTCCCCTTGAGGACATGAACCACATTCTGGATGTGGCTTTCGACCTGCGCGCTCAACGCCGGGCGGGGCAGATCAACGCCCCGGTGCTGGCGCATAAGACGCTGGCGATGATCTCCGAAAAGCCCAGCCTGCGCACTCGCGTCAGCTTCGAGCAGGCCATGCTTGAACTCGGCGGGCAGACCATCGTCATGGGCGATTTCGACGTCGGCTTGGGCAAACGTGAATCGCCAGCGGATGTGGCGCGCGTGCTCTCGGGCATCGTCCAAGGCATCGTGGCGCGAGTTTTCGAACACCAGAAACTTTTGGACATGGCCGCTCATGCCACGATCCCGGTCATCAACGCACTGTCGGATTTCTCGCATCCCTGTCAGGCGCTGGCCGATGCCATGACCATCAGGGATGAGTTTGGCCGCAATCTTCAGGGCAGAACGCTGGCCTACGTTGGCGATGGCAACAACGTGGCGCGGTCACTGGCGGTGCTGTGTGCTCGGGTGGGCATGAATTGCATCCTCGCGAGTCCCAAGGGCTACGAGTTGGAGAACGGTCTGCCCCGGCGACTGGCCAACCAGGCGCCCGATGTCGTGTGCAAGGTGGTCAACGATCCGCACGAGGCGGTGGCCAACGCGGATGTGATCTATACAGATACGTGGGTGTCGATGGGTCAGGAGGCCGAGGCCGCCAAGCGAGCCGCAGCCTTCGCTGACTACCAGGTCAATGAGCAACTGCTCGCCGAGTCGCCGTCGCACAGTATCGTGTTGCACTGTCTGCCTGCCTATCGTGGCAAGGAGATTTCTGCGGGCGTGCTCGAAGGGCCTCGCAGCCGTGTTTTCCCCCAGGCGCACAATCGACTTCATGCTCAGAAGGGTCTGTTGGCGGTGCTGATGGGCGGGATGTGATGTTGTGAGTCACGGGATCGGTTTGCTGCCTCGCAGTGACCCGTTCACGCCGCGCCTCGCCACACCGTGCGCCATCAGAAGCAGATTTTTACTGATTATGTGGACACGGCGTGTCCGGTTGTTTTGGCGCATCGATCTCCATACACTCAGAAGTGAGGGCTCATGTTGACTGGTGCGATTTCTCGCAATCGCCGCGATGATTGACCGATGCGGAGGGTTCATGGCAGAGCAGCGACCCGACACCACGGCCAAACCTTCCATGCCGATGCATGATGCCATGTCGCCACGCGTTCGTGTGTTGGTCAGCGCACTGCCCGTGGCGCTGGCGATTGCCGTGGGCGCACTTGGCGGTGTCGGAGCGTTCACCTTCGGCTACGGCAAAGGCGCCAGCTACCTCTCCAACAACCCCACCACGTGCGCCAATTGCCACGTCATGCAGGGCCACTTCGACTCCTGGCAAAGCTCCAGCCACCGCCATGTCGCAGTCTGCAACGACTGCCACCTGCCCCATGATTTCGTGGGCAAATGGATGACCAAGGGCGACAACGGCTTCTTCCACTCGCTGGCCTTCACGCTCGACAACTTCAAAGAGCCCATTCAGATTAAGCCACGCAACCGCCGAGTGACCCAAGGTGCCTGCATCAGTTGCCACAGCGATTTTGTTCATCAGATGCTGCCCGAAAAGCGCGGCGGCGAGATGCTCATGTGCATTCAATGCCACAGCGATGTCGGACATGCACTGCGCTGAGCCCCGGAACGCAGACAGGAGATCGTCATGACCACCCCATCGTCCACTCCGTCATCCACACCGCCCCGCACCCGCCGTCGCTATCTATTCTTGTCGCTGCTGCTGCTGGTCGTCGCGGTGGTGACGTTCGGCGTTACCGCGCTGCTGGTGACGATCTTTGAGCATCGCCAGGAAGCGACTCGGCCGTTTGTCCGCCTCGTGGAGGTCAACGAGGTGAGCACCGACCCCGTGCCTTGGGGGACCAACTGGCCCTCGCAATTCGACACCTATCGCCGCACCGTCGATGAGACGCACACCCAATATGGCGGGTCCAGCGCCATGCCCGAGAGCAAGCTCGATGCTTTTCCCTGGCTCAAGCGCCTTTATGCGGGCTATGCCTTTAGCATCGATTACCGCGAAGCGCGCGGCCACGCGCACATGCTTTACGATCAGGAGGTCACCGAGCGCGTCATTCAAGCCAAGCAGGCCGGTGCCTGCCTGCACTGCCACGCTTCGGTGATACCCACCTATCGCCGACTGGGTCTTGAAGCGATGGGCCGTCCCGCCGATGAAACGGCGTTGAATCAGGACTTTAACTGGCCGGCAGTGATGGAAGGCTTCCGCCTCGCCAGCGCCATGACCTATGCCGAGGCGCATGATGAACTACTCAAGACGCCCGATGGAACGCCCGGCCAGAGCCCGCCGTTGTTCCCCGGAGGCGATCGGGCCATGGTGCCCAACGATCAGGTCCATGGCCAGATCAGTCAGGCGCACCCGGTGAGCTGCATCGATTGCCACGATCCGGCGAGCATGGCGGTGCGTGTCACCCGTCCGGGGTTTGTCAAGGGTATTGCGGCCCTGGCCAAAAGTGACGACGCGGTGCCTCATCTGCCCAGCGTTGAACGTTGGCGCAAGGGAAGCCGCGCCAAGGACTACGACCCCAACGCCGACGCCAGTCGTCAGGAGATGCGCTCTTTCGTCTGCGGCCAGTGCCACGTCGAGTATTACTGCGCCACCAAGGAGACGTTGTTTTTCCCATGGAACAAGGGGCTCAAGGTTGAGCAGATCGAAGCCGCATACGCGGAGCACAAGTTTCCCAACGGTGAGCCGTTCTACGACTGGGTTCACGCCGAGACCGGTGCGAAGCTTTACAAGGCGCGGCATCCCGAGTTTGAACTTTGGAGCCAGGGCGTCCACGCACGCAGCGGCGTGAGCTGCGCTGATTGTCACATGCCCTACGAACGGCAGGGGGCCATGAAAGTCAGCAGCCACTGGGTGCGCAGCCCGCTACTCAATATCAACAAGTCATGCCAGACGTGCCACAATGTTTCGGAAGACGAGTTGCGTGATAAGGTCGCTGCGATTCAGGGCCGAACCAAGGATCAGATGGGCCGCGCTGCCCAGGCCATGGTTGAGATGCTCGACGGCATCCGCCAGGCGCAGGCAGCCGGTGCCACCAAGGAGCAACTGACACCGATTTTCGACCTGCAGCGAAAGGCGATGTGGCGTCTGGACTTCATCAGCAGCGAGAACTCCGACGGGTTCCATGCCCCTCAGGAAGCGGTACGAATCCTTGGCGAGTCCATCGACTACAGCCGTCAGGCGCACGTCGCGGCGTTGACGTTGCGTGCCCCGGCGGTGCCGGAGTTGAGCACGCCCAAAGATACGGTGCGTGGCGTGACGCCGACGGAGAAAGCGCCGCCAGCGCCGTCGACGACGCCGTGACGCCAGGCAGCTCCGTAACTTTGCATGTGTACTCAGGTGTAGTTTCGCGCAGGTCGACGCAAGACGGTAAAATACACGGCGATTCAAACCTGACCTGCGGGACCGACCATGCCGATCTACGAATACACCTGCAAGAAGTGCCACAAGACCACCGAAGCGTTGCGCAAGATCGCGGACGCAGACGAAGGCGTTGCCTGCGAGCATTGCGGCAGCGCACAGACTCAGCGCGCCCACAGCGTTTTTGCCGCGGTGGGTGGTGACAGCGGGTCAGCCCAAGGTGAGGCGTGCCCCATGAATCCCGGCAGGGGTGGATGCTGCGGCGGTGGCGGCTGTATGCACTGATTTCCAGGCGGTGCGCTGCGCTAAACCCATCGACCCCTTCGACAACAACCCATCGACAAAATCACAGCGACGACCCGTGGGGGCCGTCGCTGTGATTTGCGGTAGTGTTGGAGGTTGCCCCCTGTGTCCGCTCACGCGCTGAAGCTGCTGCCGCAGCCGCAGGAACTCGTGGCGTTGGGGTTGTTGAAGACGAAACCTCGGCCCATGATCTCGTCCTTGAAGTCGATGGTCACGCCGTTGAGATACAGGTAGCTCTTGGGGTCGCAAACGACCTTGAGGCCCTGCTGCTCAATCTCTTCGTCGGTCTCGCGCTGTTGTTCCGTGAGGTCCAGCAAGTAGGAGAAGCCCGAACATCCGCCACCCTTGACGCCGACGCGCAGGCGGACTTTCTCAGCATCGAGTTCCTGTTGCGTGATGATGTTCTTTATTTCCCGGGCTGCGGTTTCGGTCAGGTTGACGGCCATGTTTTATTCCTTTGAGTAATGCGCGTTGGCGCTTGTGATTTAGTTTGGACGTTTGGGATTGTGTGACGTCAATCGGAATCAGGCCTTGATGCCGGTCTCGGCAAAGGGCTGGGCCGCGATAGAGTCGACCTTCTTGCCGTGCAGTTTCGTATCCGATGCCTGGCCGTGCTTGCCGCGGTAGTCGGCGATGGCTGCCTTGATGGCGTCCTCAGCCAGCACGGAGCAGTGAATCTTCACCGGCGGGAGGCTGAGTTCCTGCACGATGTCGGTGTTCTTGATCGCCAGCGCTTCATCGACGCTGCGGCCCTTGAGCCATTCGGTGGCCAGCGAGGACGAAGCGATCGCCGAGCCGCAACCGAAAGTCTTGAACTTCGCATCGCGGATGCGGCCGGTGGCTTCATCGACCTCGATCTGCAGTTTCATGACGTCACCGCATTCAGGCGCGCCCACGACGCCGGTACCGACGTTCTTCTTGTTCTTGTCGAGTGATCCGACGTTGTGCGGCCGCTCGTAGTGTTCGATGATTTTTTCGCTGTAAGCCATGGTGTGGTCCTTTCTATTTACGGAGTTCAATTTATTGAACGCGAAGACTCGAAGACACGAAGGGAAGCAGAAAAAACAGTAGTTAACATGCTCATTTCCCTATTTTGCTTCCTATCTTGTGATAGGTATTCTTCGCGTTTTCGTGTCTTCGCGTTCATCATCTGTCAATGGGCCGCCCATTCGACCTTCGAAAGATCGATGCCTTCTTTGGCCATTTCGTAGAGCGGGCTCATTTCGCGGAGCTTCTTGACGCCGACGATCACCTTCTGGATCACGTAATCGACTTCTTCCTCCTTGGTAAAACGTCCGAGACCGAAGCGGATGGAACTGTGTGCCAGTTCATCGCCGACGCCCAGGCCTTTGAGCACGTAGCTCGGTTCGAGCGAGGCGCTGGTGCAGGCTGAGCCGCTGGACACAGCCACTTCCTTGATGGCCATCATGAGCGACTCGCCTTCGACCCAGGCGAAACTGATGTTGGTGGTCTGAGGGATGCGCTTGCCGCGGTTTCCGTTGATGGCCACGCCTTCGTTTTCCAGCCCGGCGATGATCCGCTCTTCGAGGCGGTCGCGAAGGGCGGCAAGTCGCGCGGACTCGGCAGGCATTTCCTTCTGACAAATCTCGCAGGCGGCGCCCATGCCCACGATGCCACTGACGTTGAGCGTTCCGGACCGCATGCCGCGCTCATGCCCGCCTCCGTCGAGGATCGGAGTGAGTCGAACCCGCGGTTTGCGACGACGCACATAAAGGCAACCCACACCCTTGGGCCCGTACATCTTGTGAGCCGAGGCTGAGAGCAGGTCAACACCCGCTGCTTCCACATCCACGGGAACCTTGCCGACCGATTGCGTCGCATCGGTGTGGAAGATGATGCCCCGTTCTTTACAGAGCTTGCCGATGGCGGCAATCTCGTGGAGCGTGCCGATTTCGTTGTTGGCCCACATCAGCGTCACCAGAATCGTGTCGGGACGCATGGCTTCTTCGACCTGCTTAGCGGTCAGCACGCCGTCGGTGGGCGGATGCAGGAAGGTCACGTCATAGCCTTCCTTCTGAAGCCGCTTGCACGGGTCGAGCACAGCCTTGTGTTCTGTTACCGCAGTGATGATGTGCTTGCCCTGCTGCTTGTACATGTCGGCGACGCCCTTGATCGCCAGGTTGTTGGACTCGGTCGATCCGCTGGTCCAGATGATTTCCTTGGCGTCGGCGCCGATGAGCGCAGCGACTTGCCCGCGTGCTTTGGTCACCGCATCTTCAGCCGCCCACCCGAAACTGTGGTTGCGGCTCGCGGCATTGCCAAAGACCTGCGTGAAGTAGGGCAGCATCGCATCGAGAACGCGCGGGTCCATCGGCGTCGTGGCGTTGTTGTCCATATAGATCGGGAAATTCAGGCTCATATTCGGCTCCGCGTTGGTGTCACGCCTCGGTTATCAGAGCTTTCGCAAATCCCCCAAGCTCTGCTTGTCAGTGAAAATCCCCGGCCCCCAGCCTCCCCGATCTCCCTCCCTCTTCTCACTCCGTCCCATCCCCCCTCACTGTCCTCTCCTGCTCTCCTCTTCTCCTCTCTCCTCTTCTCCCCGCTCTCCTTCGTTTCCTTTGTCAAACCCCGGCTGCAACTTCCTGCCCTTGCATCAACTCCGCCAGCGTGATGCGACCCATGAACTCCGAGAGCCGATCGTGAAGGTGTCGCACAGGCCCGCGGATCGGGCAGTCGTCGGCGACTCGGCATTCCTGGCCCACAATCGGCAACCCGCTGCAACATTGCGCCAGACGGATCGGGCCTTCCGTGGCGGTGACGACTTCCAGAAGCGTCACGTGCTCAGGCTCCATTGCCAGCCGATATCCTCCCGCAGCGCCTCGCGTGGAACTGACGATCCGAGCTTTGGCCAGTTCCTTGAGGATGTTCATCAACAGCGGTAGGGGCATGTCGAACCGGTCGGCAATCTCCCGTGCACTGACTGAGTCGCCCCCGACAGTTCGGCGCTGTCCCAAGTAGGCCAGCGCGACCAGTGCATAGTCAGTTTTTCTTGTCAGGCTCAGCATGGCGCAGGCTTTGATGGGCCCGATACGTGGACCGCGGTTGCGATTCACTCTCAGTCCCTAAGCATCGGCCCAATAATAGCACCATTCCAGTACGAATTCAAATCGTCCTGTTGCCTCCGAGGTTTATCTTGTCGCCGGGTGCCCACACGCCTGTCCAAATCTGGAATAACCCTCTTATCATGCGCGATTAACACACTTAACTCGCCTTTTATGCCGAAGATAGGAAGCAAAGCCCCGCTAACCGCTTGCGAGAGATTCAACCAATGCCCAAGATCATCCGTCGCATCGGCGTCTTGACCGGTGGGGGCGACTGCCCCGGCCTAAACGCCGTCATCCGTGCCGTCGTCAAAAGCGCCATCCACCGCCACGACCTCGAGGTCTGGGGCGTCGAGGACGGCTTTCAAGGCCTCATCGAAAACCGCATGCACAAGCTGGAATGGGCCACTGTCAGCAACATCCTGACGCAAGGCGGCACCATCCTGGGCTCCAACAACAAGTGCGACCCCTCCCGCTGGCCCGTGCGAAAGGGTGCTGGCAAGATCGAGTTTCAGGATGTCACCGACCGCTGCATCGACCACATCCATGCCCGCGGACTCGAAGCCCTCATCGTCATCGGCGGCGATGGCACCATGACCGTCGCCTCGCAATTCGTTGAGCGCGGCATCAACTGCATCGGTGTGCCCAAAACCATCGACAATGACTTGTGGGGCACTGATGTGACCTTCGGCTTCGCCAGCGCGACGGCCGTCGCGACTGACGCCTTGGATCGCATCCACACCACGGCTGCCAGTCACCACCGCGCCATGGTCGTCGAACTTATGGGCCGCAACGCCGGGTGGATCGCTCTGCATGCTGGTATCGCCAGCGGGTCGGACATCATTCTCATCCCCGAGATTCCCTTCAGTCTCGATAAGATCTGCGAAACCGTCGTATACCGCTCGCAGCATGGCAAGCGATTCTCGATGCTGGCGGTATCTGAAGGTGCCAAGATGATCGGCGGGGAACAGATCGTCGCCAAAATCGACCCGACGAGCCCCGACCCCATCCGCTTAGGCGGCATCGGCGAACTCGTCGCCAAGCAGATCGAAGCCAAGACCGGCATCGAAACACGCTTCACCGTGTTGGGCCATGTTCAGCGCGGTGGCGGACCGGTGCCCACCGATCGCGTTCTGGCCACCGAATTTGGACACGCAGCCGTCGAACTGCTCATGGCGGGCGGGAAGGGCAAACTCGTGGTCATGCGCGGCCGAACTGTTTGCGACGCCCCGCTGACCGAGTGCGCCAACAAGCAACGAATCGTGCCTCTGGACAACGCGCTGCTCAAGGCTGCCCGCGATGTCGGCACCACCTTTGGAGATTGAAGCCGCTTCAATAGTGAGCCCGCTTCAACGATTGCACACCCAGCTTCTGCCATCCCTTGATAGAATGTTGCACATCCACCCCATTTCAGCACAGCGGCTGAGATTACAACGAAAGGATGTGCATCATGATCGGCAAGATACTCATGGCGGCGACATTGGCATTGGGATTGGGCATGGTCAGCGGCTGCGAACAAGAGCCCACGCCCCCGACGACAACGCCCCCGACTCCCAACCTCACGGCCCCGCAGGGCGGTTCCAGCGTCCACGGTGTCGTGGCCGAGACCGTCAAGACCTCGGCTGGCGAACTGATCAAGGAACTCAATGCCGCCATCGGTGCCAAGTCCTTTGACACCGCGGATCAGATCGTCGCAAAGATCGAGGCGATGAAGGACAAGCTCTCGGCCCAGGAAGCGATGGCCTTCGAGGCCGCCAAAAAGGCGCTGGCTGCCGCCAAGACTCACCGCTGAGTCGCGACGGGTCTGAAGATCAAATCACGCGAAGATTGAATGGACGCCTATCGGCGGCCGCTGGAAACTTGCGCCTTCGTTTGGGTGGCATAGGCTCTCGGGGCCATGCTCGTCATTTCTTGCGTAAAGGAGCCACGCATGCGGTACGTCGAATTCCGTGACCAGATCGAGGCAGAGTTACGCCGAGTTTCCATGGGCCTGACGTGGTCGGAGCTACGCGACCGCCTGTCGCTGCCATACGACCGGCCGTGCCCGAACTGGATGGGTCGGCTGGAGCAGGAGATCGGGCTCGTCCGCAGCAAGGGCAAGGGCCGAAGCCTCGTCTGGCGCCTCGAACCCGTTGGCAAGCATACGCGCGACGTCGCTTGAAGCGGCCGCGGCGGCGTGGACGATGGCACCGAGTCAGAAACTCTTCTTTCGGGCCGGGGTGCTGATGACTTACAATCCCCGCATGGCAAAGGCGCTGCTGTCGTTACTGATATCGCTGAGCGTGTCGGCCGGGGCATGGGCTGCCCAACCGCCGTTGACGGACGATCAGCGTCAGCAGTTACTCACCGCCAGGGATTACTCGCAGCAGCTTGACGAAGCCGCGTGGTACCCGTTGCTCGACAACGCAGGGCGGATGAACTCCGCTGATAAAGCTGGGGCACGCTATCCCGACTTGGAGCAACTCCTGTCGCAGCCTGCTGACTTCCGCGGCGAGTTGTTCGTCATCGAAGGTCTCTTGGCGGCGCCGCCGCGCACGTTGCCTCGGCTGGCGCGGCCTGGACCCTGGTCGGGGCGACTTCAGCAGTGGGTCATTCAGACCGACAGCGAAACGGATCAGGTTGTGTTGCTCTACCTCGTGGAACCCCCGGCTGATAAAGAGCGGCCCAAGGTGGGTGAGCCCGTCTGGATAGTGGCACGGTTCTATAAGGTGTGGGATGAGCGGCGCGACTACGACGCCAAAATGCTTCGCTATGCCGTCTTCGTAGGCCGAACCGTCAACGCGGGCGGCCGCGGCGGTGGCGGGTCGGCGGCACAGCGTAAGGGGGTGGGCTTAGGAGGTGGTGTGTCGGCGGTAATTGCCGCGGTGGTCGTCATGGCGGGGGGCTACTACATCCTCCGTCGCCGCATCGCAGCGCAGAACCAACTCGGGAGCGAACGTGTAAGTCGGCGCCGCCGTGAACTCGAGCAGGCACCCGATGAACCGTCCGCTGATGAGACTGATGAACCGTTGCCGGAGGATCCCGTGGAAGCACTGCGTGAACTTGAGCGGCGTCAGGGCGGATGAATCGCCAACACATCGTGCGCCGGCGTCGTTTCAATTGCACCAACCTCGGGCAAGGTGCTGCGGTCTCGGTCTATCGCGTGAAGAGGTGCGGGTTGCGCTCCACGAATTTGCGTATCCACGCATCGATAAATGACTGCCGCTTTCGGGCCATGTGCCACCAGCCCATCAGACTGATGGCCAGGGCGCCGAGGGTATCGACGATCAAATCCCACATGGTGTCGGTGAGCCCCGAGGGGTCATCGAACATTGGCTTTTGCATGTTCATGCCGAATATCTGGTCCATCGAGAACTCGAAGATTTCCCAGATCGCGCCGACAGCCACGGCAAATACAAATGCGAAGAGTGCCACAAAGCGCGGCCGAAGTTGCAGGTCCACCCGGTCGTTGGCGTTGAGCACATACACCAGCAGGAATCCGAAGATGCCAAGCAGCAGCCCCGAGGTGGTATGCAGCGCGACGTCCCACCACCAGAAGCGTTGGTAATACCCCCTGACCTCGCCCAGAAAGATCGACGCAAACACGAACGCCACGGCCATCATCTCGTATTCATCAGGAATCTCGAGCTTCAACCTGCGCTCCATTACCGTGGGCAGAAACTTCACCGCAATGATGGCCAGGGTAACTGCGGCCGTGAGCCATTGGCGTTCATAGAGCGCCAGGATCAGACCGATTGACATCACCAACTGCATGGTGCTGAAGAGCCACCAGCGGACACGGGCAGCGCCTTCGAGCGTCGTTGGTTTCGTTGGCTTGGGCTTTGGCGCTTCAGGCGGCTCTGTGGTGTTCATCGTTACTCCGGAAAAGGCGTTGCGAAAACCGCCGAGAAGAATGACAGGGGCTTTTCTAAAGCGCTTGACGCGCAGCCTGGACCAGGTCGGCGGCGACCTGCGCGTCGGATGCCAGCGCTGTGAGATGCCCCATCTTGCGCCCACGGCGAGGTTCGGCTTTGCCGTAAAGATGCAGCTTCACAGCCGCACTTGTCAGCGCAGCAGCCCAGTTGGGGGGGGCGGGAAGAGCAGGGCGAGCAGCTGGCGAACTCGCGCTCCCATCAGCATCCCAATGCCAGACATCGCCCAATAGGTTCGCCATCGCAGCCGGTTGAATCAGCGTGGTATGACCGAGGGGCAGCCCGCAAACAGCGCGAAGCTGTTGCTCGAACTGACTGGTGACACAGGCCTCAATCGTCAGGTGGCCCGAGTTGTGCACGCGTGGTGCCAACTCGTTGATGAGCACCTGACCCTCCGCGGTGACAAAGAACTCCACGCATAGCAGGCCCACCATGCCCAGGGCCTCGATGACCTGCTGCGCCACGGCAACGGCTTGGGTTTTGACCGCGGCATCGACTGGTGCGGGCATCAGCGACAGATCGAGAATCTGGTTGCGATGGCGGTTCCACACTGGTTCGTAGATCGCGATATTGCCATTAAGCCCGCGCGCCACCAGCACCGAAATCTCGCAGGCAAACGGCACGAGCACCTCGGCAATGGCGGGGGCTTGAATCTGCTCCCACGCCTCGTTGAGTTCGGAGGGGTCGGTGATGCGTACCTGGCCCTTGCCATCGTAGCCCCAGCTAGCACGCTTGAGCATCAGGGGCGTACCGAGTTGCCTCGCAGCGGCGCGGAGATCGTCGATGGATGACACAGCACGAAACTCAGGCACCGGCAAGTCGCGCTGCAACAGCCAGTTTTTCTCGCGAAGGCGGTCCTGTTTCAGGTGCAGCACATCGGGCCCGGGACGAACGGGCGTGATGGTGGCGCAGTGCATCGCGGCCTGGGCGGGAACGTTTTCAAACTCCAGTGTGATGACATCGACCGACCGTGCAAAGCGCGTCAGCGCGTCGCGATCGGCGTAGTCGGCGATGATCTGATGATCCGCGACATGACTGGCGGGCGAGTCGGCCTCGGGACCAAAGACGACAAAACCGTAGCCCATTCGCCGCGCCGCCAGGCCTAGCATCCGGCCGAGCTGGCCGTCGCCCATCACACCGATGACGCCGCCGGGAAGGATCGGCTTAACGGCGTGGGCATCGACAGCGGTTGCGGTTGGCGACGGGGGTGACGCACTCACGGGAGCGTGTCCCCCAGAACTTTCTCTGTTTGCGCAGCCCTGAAATCAGCGAGCTTTTTTCGCAAATCGGGCTGGGACAGCGCGAGGATACTCACCGCCAGCAACCCCGCGTTGCGTGCCCCGGCTTTTCCAATCGCCAGCGTGGCCACTGGCACACCCGCGGGCATCTGCACGATCGACAGAAGTGAATCCAGGCCGTTTAACGCCTTGCTCTGCACAGGTACGCCCAACACTGGTAACGTGGTCTGCGCCGCGACCATGCCCGGCAAGTGGGCAGCGCCACCAGCACCCGCGATGATGACCTGCAGGCCGCGGCCAGCGGCTTCGTTGGCGTATTGCGTCATCAGCGCCGGGGTGCGATGAGCCGAGACTACCCGGCATTCGTGGGCAACGCCAAACTCGCTGAGCACCGCTGCCGCTTCGCTCATGGTTTCCCAATCCGAGCGGCTGCCCATGATGACGCCCACCAGCGGTCGGTCGGTTGTGTGGCTCATGGCGGGATTATAAGACGATTTGGCCCCCGGCGGAGCAGGCCAGCGTGCGTTGCGGCAAGTGCCTTTCCGCCACGACCCACGGACCCACGCCGCCAGCTATTATCGATAGCGACTAGGAACCAGCGCGTGATACCATCGATCATCACAGCCGCGGGTTTGATGCTGACGACTGTTTTACTCTCGGGAGCCCAAGCCATGCCGAAGAAAGCGCCGCAGTCACAAGTCCAAACGCCGTCATGGGAGCTTGTCTGGGCCGACGAGTTTGACGTCGAGGGTCTGCCTGATAAGAAGAAGTGGACCTACGAGTATGGCTTTGTGCGCAACAACGAGGCGCAGTACTACACGCGAGCGCGCAAGGAAAACGCGCGGGTCGAGGACGGCAAGTTGATCATCGAATGTCGCAAGGAGCGCTACCTCAATGCCGGCCACAAGCCCGGTTCTGAGAACTGGCGGCAGAAGGGCAAATTCGCTGACTACACCTCCGCGAGTCTGACGACTCAGGGAATATTTTCATTGACTTACGGGCGGGTGGAGATGCGTGCCAAGCTGCCGCGGGGACGTGGCGTGTGGCCGGCGTTCTGGACACTGGGCGTCAACATCACCGACATCAGTTGGCCCCGCAGTGGGGAAATAGACATCATGGAGTTCGTCGGCAAGGAGCCCAACGTGGTCCACGCCAATGCGCACTTCGCCCGTGACGGCAAACACGCGTCACAGACCGGCCGCCTTAAAACTCAGGAACTGCCGCAGGCTTTGGACCCCTGCGATGATTTTCACATCTACGCCGTGGAGTGGTTTGAGGACCGGCTCGATTTCTACTTCGACGATGTCAAGTACCACACGCTGAATCTCGATGCCCTGGCCAGCGACGACGATGCATTTCGCAAACCGCATTATGTGCTTTTGAACTTCGCCATCGGTGGCGATTGGGGCGGCGAGATCGATGACAGCGCCCTGCCCCAGCAGTTCGTCGTCGATTATGTGCGTGTGTATCGCCAGGCGAAGGGCAAAGACGCCAACGCATCAGTCAAGAAGTGAATCGCTGCGGGTGTTGCTTCATCCCTGGATGAGGCCCGGCCCCATGGGGATAGGTTCGCCGCCGCGCGATTGGTGAAGGTCGTGAAGCTGGGCTTCAATCTGCCACTGCACGTGAACGAGATAGGCCATGGCGGGGTAAACGCCGACCAGGCAGGCCAGGTATCCGACGATGCCGACGGGAACGCTTATGATCAGGAGGAACAGCGCGGCGATAAGGGTTGCACCGCCGCAATGGCGCAAGTAATCGCGCAGGCCCGGCCAGTTGAGGGCTCCGCCGATGGATTGCGTCAGTGCAGCGCGGAGCATCACGGGCATCATGACGACTTGAACAACGACATTTACCACCAGCGCCAGCGCGATTATCAGCAGCACTGCAAACACCATCAGAACCGCACTTTCAGCCGCTTGCGCCATGACAATGCCCACCACGACAATCACCACCAACAGCAGGACCAACGGCAAGGTGATGAGCATGGCCACCAGTGACGCGACGAACGGCCAGATGCTCAGGCCCAGGTAGCGGCCGATCTTCTCGAACTGAAAATCCTCATCCCCGGTGCCAGGTGCCTCGATGCCGCGCCGGAGGTTGTCAATGCAGTAACCCATCCAGACTAGCGGCCCGACGATCGGAACGAGCATCGCCAAGCCACCTAGCAGCAAGGTCACTCCCCACTTGGGCTGCGAAAAAAGGCTGGTCAAAGCTTGTCGGTAGTTCATGGCGACACCCTCAGGAATATTGAATCGGCAACCGCGCGACACGGGGCAGCAGCGGCGCTGTTGGCGGATTGTACCGCCCGTATTGTTTGTCAGTGTGGGGTGCCAGTGGTTCAGGCCGTCTGGTTCACGCCGCCTGTTTCAAACTCGGGCTCGGCGATATTCGGGCCAGAGGTTGGACAGCGATGCGAGGGCGGGTGTAGGGGAGCCATCGCTTGGCCTTCATGCAGTGCTTTTCAAGCAGGTGCCAACTCAGCCAGGCCATCAGGAGTGATGCGGTGATGCCCAGTGTGGCAAAGAGGAGTTGCGCCAATAGCGGATGCCCGGTGACGGCCGTGAGGTTGCGTAGATCAAGCCCGAGGTTCCACAAGCCCGCGCGCACAAAGAGATGGCCGATGTAGAGACCGTAGCAGTAGAAGCCCAGATGTCGCAGGAACCGAAGGTTGAAGAGTCGGCCGGGGATGGAGTCGTGAGATCGGACCACTGCGGTGGCAAGCATGCCGGCAAACAGCAAAGCCACGGCCGAGTAGCCCAGCGTCTGAACAAGCGGCGCGTGGTGCAGGAGGCGGCCCTCGATGGCGAGTATGGTGATAAGCACGAGACCTGCGGCGACAGCGGCCCATCGTAAGATTGAGAGCCACGGTGCCAAGCCATGGGGCCCGCGTTGAAGTGCCGCCAGCAATGCGCCCAGTGCCAAGGCGTCCATGCGTGCGGGCGTCAGAACGTAGATCGCCACAGCAGGCGAGCCACCAGCCCACATCGCCAGGCGCAGAATGAGTGCACCGGCGGCGAGCCCGAGACAAAGCTTCGTCAGAGTGCGCCGCGGTGCCAACCACACCACAGCGGGCCAGACCATATAGAACTGCTCCTCGATGGCCAGTGACCAGAAGACATCGGTGATGTCACCTGTGAAACCCCGGCCACCGAAGGCGAAGTGCCAATTGCTCAGGTAAGTCCAGAACCACGCCTGATGCTGCGCCAACTCCGCATAGGGCTGGGCCTTGGCATGGGGGATCAGCGGCACCAGGACCAGCAACAAGAGGATCGCGGCGTAGTAGAGCGGGAAGATTCGCAGGACGCGTCGAAGGTAAAAGCTGGTGAAGTAAGGTCGAGCCTCAGGGGTGCTCGAATTGCAGGCTATGGCCGATGATTTGGCGTCGAGCAGGATGCCGGTGATGAGATAGCCCGAGAGAACAAAAAAGAGATCGAC
>JBGSTK010000271.1:0-3913 GCA_041736565.1 Phycisphaeraceae bacterium | reverse complement strand
TTCGTGACCTTTGTGGTTAACTCCCCTGCCTTCCTTCGAGTCTTCGTATCTTCGCGGTCACCCACCGCCTTCCATCGCGACCCCCAAGCCCTGCTATCATCTGAGCCATGTTTGGCACACTCTCCGACAAGTTCAACGACGCCCTTCGCAAGCTCTCTGGGCAAGGCAAGATCAGTGAATCCAACGTCCGCGAGGCCATGGACGATGTCCGGGCTGCGCTGCTGGAGGCTGACGTTCACTACGAGGTCGTGACGACCTTCACCAACCGCGTGCAACAGCAGGCGATGGGTGCCGAGGTGCTCTCAAGCCTCAAGCCCGGCCAGCAGATGATCAAGATCGTCCACGATGAACTCGTGGCGCTCATGGGCTCGCCCGACGATCAGCGCGGCATCCTCTTCGTCAGCCCCGGACCCACCGTCATCATGATGAGCGGCCTGCAGGGATCGGGCAAAACCACGACCTGCGGCAAGTTGGCGACGTACCTCAAAAAACGTGGCAAGAGCGTCATGCTCGCCGCTGCCGACCTCCAACGTCCCGCTGCGGTTCACCAGCTCGAAGTGTTGGCTAAACAGGTCCAAACTGAGGCGCCCGGCCCAGGTGTCGTGAGCTTCTACAGCGAGCCCGACAAAGTCGCTGAGTACGGCAAGGCTGTGGGTGCCGCGGTCACCGTCTGTCGCAATGCACTTAACCAGGCGCGGGGCAAGAATGTTGATGTCCTGATCCTCGACACCGCTGGTCGCCTCCACGTCAACGATCAGTTGATGAACGAGCTGCGCATGGTCAACGCGGCTGTGCAGCCCCACCAGATATATCTCGTCATCGACGCCATGACCGGCCAGGATGCTGTCAACAGCGCCAAGGCTTTCAACGAACAACTCGAACTCGATGGCGTGATCCTCACCAAGTTCGATTCCGACACCCGTGGCGGCGCTGCACTGTCGGTGCGCGAAATCACGGGCAAGCCCATCAAGTTCATCGGCGTGGGCGAAAAACTCGACGCACTCGAAGAGTTCCACCCCGAGCGAATCGCATCGCGCATCCTGGGCATGGGTGACGTCGTCTCGCTGGTCGAAAAAGCTCAGGAGCAAGTCACCGAAGAGGAAGCCGTCGCCCTGCAGGAGAAGATGGCCAAGGGCAAGATGACCATGGACGACTTCCTGGGTCAGCTTCGCAGCATTCGCCGCATGGGCTCGATGAAGAGCCTGCTGGGCATGCTGCCCGGCATCGGTCAGGCACTCAAAGACCTGCCCATCGAAGAAAAACAGATCGACCACACCGAAGCCATGATCTGCTCCATGACCACTCGGGAACGCAAGGATGTGGACCTGCTCGACAACTCCCGGCGACGGCGCATCGCACGCGGGGCGGGGGTGCAGCAAAACGACGTAAGCCAACTCGTCAAAGGCTTCACCATGGTCAGCCAGATGAGCAAGCAGATGATGGGCATGGGCATGTTGAGCCGTGTCAAAGCCATGGCGGGCATGGGCGGCGGGATGGACATGAGCGCGCTGGCTGGTGGCATGCCCGGTGCCGGTCCCACCAGCATGGGCAAGCCCAAACCGAAGTTCAAGCAACGCAAGAAACGCAGCCGTTAAAGCGGCAACGCTTAACCAACGCACCCGACTCACTACCTCGCAGCACTGCGGATCGCATCGAGCGCCGCAAGCATCTCCCGCGCAACGCCCGGCTCACGCTCTATCAAATTCGTCGTCTCGCCGGGATCATCGGTTACGTGATATAGCTGCATCGCCGGTGCATCGGCACCCACCTTCGATTCAGGCTCACTCCACCCACCCGACCCGCGACACTCAATGAGTTTCCAAGGCCCATGGCGAATGGCGAAACGACCGTCGATGGAGTGATGCACGATGGCTTCACGCTGCGGCGCTTTTCCCCCACGCAACAGCGGCAGGAGACTCACACTGTCAGGCCCCTCATCCGCCCCGCGCACCACGCCCGCCATCTCCGCAGCCGTGGCAAAAAAATCGTTGAGGCAAATCGTCTCGTCGCACAAAGCGCCCGCCTCCACCTTGCCCGGCCAGCGCACAAACGTCGGCACGCGATGCCCGCCGTCCCACGCATCGCTCTTCTGCCCGCGATAGATGTGATTAGATCGGTGGCCGAACTCCCGCTCAAAATCAAAATCCCCGCCCCGCATGTGCGCACCGTTGTCGGACGTCACGATGACCATCGTGTCATCAGCAACGCCCGCTGCCTGCAGCGCATCGAGAATCCGACCGACGGCCCAGTCGTGCTCCATCACGAAATCGCCGTAGACGCCCGCGTGACTGCGACCCTGGAACGCCGCGGTGGGCACATGAGGCGTGTGCGGCGAGGGCGTCGGGAAGTAAAGGAAAAACGGCTTGTCCCGGTGATGAACGCCGTGATCAGCGATGAATCGCTCCGCCTCATGCACCAGCCGGGGCAGGCAGCCTTCGTGCGTGAAGCCCGGCGCGATGGCACCGCCCCGCCACATCGCAGGTCGCTCCGAATCCGCGATCTGCCCCGTGGGCAACTCCACCACGCGACCATTGGCGACGTAGCAATATGGTGTCATGTCCAGCGACGCGGGAATGATAAACGAGTGATCAAACCCCACCGTGTGCGGCCCAGCATCCAGCGGCTTGCCAAAATCCACGTCCTCCGGTGTCGGCCCCGTCCGCGACCAGCCCAGACCCAGATGCCACTTGCCTATGCAGGCTGTGCGATACCCCGCCCGACGCAGCATCGACGCCATCGTCGCCCGACCAGGTTCGATCAACGGCGCATCGTAGCCAAACAACACGCCCGACTTGAGCCGACCTCGCCAGCAGTAACGCCCCGTGAGCGTGGCATAACGCGTCGGCGTACACACCGCGGAACTGCTGTGGGCATCCGTAAAAGTCATCCCCTCTTTGGCCAAGCCGTCCATCCGAGGCGTCTGAATGCGCGACTCGGCATTGAGGCACGACACATCACCGTAACCCAGATCGTCCGCCAGAATCAGCACGATGTTTGTCAACGCAGCACCTCGATAGATTGAACGAGCCGATTGTAACGCCCCCGCTGCACCGCGAACAAAGGCTCCCGCACCGCCTGGCGCCTGCGATTTTTTCCGCCTCGCCGCTTGCCCCCAGCCCCCGGCGCGGGTACGCTGTTAGGTCGGGTTGCCGATAGTTGCCTAGAGGGGGCGTATCGGCGACCACGATTCGTCGGCCACGGGGTCGGCAAAGGTGGATGCGGGCTGGCCCATGCGGTCAGCCGTGTCCGGTTGGTGCGCTGGGCATCGCGTGGATGCAGCGACGTTTTTTTGGCTCCTTGCGGAGGTTCGCCCATTAGTCGAGGTCGATTTCAACCGTCTAAGCCCATCGGCAAGCAGTTACGCATCAACGACCAGATTCGCCTCTCGCCCGTCCGCCTCATCGATGAAAACGATGGGCAGGTGGGCGTTGTCGATTTGCTCGAAGCCAAACGCCGCGCCAAGGAAGCAGGCCTCGACCTCGTCGAAGTCGCCCCACAGGGACAACCGCCCGTCTGCCGCGTCATGGACTACGGCAAGTGGAAGTACTCCCAGAAAAAGAAAGAACAAAAGGCCCGCACTCACTCCAAGCAGAGTGAACTCAAAGAAGTCCGCCTGCGGCCCAAAATCGACGACCACGACCTGGGCATCAAGATGAACCACGCCCGCGAGTTCCTCGCCGACGGCGACAAGGTTCAGTTCACCATGCTCTTCCGCGGCCGCGAAATGATCCACCGCGACTTGGGCTTCAACGCCATGCGCGCCATTCGGGATGATTTGGCGCCTGTGTCCAAAATCGAAGCTGAGCCGCGAATGATGGGCAAGCGTATGACCATGGTCCTGGCACCGGATCGCAAGCAGCATCAACCCGGGGCGCCTGCCCCGGCTGTAGCCGCCGCCTCCGGTGCACCGGGT
>JBGSTK010000264.1:0-9950 GCA_041736565.1 Phycisphaeraceae bacterium | reverse complement strand
GCGCCATTGCGTACGTGGATTGCTCGCACGGCCGATTGGAGAGTGACGCCCACTACAGCGCCACCGCCCGTGAGGCTGGTTACGCCGCTGCGATGATCGATGCCGACCTCACGCCACGAGTCCTGCGGCCGGATTACACGCTGCCCGGGTCCGAGCGCATCGAGTTCGTCGAGCCCTGGCTGAGGCGTGATGATCGGCCCACCGCGGTGGTGTGTTACTCGGCGGGAAGCGCCGTGCCACTGATCGTTGTCGCCAATCGCCTGGGGCTGCGCCCGCCGCGCGACTTGGCGATTGTCTCAATCGATGACCACCCCAACGAAGCGGCTGGTGTGATGTTGGCGACGGCCATGGTTCCGCAGACCGCGATGGGCCGCGCCGCCATCGCGCTGTTGCTGCAGAAGATCGACCGCCCCAGCGAGCCGCTCGCGCCGGTGGCAGTGCCTTTTACCTTTGATGCGGGCCGCACGTGCGTCCCGCCGCCACAGGAAACGTGAAACCCTCACGTCCCCTCACCCTTTTTTTGAAGGAGCTAGCGTTATGGAAACTCGGACCATTCAACCCCAACGGAGAACAGTGATGAGAAAGCAAACCCTGTGGCTTGGTGCCGCAACCGCAACCGTGTCAGTCGGTGTCTTGATGGGCCTCGTCGGCTCCGCCGACGCAGCCACGCTCGCATACGAGGGCTTTGACTATACGGACATCAGCACAGCCGACGGCGTGCAGACGTCGTTTACCGATCCTGCGGATGGATCCACCGCGGCGAATGCGACGGCCAGTGCCATGAACGGTGGCACCGGGTTCTCGAGCACAGCTTGGAGTGGCGGGGCCATCACCAACACTCGCACCTTTTCATTGGAAGCCGGCCTGACCTTCGGCACCGACTTCGCCACCACAGCTGGTTCCTCACTGCGCCTAACCGGCTCTGGTTCCGCCGGGTCGTACGGCGTCCTGCAACGACCGCTGAACTTCAATACCTCCGAAACGACGATCTACTTCGGATACCTCTGGCAAGTCACCTTTTCGGAAAACAACCGTCGTCTCTTCGGCACCACCCATAGCTCCGACGGCGCATTTAATTTCAACAGTACCAACAATTTGCTTGGCTCCCCTACTGGCTCCGAGTTTACGGTGACGCAGGACGGAAGCTCAAGCAATACCGACTACTCCCCTGGTGTAGCTGTTACGGGGGGAAGCACGGGTTCGAGTCCCCTCACCATTGCAGGCTCCATCACCTACCTCACCCTCGCCCAAATCACCAACAATGGCTTGCCCAACACCACGATCACCGCGTGGACGCTGGACATCGATGACTGGAATGCCATCCAGGTCGGCGGCATCACCACCGCCGAACTCGACACCAACAACCAATGGATGAGAACAAACACCTTCGCGGCGGGGCTCACGCTCAGCGGCAATGAGTACTTCCAGTTAGCGTCGCACCGAACCACCACGCTTCAAATCGACGAAATCCGCTACGCGACGAGTTTGAATGATTTCGCCGTCGTGCCCGAGCCAGCGTCGCTGGCGTTGTTGACCTTGGGCTCGCTGTGCATGCTCCCCCGGCGGCGCCGGGACTAACGGGCGCTCGGCCAGTCGCCAACTTGTATGATCTCCTCCGTGGGCGGGCAGAAATTGCTCGCCCACGGTTTCTTTATTTCAAGCCGCCGCTTGGAGAACGTCCATGCCCGATGGCACCTGTGCCCACGATTCGTACCGCCCGCAGTTCCACTTCACCGCACGGGAGAACTGGCTCAACGATCCCAACGGTTGCGTCTATTTCGACGGCGAATATCACCTGTTCTTCCAACATAACCCCTTCGGTGTGGAGCACGGCCACATGACCTGGGGGCACGCCGTGAGCCCGGACCTCGTTCATTGGCGACAGTTGCCCCACGCGATTCGCCCCTATGACGAAGGAACCATCTACTCCGGATCTGCCGTGGTGGACACCGGCAACACGTCAGGCCTCGGGAAGGGACCCCAAGCCCCGCTCGTCGCCGCCTTTACGCACGCCAGTAAGCCGTTTGGCCAGGCCTTCGCATTCAGCAATGATCGAGGCAGGACCTGGGAACTCTTCGACCAAGGCAAGCACATCGTGCCCAACCAAGGTCTGGACCCCGAGGAACGCGACCCGAAAATCTTTCGCCACGACCCCTCCGGAAAATGGGTGATGGTTCTATGGGTACGACAAGGCCAGGTACGCTTCTTCACTTCCGACGACCTGCTTCGATGGAAACATGTCAGCGACTTCCATGCTGAGCGGTTCTACGAGTGCCCGGACCTGATTGAGTTGCCGACCGATGGCGACCCTTCAAACACCCGCTGGGTTCTATACGATGCTGCATTTGAATATTGGGTCGGCACCTTTGACGGGGAAACTTTCACTGCAGAGGAGGGCCCACTGCCGGGCGATGGAGGTGCCAATTTCTACGCGGCACAGACTTGGAACAACACACCGGGTCGCGTCGTGCAGATCGCGTGGATGCGAGGCGGGAAGTATCCCGGCATGCCGTTCAATCAGCAGATGAGTTTTCCCTGCGAACTCTCACTCAAGACGACACCCCGCGGCATTCGGGTTTATCGAATGCCCGTCAAGGAAATCACCACGCTTCATCGGCACAGAGAAGCGGTCGAGAATCGCACATTGAGAGCGAATGAATTGCTTGCCGTCGGACACCCCGGCGATCTGTTTGATGTGGATGTGGCGTTGTCTGTATCCGCGGACTCATCGTTCGAGATTCATCTTTGCGGGCAAGTTGTGAGCTATGGGCAGCAACGGATCCGTTGCCTTGGTAAGGGCGCTGGCCTGCTCCCGCGCGATGGAATGCTCCGACTACGGATACTTGTGGACCGCACATCCATCGAACTCTTCGGCAACGATGGCGAGCTGTCGATGACATCATGCTTCCTGCCCCCCGACGAAGCGCAGAGCGTCCAGCTCCGCGCGGGACCGACCGGCCTCGACATCCGAAGCCTATCGCTCCACACGATGGCATCCTCGTGGGCACACGATTCGCAGTAGCCGGTCTCGGTCTCGGGTGAATCAACCCCGTCATCTGCTTCAAGGCCCGAAACTTGTGCGCATAAAAGCCGAGCAAAAAAAAGACGGGAGTTATTATTCTGAAGACACGAGAGTTGCTCAACTGGGATTATAATGACGTCGCAAATGAATAACGATACCAAAATAAAATGTGTATTGGTGAGTGTGATTTGCGTGTTGTGCGTCGGATTTTTAGTATGGCTCAATTGCAGGTTCGATGGTTGGCCGTGGCAAGTATTCGTGTATTATAAAGCATCGTATGAGATTAAATGGGGAGCAATAGTAGGCGACCTGATCGTCATCATTCTGGCCATCGTAATGTCGATCGTCTGGGTTTTACTCACCTGGTACGAGCGGGGCATAGAGAGAGGGGATTTGTGCCCCACCTGCGATTACGACCTTCGTGGCACACGGGCAGCGGGCCGACATATCTGTCCGGAATGCGGTGAGAGCTTCGGCTGCGAGCAGGACAATGATCGCAGAATCGGTGATTAGTGCAAGTACCCATGACACACAAACCACGCAGAAGACTTTTCTCGCATCGATCCTCGCGGATCATTGGAGCCCTTGTCGTCCTGGTGTGGTCCGTCGGACTCGCTTTGGCACTTGCGGTAGGCAAGTCGCATTTCGCCTATTCCGCAGGTCTACATCATCTGCATCATGGCAGGCTGATGGCCAGTATGGCTTTTGGGCTATTAGCCGTCAGTATGGCGGCCGTGACCACCGGTGCCACGGTTGTCTATGTCCTGGCAGTGTGGAGAGCCGCTACGGGACCGGAACGCTCTGTATACATATCAATTTCCATTCTGATTGCAATTACACTCTGGTTTGGCACTGTCGGGTATAAACCGGGGTTCATACCATTTACAAGAGGATTGCACGATTGGGCACAACAGCACGTCTTGGTAACCGACATTCGTCGGTGGGCGGCATCACTCAATCAATCTCCCCGCGAGATAGTTGATAGTTCCACATGGCCGCCGACGGTAGCTGCGCTGCAACCGAGCTGGGGCGTATACGAAGCACCGGACACCGTCAGGTTGGCATGGGGGTCAGGCTTCGGACACTGGGGCATCGTGGTCGGCCCCGTAGGAACGCAGAATTTGGTGTTCCCCGGCGGCGAGTACACGGTGACGCTGGACCCCGGTAGCTATGTATGGCATGAGAAGCAGGGCGGGCGCTGACATCAGGGGAAGCAGGCGCCCGGTCGACGATGGCGCGCTGTCAACATGGGGGCGCGCATGAAAATTCGCGTTCGGCGGAGGTGTCAAAAACACGGGGTTTTTGAGGTGTTTGGTTTTTCGATTACTGACGAATAGGTGGAGGATACAGCGCTATGGTGGGGGGTAGAGGGGGGGTAGGAGGGGGGTTGGGTCGAGCACCCGGGGGGTTGGAACTGCCATTTTTGGTGCAAAAGATGGACAAAACTAACGGTTGCGCCCAACGGATCGCAGCGCTGAGGTGGTCGAATTTGGCGGGGCGGGGGTACCCAAACGGAGGTCGCCGGGGGCCTACCGGGGGTCGGGGCTAACCTCGGCTCGGAACCGGCCAGAGGAAGCGGCGGTGGTGCAGGAAGTGTCCTACCTGCTCAAAGCTCTGGGCGGCTTTGCGTTCCACAGCTTCAACTGTGTTAAACGCATTGTGGGGCGTCAGAATCACATCCTCACGCTTTCGTAAAGCCATGATGTCATGAAGGTTAACGTCATTCTTCCCGGAACCCTTGGCCCCCGCGAACCCCTGCCCACGCAGGCGGACGGCTAGCTCCGGTTCATCGTCAAACACATCCAGCGCCACGCCCGACAGGATGCCGGTGTCCAGCAAGTGCGGCAGATCGGAGGTGACGCAAAGTTCGCCTCGGGCGATATTTACGAACACGCAGCCGGGCTTGGCGGCGCCAAGGCTGGCGCGGTTGAAGTAGCCGCGGTTCTGGGCGGTGAGGTTCATGGCGGCAACGATGACATCCGCCTGCCCGACCGCAGCCTCAAACGGCTGGTAGCTGACATCGGGATGCCGCGGGGCGAGGTCCACCCCGATGACACGCATCTCCAGCGATGAGCCTAGCTTACAGATCGCATGGCCGATGTGACCCACGCCCACCACCACAAGCGTCCGCCCCTGACACTCCCGGCCGGTCAGCCCATCGCGGGCAAACGTGTCGAAGTGCTTGATCTGCTTGGGGATACGACGCAGAAGCGCCATCCACAAAACCATCGCCTGCTCCGCGACCGCCCGGGCACAGTACAGGGGCAGGTACCCCGCTGCGACCGCCTCAGCTCCCGGCTGCTGGCGGTACCGCGTCACATGATCATAACCAGCGCTGCGGGTTAGGATTGCGTCGATCTGGGATGCCCACGAAGGCGGGATGATGGATTGGGTGCGGATGCTGATCACCCGGGCGGGAGGGCTCGCGTGGCTGGCTTCCTGGATGGTGCTAACCTCATATCCAGCCTGGATATGCGCCGGGCAGTGGCGTTGCAGGGCTTGGCGCTCTTCCTCAAATGCCTCGTAAAAGAACACGTCCATGGGCTAATCCTTCCAGCCGTATTCTGCCAGGCGGTAGTAGAGCTTGCGTTCGCTGATGCCCAAAGCCGCCGCCGCCGCCCGTCGATTGCCTTGGTGTTGCTGAAGGACGTCGATAATATGCCGTTTTTCCAGAGCCGCCAGTGATGTCGTATCTTCATTATGGGATTGGTCTTGCGGATCATCCACCGGCTCGCTCCCCACCGGGGGTGCTACCGTCGGACTGGGCATCGCCAGCCGCCAGGCTCGCCCCAGCGCCTCTTCCAGCAAACCCATCGGGCAGGGCTTGGTCAAAAAGTCCACAACATCAAGCCGAATCGCCTTTTGCGCTGCTTCCAGGTCGCCGTAGCCGGTGAGGATGATCGCCCGCAGCGTCGGGTGGTCGGCATGGAGCTTTTCCAGCAGTTCCAAGCCACCCATGCCCGGGAGGTTGAGATCGATAATCGCCAGTGGATACTGGGTTTGCGCTGCCATGTGCAACGCCCGCTCCGCTGACCCTGCTGGGTAGGGATCAAAGCCCAGCACCCGCACCATGTCCACGAGCGTGGCACGGTAGCGGGGTTCATCCTCGACAATCAAAACGCGGGGGGTATCCATGTTTCTTTCCGTAAGTACCTACGAGGTCGTTATTTGTGTTTGAGAGGTCAGGGGGAGTCGCAGCGTGAAATGGCTACCCTGGCGGGGCCCGGCACTTTGGGCGGTAAGTTCGCCACCATGCTCCTGCGCGATCGCCAGGCTCACCGACAGCCCCAGCCCGGCTGCGGGTTGCCGAACACCTCGCCGCGTCGTAAAGAACGGCTCAAACACATGTTCCAGCGTCGAAGCATCCATGCCAATGCCATCATCGCTCACCCGCAGCAGGGCGGATTGCTCATCATAACTCAGCGTCACCCGAACGCTGCCTTGGGTCCCCTCCGTGGCGGCAAGTGCGTTAAGGATCAGGTTGATTAGGAGTTGCTTAAGTTGGGCCTCATCCCCCAGCACGCTCGGCCCAGCGGGGGGGAGGGGCAGCGGGTCGCAGACTAGCGTGCAGCCCCGTCGGTTGGCTTCGGATGCCAGCAGGGGCGCCACCTGCTCCACAACTACTGCTAAATTAAGCGATTGGCGCTGGGCGGGGGTCGGTCTGGCGAGGGTCATCAGACGCTCGGTGATGGCTTTACAGCGGAATGCCTCATCGCGGATGGCGGTGAGTCGCTGGTGGATCTGGGTGAGTTGATCGTCGGTTTGGGGCTGATTTTCCGGGCATTGCCGCAGCGCCAGCTCGGCCTGCCCAGCGATGATGCCCAGGGGGTTGTTGACCTCGTGGGCGACGCTGGCCGCCAGAAGTCCAACGGAGGCAAGCCGTTCTGATCTCGCCAGTTGGATGCCGCGGGTTCGCACACGTTCTTCGAGGTCGTGGTGGATCGTTTCAAGACGTTGGGCCATATCGTTAAACGAGGTGGCCAAGGAGGTTAGCTCGCGGTCGCCGGCGACTTGGGCCCGGGCCGCGAGGTTACCAGCCGCCAGATCGCCGGTGGCGTGGGCGAGGGTTTGCAGCGGGCCCATGACCGCCCGGTAGTGCCGGAGACCTGCCAGGAGCATGATGGTCAGTGCGACGGCGGACATGATGACGATGGCGGTAAGGACTTGTCTTCGTTGGGTTTGGGCTTCTGCTTCAAGCTCCCCAATCCGTCGGCGGGTCCCGGCGGAGGCGCTGGAAACCACATTGAGGGCTGCGTTAAGTTCGCCGACCGCCAACTGGGCGGCCTGGGCATCGGTGGCATCGGATTTGAGGATGTCGAGGGCCGCATCGAGCCGGGGTGCTAACGGCTGGGTGAACTGTGGGTTAAGGTTGGTAGGGGGGCGAGATCCTGGGAGGGTGGCAGGGGCGTCGTCGAGCATTTTCCGCAGGATCGCCAGTTCCAGCCGGGCGCTGGCACGCGTGGCGGGCGCGAGTTCCAACCCTTGGCGCAGCCGAGCGATGCGCAGACCGGCCTCGTAGGCCCATCGAAGTTCATCGTATTCCGCCAGCGAGGCACTGAGCTTCTGGTTGAGCTGACTCAGGCCGACGAAACCCACCGCTGCGACACCCGCCAGTGCGACAGTCGCCAAAACGAGTTGCAGCAGCAGTCGGCGGCCCAGTGACATGGTTCGCTCCAGTTCTGACCATCATCCGATCCCCGGCCTGCCTCTGCAACTTGTGCAGCGCCGCGGCGCCGCGGGGTATATCTCGTTTCATGGAAAGGCTTCACGCAAAACCACGATTCAGGCCCAGCGGGTTTACGTTAATTGAGCTGCTGGTGGTCATTTCGATCATCGCACTGCTGGTTGGTCTTTTGTTGCCGGCTCTGGGGGCTGCGCGAGGCTCGGCACGGTCGATTCGCTGTGCGTCCAACATGCGGCAACTGGCGACGGGGTACACAGTTTACGCCCATGACAACAAGGGTATCGGTGTGCCCGGCCGAATGCCCAAGATGAACCCGAGTTCGGGTCATCCTGACAATTACTACAACGTGGGTAATGGGATGCAGTATCGGCCGCGGTGGTTTGTGGCCATGGGTGCATCGGCGGGGTTCCACGCTTATCAGCAGCCTTCGGGGTTGGGCAACTCGGCGATGGACAACTCGGCGGTGGTCGATGGCAGCGAGGTTTTCATCTGCCCCGAGGTGCCCGACCGCATCAACAACCGCAACTATGCCTACGGCTACAACTTCCAGTTTCTGGGCAACAGTCGACAGTATGTGGCGGGGCGATTCGTGAACTTTCCCGTGCGGGCTGATGCTTTGCAGGGGTCGGCGACGGTGCTGGCGGGCGACAGTCTGGGCACTGCGGCACATTTTGGCCGCGATGCTCGCACGTCCTACCAGGTCGGCGGCAACGGGGTGCTGACAGCGGTGTCCAATCACGGTTGGGCGCTGGATCCACCGCGGCTTACAGCAACGTCGGACACCTGTGATGATGGCAATGTGGGCGTTCGGTCCGGGCCCGACGCACGACATGCCGACGCCGCCAATTTCTCGTTCATCGATGGTCACGTGGAGACGAAAAAGCCTATGGAGATGGGCTACAGCGTTAATGGTGACGGATCGTTTGCGGCCTCGGCGGGCGCGGAGAACACGTGGTTTTCGGGCACGGCCCGGGATGATGACCCGCCACCGATCAACTAGGAAAACCAACTTGCTGTGGTGCCGTGTTCGGCGGAGAATGGCGGGCACGAGGTTGCCCGATGATGTTTCGATTGACTTTGATATTCCTTGCCGGCGGATGTGGGAGCGTACTTCGCTACGGCCTGTCGGGGTGGGTCCAGCGCCTGGGGGGCAACAGTTCTTTTCCCACGGGCACGCTCGTGGTTAACGTCGTGGGTTGCGTGGCCATCGGATTCCTGGCTGCGCTCTTTACTGGGCCGATGCTTATTCGCGAGGAATATCGACTGGCAATCCTGGTCGGCCTGCTGGGCGGCTTCACCACGTTCTCGACCTTCGGCTATGAGACGGTTGCGTTAACCAATAGCGGACAGTGGGGTTTCGCAGCCTTGAATGTGGTGCTGAGCAACGGGTTGGGGCTGGCTGCTGCGTGGATGGGGGCACGAGCGGCAGTCGCCCTTTACGGAGCGTAAGCACCCACTACGGGGAATCAACAGGGGATACGGCCATGCGAATTCCAGAAAATGGTTGGCTGCTACGTATTTTCATCGGCGAATCCGACCGCTGGGAGGGCAAGCCGCTCTACGAGGCGATTGTGATGAAGGCCAGAGAGTTGCACATGGCTGGTGCCACGGTGCTGCGTGGGCCGATGGGCTTCGGCGCTAACAGCCGCATGCACACCACCAGGATTCTTCGCTTGTCGGAGGACTTGCCGATGATCGTGGAAATCGTTGACGCCAAGGAGAAGATCGACACGTTGTTACCCCACATCGACGTGATGGTCGAAGAGGGGTTGGTAACGCTGGAGCAGGTGCAGGTGATCAAGTATCGCGCCAACGGCGTCAGCGACGCGAAGGGTGGCTACGACCTGGGCTGATGCGTCGGCTTCCAAGGGGCTGTCTGGACTTGGCGCATGGCGCGTGAAGGCTCAGGATCGGCACGGCTGCGTCACCGCTGACCGATCTCGTCGAGCATCTGTTGGGCCAGTTGCTTTTGCGATCCTTCGTGGAGTCGGGGCAGGGCGGTGCGGAGCAACTCCAGGGCGCGCTGGCCGCGGTTGAGATAGCGGGCGTAGATGAGGCCCAGCATCAGTTCAATCTGTTCGCGCTGGGCGTATTTGCCGTAGGTCGAGAGGAACAGTTCGTACGCTTTGGCCGCGGCGTCGTAGTTGCCATCCGACGCTAAGCGGTTGGCGAGGTCGAGTTGCTGCTGTTGGCCCATGACCTGTCGGGGATCGAGTTCCAGCAGTCGCACGTAGAGTCCCGCAG
>JBGSTK010000102.1:0-8237 GCA_041736565.1 Phycisphaeraceae bacterium | reverse complement strand
ACGACCACCCACCGAAGCCGCAGGCGTCAGGTCCGCGCCCATCAACCGCTGCCGCAACGCCGTGAGCACCATGCCGTGAATCCGCGCCGGCTCACGGAAGCGAACCTCGATCTTGGCGGGATGAACGTTGACGTCCAGCGTCGCGGCGGGCAGATCGAGGTGGACCACCGCCACGGGCTGCTGATCCGGCGGAACAAGACCGCGATACGCCTCACGCAGCGCGTGCGCCAAATTGCGATCGCGAATCGGCCTGCCGTTGACGCACAGATACTGAAACTTGGCCGTGGCTCGTGCGATCTCCGGCCGACCCGCCAAACCCCAGAGGTGGTAACCGCCCGCAGGGGCATCATCGTCACGGAAATGATCCTCGAACTCCAGCAGGCCATCATCAAGTTCTTTGCCCAACACTTCCAAACAGCGCTGCCGTCGCGAAGCGGTCGCGGCCACCTCCAGTGTCTTGCGGCCGTTGTGACTCAACGTGAACGCCACGTCGCTGCGCACCATGGCGATGCGGCCGACCAGCTCCGCGATGTGACCAAATTCTGTCGGTGCCGCCCGCATAAACTTCCGCCGCGCAGGCGTGTTGAAAAACAAATCGCGCATTTCGATGATCGTCCCCGGTGCCGCTGCGGCTGGAGTCACGGGCCCGACGGTGTCGCCGCTGGCCTCGAGCATCGCGCCCGCTTCCAGCAGTTGGCCATCCACCGTGGCGCGACTGACGATGCGCAGCCGACTCACCGAGGCGATCGATGCCAGTGCCTCGCCGCGAAAACCCAGCGTCGCGATGGCTTCAAGCTGCTCAGGCCGCTGCAGTTTGCTCGTGGCGTGCGGAGCTATCGCCAGCGGCAGTTCATCAGGCACAATCCCCGTGCCATCGTCACTGATGCGAATGAGCTGCCGACCACCGTCTTCAATGGCGATGTCGATGCGGCTGGCACCGGCGTCAATGCTGTTTTCGACGAGTTCCTTGACCACGCTGGCGGGTCGCTCGATCACCTCGCCGGCGGCGATGTGATTGACCAGCAACGTCGACAGCAGGGCAATGGGCATGGGGCTATCCTACCGCGCCGCCCAACCCCGCCGACCTCGTGCTCGACGTTTGCCCCACGCCCCGTCACGCGGGATAATCGCCGACCTTTGACCCAGGAGCCGACCCATGCCCTTGACCATCGCACTCGCCGCCGACCATGCCGGTTATTCGCTCAAAAATCCGGTGGCGGAACTGTTGCGCTCGCTGGGGCACACCGTCATCGATCTCGGCGCCCACTGCTATGAAGCGACCGATGACTACCCCGACTTCGCCCAGGCCGTCGGCACCGCCATCCGCGAAGGTCGCGCCCATCGCGGCATCGTGCTCTGCGGCTCAGGTGTCGGCGCCTGCGTGGCGGCCAACAAAATCAAAGGCGTCCGCGCCTGCATGTGCCACGACACCTACTCCGCAGCTCAAGGCGTTGAGCACGACGACATGAACGTCCTGACCCTCGGTGGCCGCATCATCGGCGAAGCGCTGATGGCCGAAGTCGTCAAAGCCTTCGCCGGCGCCAAGTTCACCGCCGAACCCCGCCATCGTCGCCGCCTCGAAAAAGTACTCGCCATCGAAGCCGCCGGCGCTTGATCACATTCCTAGAACCCCGGATGAATTGGCGTGCTGTGCGCCAAAACGGACGAAGACTCCGACTATCCCACACGCCCATCGCCGCCGCAATCGTGAGCCATGTCGGAGCGCCAAATTCAGGCGATGTCAGACGTCGATAGGCTCGCTGGCGGACTGCTTCTCGGGTGGCGCAAAGGTCGAATAGTGGATCGCCCAATAGACGGCAGCGACAAAGACACTGCCCAACAACGTCGCCCCCGGCCCAAATGATCGGATGCACGAACCAGACAACCCGGCCATTGGTTCGCCGCCCCGATGCGTCCTTGAAAATTGCCACGGCAAACGCAACGTGGATGATTAGGGCGATAATCGCCATGACCAACGGGACCAGCGAGATGGTGATGTTCTGCGTGAGATAGATCGGATCCGACAATGACTCGCTAATGCTAAACATGGGAAAACCTGATGCAAAAGACTCGTCGGCCGCCCACGGAAGCAGGCTCCCAGCCGGCAGGTCTATTCTCCCTCGCGGGCATCCCCCGTGCAACCATTACTCCTCGACGCGACCGCACGCACGCGCAAAGCCCCGGATGGATGTCCGCGGACTGGAGGACGGCGCCGATGTGTCGCCGCCCACTCCAACTCCCCATCGTCGCCCCTCCTCAATTGGCGTTGTTGTCACTACTTGCGTTTGCCCTGATCCGGTCGAGCGTATCATTGACCGCGGGGGGCGGGGCGGGTAGGGTACGGGGCTCTTTTAGCTTGCCATTTTGCGAGTACCCCGATGAGAACGCCTAAAATCAAACCGTCCGCCCTGGGCCTGGAGCCTAGCTTCGGCTTCGGCGACCGCCTGGGGTTGGCGACGCCCGGTCACCTCCAAGCACTGCAGCAGGCGGGCGACGGGATCAGGGGCATCTTTGCCCAACAGTCGATCCGCGAGATGTCCCGCACACAGCGCAGTCCCCAGCAGGTTATGGACGCGGCCGTCGGTGCCTTAAAGGCTTCGAAGTTCACCGGCACGTGGGGCGCCGATGCCGACCACCTCAAGACCGCCAGCGATGCGGATGTCACCGCCAGTGCTGGGTTCGTGTTCTTCACCATCGACCCGTCGGAGCATGTCGATGTCCAGGCCGCGAGTTACGATGCGGACACGCTGGCGACCCGCTTCGAAGCCGTCAGGCCCGAGATTGACTGGGTCGATCAGTACCTCAACAAAACGGTCAAGGTCAAGGGTGGCACGACGCTGGAGTTCGATGAGCCGACCGTTCAACGGGCTGCGGTGAAGTATGGCCGCGCTATCGCTCATGCTGTGAAGCTCGGGTCGTACATCGCCCTGACAGCCGCCAAGGCCGGCCATGACCACGAGATCGAACTTTCGATTGACGAGACGCCGCAGCCCACGACCTTGGCGGAGCACTACATCATTGCCGACCAGTGCATCCGCGCGGGCATGAAGCTCGTTAGTCTGGCGCCGCGTTTTATCGGCGACTTTGAAAAAGGCGTGGATTACATCGGGAGCCCCGACGATTTCGAGCGCTCCCTCAAAGGTCATGCTGCCATCGCCCGCCAGCTTGGGCCCTACAAGCTCAGCCTGCACTCGGGTTCGGACAAGCTTTCGATCTACGCCATTTTCGCGCGGGTCACTCGTGGTCTCTTCCACGTCAAGACTGCGGGGACCAGTTACCTCGAAGCGTTGCGGGTGGTGTCTCACCACGACCCGGACCTGTTTCGCCGCACCATCGATTTCGCTCGTGAACACTATCCGCAGGATCGGGCGACATATCACGTCAGTGCTGAGGTGGCGCGGGTGCCCCCGCCGCGATTGATCACCAACAACCTCGAACTGGAGCAGGTCTATCTCGGCCTGTGGAGCGGTGCCACGACCGGCATTGGATTCACCAACCCAGGCAGGCAAATCCTCCACTGCACCTTCGGCTCCACACTCACCGACCCGCAACTTGGGCTCGCCATCAAGCAAGTCCTCCACGACCACCCCGACACCCACCAGCGTGTCCTGACCGAGCATTTCAGCAAGCACCTGGCGGCACTCAAAGCGGGCATGTGAATGCAAAAACCCGGCCATCGGAGTGATGGGGGTTAGGTAGGGATGAGGTGGGGTATACCGGGGGTACCGCGGGGGTACGTGGGGGGTAGCGGGGGGTAGCGGGGGGTAACCGGGGGTTATGCCACTTCGCTTGGAGCTACGAACTGCGCCGTGGGGCCATCGCCCTCGGACAGAGCACCGGGATTGAGGCCCAGCAGCGAGAGAATGCCCGCTTCGATGCAGAACTGCCCGCCCACTAGGTAGAGATTATCGCGGATTTCCCGGCAATGGCGGACCATCATCGTTTGCTGGCCGACGCTGTGACCGTGGGAAAGCAGGTGCAGGCGGAAGTGGGCATTGGGGGTGAGGCGCTGGCTGCAGATGAACCCGACGCCGGTCCAACTGATGTCCCGAAGTTGGATGGCGACGGGCGATCGGTCGAGGTCGCCGTCGTTAAGCGGATGCAACTCCGCGTCACCGCGCACGATATATCGGGCAAACTGCCTCAGGCCCGCGACCCGCGAGGGGTCACGAACATTTTCCAGTTGCGCCAGAACAGCCAATAGGGCACGTGGGTCATTCGGAGGCATTCACAAGGACTCCTTGTAAGCCGCGTCATGGCGGCCGGGCCTTACCCCTGGGCACCCGCTTCCAAAAGCCGTTACGGCAGAAAGGGGCCGGAAGAGGTCACCATGGGACCTATCGGCGCTTGGGGAATCATTCTTTAGAAATAACTTCGAAGTCAAACCGTCAAGCGGAGAATTACCTACGCTTTGGATCAACAAATAAAAGCGAGCGCCGTGAGGCGCCCGCTTGAGGGGATAATCAAGTCATTTTCAGCCCGTCGCAGCCGTGAATTCGCGAGACTCGGGCGGGCCAAGCTTGGACGGGCACTGGGACCAGCCGGGGGCTATGAAGCACCAAAGAAACCGCGAGCCAATCTTTATCGCCCGGGGATCGGGTAGCGCGACATCTGGCTGGGCTTGTCCATGAGCCAGATCGTGTCCCAGTCGTCGTGGATCTGGCGGGCATTGGTGTTGTTAACCCGGGCGTAGCGGTTCATCCGGGACTGGTGGCTCTCGCCAATGGATTCGAGTTCGGGGCTCATGTCGGAGCGGACGGATCGGGCGGTGATCCGCTCCGAGCCATTGCTGCGGGTCTCGGAGCAGCCTCCCAAAGCGACAAGGCCGGTGAGGGCGACGGCGGCAAAACCCAAACGCATCAGGTGACTCATGGTGTTCTCGCTTGCTGGTTGGCGAAACTTGGTTTAATCAAACTCGCATTGGGTATTGTCGGCAGAGAAGCGCGTCACGTCAACTCGCCTGCCCATACCACAATCACTGCCGACGCCAATATCACTTGAACATCACCGGCGGTTCATCCGCCGTCGGCGTCCGCCGCGGTGCTTCGTCTTGCATCGGCGGGGCGACCGGCGGCGATTGGGCGCTGTCCACAGCCGCGGCACCGGCAGTGCTGGCGACGAGGAAGATCTCCACCCGGCGGTTGGCCTCGGCACCACGCGCACCGTTGGGCACCACTGGGCGATACTCGCCGTAACCGCCCACCATGAAGCGATTGGCGCTGACGCCGCTGCTTCGGATCACGTCCATCACCGAGATGGCGCGGTGAGCCGAGAGATGCCAGTTGGTCGGGTGCTTGGCCAGGGTGTCAGCCCTGCGGATGGGGACGTTGTCGGTGTGGCCGACGACCCAGGCCTCAAACTGCGAGCCCGATTGGCCGGCGATCACCTGCGCCAGTTGCGCCAGGGCGCCGCGTACGCTGGGCTTGACCTGTGCGCTGCCCAGGTCGAAGGTCAGATCGCTTGAGAGCTTGACCATACCGCGACGGGCATCGTAGGTCATCAGGCCGGGGTGCTGCTCCGCCAATTGGCGCAGCGCTCGGTCGAGTTCCGCGGGCAGGGCAATCTGGGTGTCCATGCCCGCTGCACGCAGGCGCTGTTCCATTTCCGCCAGTGCTGCGTCAAGCCGGGCCTTATCCTGCAGGGCCTGGGCCAAGCGTCCTTCGAGGTCGGCATCGGGACCGGTCTGCGCGGAGCGAAGCGCGTTGGCACGAGCCAGCGCTTCTTCAAGGCGGGCCTGCATGTCGACGTTCTGTTCCTTCTCACGCAAGTAGGCGGTGCGCAGCGAGTCATACTGACTCTGCGAAACGCAACCAATGGCCGAAGCTGAGACAACAACGAGGCACAATGCGCGGACAAACCATTTCATGGGAATTCCTTTCGAGGCATTCAAGACCGGAGAACAATCATAGCCGTGAGCACCAACGGTGGGCTCATGTTACAAACTATCGTCATGTGAGGGAAAATCAATGTTGAAAATCATGGATCTGGCTGTCGGGGTGGTCGATGAGGCCCGGGGGCCTGGCTGATGCCGTCGCTTGCCGCCACAGTTCGCGTGAATGTCGCCGCCGCGTGCGATGCCCAGGGTCTGGACCTCCGCCCCGCCAGCGTCGTGATCAAAGACGGCCTGATCGCAGCCATCGACCGGCCGACGGCCATTGACCGGGGCGGTTGGTCCGACATCTGCACCCTCGACCGCCCGCGTGCGCTGCTATTGCCTGCTTTGGTCAACGCCCATGCCCACCTGGATTTGAGCCGCATCCCTCCCCGGCCGTTTGGTGGTGATTTCGCCGATTGGCTCAAAGGCGTGGTGGCGGATCGACCCCGGGATGATGACGCCATCGCCGCAGTGGTGCGGCAGGGCTTGGCAATGAGCCGCGATGCCGGGGTGGGATGGGTCGGCGACATCGCGGGCTCCGTGGCGGCTGCCAACGCCCGTCTCAATGCCCCGCTCGACCGGCAGGGCGACCCCGCAGTCCCCATCAAGGACCCCTTCAAGGGCCCCCCCAACAATCCCACGAATCCCGCGACTTCGCAGGCTTCGGGCCTCCCCGGTGTGAGCTACCTTGAATGCTTCGGCATCGGCAAGGGCCAACTCGATGGCTACATCGCGCTCAAGCAACGTCTTGCACGCCTCGCTGCCCCCTCGGACCCGCTGGTTCGCTTGGGCATCTCGCCCCACGCCCCGTACTCCGCTGGCTTGTCGCTCTGGATCACCATCGCCCGCCTGTCGCAATCCACCGGCCATCGGCTCTGCGCACACCTCGCGGAAACCCCCGCCGAGACCGCGTTTATTCACGACGCTCAGGGGCCACTGACGGAAATGCTCGCCGCCATGGGCAAGCTCGACGACTCCATCGTGGCCCAGGGCCTCAGCCCCGTGGCATCCGTGGAAACAGCTTTGCGACAAGGCGACTGGCTGGCGGTGCACTGCAACGAAGTGGACGAGGCGGACATCCGCATCCTCGCAGCCAACCGCACATCGGTGGTGTACTGCCCTGCCGCGTCGGCGTACTTCGGCCTGCCCAGCCACGGCCAGCATCGCTACCGCCAAATGCTCGCCGCGGGCATCAACGTCTGCCTGGGCACCGATGGCCTGCTCTGTCAGCCTGCCGACGTCGCCCAACCCCTGGGCATCCTCCCGCAGATGCAGCGGCTGTATCAACGCGACGGCACTGACCCGCAAACGCTGCTCGCCATGGCGACAGTCAACGGCCTCACGGCGCTAGGCTTTGCCCCAAACCTGGCGACCCTCCAGCCTGGCGCCCCGGCCCGCTTCGCCGCTATCGAGATCAACCCCGACGACGCCACCGACCCCCTGGTTCAGGCGTTAAGCAGCGATGCCAGTGCCACGGGTCTTTGGATGGATCTTCCGGCTGTGTGACGCAGGCGAGAGGCTGGGCCCATCCCCGGGTCGATCAGAAGCGATCCGACGAACGCCGAGTCAACGACATACTGCTCAATGTTGGCTCGCAATCGAGCCCCGCACGCGAAACGCCCCTGTGTCGCCGTCTTGGTGGGCGGGGCGAGGTTTCCGCGCGGACGCGGACATTCTACAATTCAGCCGGGGGGGAGTCGGGCACCGTCGGCGGGTACGGAGAGAAATCATGGATCACCTCACGAGGGTGACGCGAACCCTCGGCCCGGACAGCGAGTCAAGCGATGTGCCAACGCTGTCGCCGCGCACGTGGCGAGCGGGACCGTGGCTTATGCGTGGTCTGGTGGTGTTGCTGGTGCTGGTGCTTCCGGCGCTATTGATTTTTTGCCGGTTGTTCATCGATCCGGGGATCGCCATGCTCCCGCCGGGGCTGCACGGAACCTGGGTAGCTTGCGGCTTTCCGGAGCAGAAACAGGTTAGGGCTGAACTGTATAGCGCGACAGTAGTCTTCGCGCGGCGGTTCGATCTTGAGGCGCCGCCGGCGAGCCTGATCATGCATGCGACGGCTTTTGGCGACATGGACGTGACGGTCAACGGCCGGGCCATCACGGCGCTTGCGCCGGTCGCCAACTGGAAACGCAGCGGGCGCTTTGAACTGGCGCCGGGCCTGAAGAAGGGAACCAACGAACTGTTGGTCCGCGTGCGTCACGGCCGAGCCCTGCCCGCCTTGCGCATTGAAGCGCCGGTGATGCTGCGGACAGGCGAGCACTGGCGGGCTGAGGCACCGCAGGCCGGTATCCCCGAGGGCGACGCGACCCCCGTCACCGCGTTGACCACCCAGCCCGACCCGCTGCATCGATTC
>JBGSTK010000092.1:0-17246 GCA_041736565.1 Phycisphaeraceae bacterium | reverse complement strand
CGTCGATCTCGAGGCGCGTGCCCGCGCCGATGCGCGAGCGTAGCCAGCGGACTTTGTCGAGCACCTCGGGCATGAAGCGTTGCCCGCTGCGCCCGGGGTTGACACTCATGACCAGCACCAGGTCCAGCGCGCTAAGAAACGGTTGGAGCCCATCGGGAGCGGTGGGGGGGTTGACGACCATGCCCGGCTTCATGCCCGCGTGTCGGATGGCATCGATCATCGCGGCGGCATCCACGCTCCCGCCTTGCGATTCGCACACTTCGAGGTGGAACGTAAAGACATCAGCACCGGCCTGGGCGAACATGTCGATGTAGTCGCCGGGACGCTCGACCATGAGATGCACGTCGAGCACGGTGTCGGGGAAGTGGCGGCGCAGGGCGCGGATCATGTCAACGCCCATCGTCAGGTTGGCGACGAAGTGGCCGTCCATGACGTCGATGTGCAGCAGGTCGGCACCGTGGGAAAGCACATCGCGGCATTCGTCGGCGATGCGGCCGAAGTCGGCTGAGAGAATCGAAGCGGCGACGAGGGGGCGTGGGGGCGGCGTGGCAAGATCGAGCTTCATGGCACGATTAGAACGCAACGGCGCGGCGATGCAAGCGCGAGGGTATAGAATGGGGGTTATCTCGCACTTTGTGACGGACGCCAAACCCCAAGGGAAGAGTCATGCGCTACCGCCTTGACGCTGTTGGATTGCACGGGCTGAGTTTGATGTTGATGGTGATGGTCCTGACTGCGGGGTCTGCTTTGGCACAGGTCCAGCACGTCATTCACATCAGCGTTGATGGCCTGCGATCGTTGCCTGCCCGGGAGGGTGATGAAGGCCAATATCTGCCCGAACTCGTTGAGGCGGGGAAGCTGCCCACGTTTGCGCGGCTGGCCAAGGAGGGTGCCTGGACGCACAACGCCCGCACGGACTTCAACCGATCCGAGACGCTGCCCAACCACGCCAGCATGATCACCTCCCGACCGTCGGTGCAGCCCAAGGGCATGCCCAACACCACGCAACATCAATGGACCAATAACAGCGATGTCCCCGTGACCGTGACGATTCACAACAATCATCCTCACGTCGAATATGTAGCCAGCGTCTTTGATGTGGTTCACGATGCGGGCAAGTCCACCGCGCTCTATAACGGCAAAGGCAAGTTCCTCATCTTTGACCGCAGCTATGACGAAATCTACGGTCAACCGCATGAGCATGGCCGTGACAAGATCGATAGTTACGTGTTGAAGGGTGATAGTGCCCAACTCACGAGTTCAATGCTCGAGGAACTGGCGGAACGCAAATTCGGCTATGTGTTTTTGCACTATCGAGGTCCCGATGGCGCGGGCCACTCGAAAGGGTGGGGCTCACCGGCCTGGCAGCAATCGGTGATCGACGTGGACACCTTGATTGGCAAGATTCTTGAGAAGATCGAAAACGATCCGCAATTCAAGGGTCGCACTGCGCTGATCATTACGGCTGATCATGGGGGCACGGGCACGGGTCACGGCGAATCGAACAAGGTGGAGTGCTACACCATTCCGGTTTATGTCTGGGGCCCGGGCGTGGCGGCGGGCAGTGATCTCTACGAGCTCAACAAAGACGTGCGGACCGACCCCGGCGTTGGACGTCCCGATTACACCATCGCCTCGCCCGGCCAGCCGATCCGCAATGGTGATACCGGCAATCTGGCGTTGTCGCTGCTGGGGCTTGGGCCGATCCCGGGATCGTTTATCAATGCGGATCAGAGCCTGCGGGTTGCGCCCGTGGAAGCTGCTGTGATTGCGGCGGAAGCGGACGTGGAAGTGGAAGCGGCAGTGGAAGTGGAATGATCGTGAGCTGCTCGGCACACGAGTTGCCCGCGTCGATGTATTGTGGTTTCACTTTTCAGGAGTCTCGTATTGCCTGGTGCATTGACGATTGGAACCTTCCCGCCTCTGGGCTTGGCACCGCGCAACGGCGGCTTCCGCATGGAGGATTATTGGGTCTGGTGCGGCAGCGTCGTTCGCGGTGAGGATGGCCGCTACCACATGTTCGCCAGTCGCTGGCCACGCGCTTTATCGATGAGTCCCCACTGGCTGTTTCACAGTGAGGTGGTGCGTGCCGCAAGCGATACGCCCGAGGGGCCCTACACGTTCGAGGAGGTCGTGCTCAAGCGGCGCGGGCCCGAATGGTTCGACGGCATGAACACGCACAACCCCAGCGTTAAATTCTGGGACGGCGTTTACTACCTCTACTACTTCGGCGCGACCTATGATGGCCCGCCGCCGCTGCCCGGTGAGACGGTGTCACGCCAACGCAACCTAGCCGTCTGGAACAATAAGCGTATCGGCCTGGCAACAAGCCGCAGCGTTTTTGGGCCTTGGACTCGGCACGACACGCCGCTGCTGCTGCCTCGCGCGGGCAAGTGGGATTGCACCGCCACGACCAATCCGTCAGCGGCGATCATGCCCGATGGCACGACGTACATGATCTATAAAAGTCGCGCTGCTGAAGGTGCCACGCTGCAGTTGGGCATTACGCGTGCACCGCATCCCGAGGGTCCGTACGAGCGGATTCTCGACACGCCGGTGTTTCGTTTTGATGACCCCACGTGGCACGTTGAGGATCCCTATCTTTGGTACGACGCGCGTGATCGGCTTTTTCACGTCATCATGAAAGATGACTTCAAATCCGATCCGCCGTTTGGTGCGGGTGGCGGCATTACCGGCGAGTGGGGCGCTGGTGTTCACGCCACGAGCGCCGACTGCGTCAACTGGCAGATCCACGGCAAAGCCTACCCGCGGCGCATCACATGGGACGATGGCAGCGTGACGATTCCGGCTAACCTCGAACGTCCTAACCTGCTCATTGAGGATGGTCGCCCCACGCACCTCTTCTGCGCGTTGGGCGAAGGCCCGCGGCCCTGGCAGTTCGAGCAAACCTGGAACGTCTGCCTGCCGCTGGTTATCTAAAGAAGCCGCGGGCAATTAGTCGGATTTAACAGTGAAGAGCCGGCGCGTGGTGTTCGTGCTGGCCAACTCGGCCATCTGGACGAAATCCGATTCCGCCTCCGAACGCACGTGGCCGTCGGTCAACAGGAAGTTCGAACTGCTGTTGTGGCGGACGCGGAATTTTTCACCGGCGGCACTATTGGAGAAGGTCACGGCCCATAGCGGCGCGCCCCAACTGGTATCCGAGGTGTCGATCCGAGTGATGCCTTCTTTGTCGCCGTATTGCTCGACCAATCCGAGCGTCGACGACGGCTGCAGCAGGTCCTCGGGGCGAACCCAACTGGCAGTGTGACCAGCACTGGGCCCGCCCGAACCGCCCCACATCGCCTGCGATGGCGTGTAGCCCTGCGGCAGGCCGTACACCGCTGGCGGATTCGTGTTGCCCCCCGAACTTACCGCTTCAGGACAGCGAATTTTCCACTGGCTCTGGAAACCGGTCAGGCCGCTGTGGTAGAGATAATCATCGTCCGGCACTAAGCCGCCATCACGCAAGGCCCGCATCCATGAGAAGCCAAACCCGGTGCCGCCCTGCCAACTGCTCTTGTTATGCCCGATAGGAAACACTCGTTGCTCCGTGGCGTATGTCCAGAGCATCAGGCCGATCTGCTTCTGGTTGCTCTTGCACTGCAAGTCCCGAGCCGTGGCACGGGCGTTGCCCAGCGCAGGCAACAGCATCGCAATGAGCAGCGCGATGATGCTGATGACGACCAGAAGTTCCACGAGGGTGAAGCCATGTTGACGACGCATCAGGGCGCTCCAGTCAGTTAGCCAAAGCGGGCGGCGACCATCAAGCCGCGGCCCGCGTAATCATTCAGGCTCGGCTGCGCCGGGGCAGAATCAACAGGCCACCCACTGCCAGCAGCGCCAGGGATGCGGGCTCGGGAACGACTAGCGTGAGCACCGCGCTGTTGGCGCCGTAGTTGATGGAGTAGTTGGCACTGTCGGTCGCCACGCCCGCGCCGCCTGTGATGGTGAGGTTGTTAACCAGGTCGAATGCACCGTTGACCGAGGTGTAGTTGAGGATGGTCCAACTCCCGCCGACTGAGCCATCGAAACCATTGACGTAATAGAGTTCGAGGTTCGAATCGGCATCGAGGGTCAGGGCACCGTTAGTGAGAGTCAGCACGTCAAACTCGCCGTTGGCGGTGCCGCCCAGGTCGATGCGGAGCGCGGCGTTCACACCGCTGAAGGTCACGTCGAAATCCTGCAAAGTGAGGGTGCCGACGCTGTCAAGGTCGTCACCGTTTTGCCCGGCACCGGGGGAGATCACGCCCGTGTTGGTCAAGGTCGCAAGAGTAGCCTGCAAGTTTACGCCGTGATAGCGATTAAAATTCAACTGATCGTTGGCCGTGGCACCGCGGAGGGTCCCGCTGTTGGTAAAAGTCGTCGTGGCCGATGATCCGTTGGTGATGAAACGCAGACTCAGATCCGCGCCGGTTCCACTGATGATCCATGTGCCCGCATTACTGAAGCTGATGGCCCCGCCGTGGCTGGAAGAGGCTCCGCTGCGCAGGCGGGTGATGTCGATGTCGCCAACCTGGGTGAGCGTTCCACCCACCTGGTTGGTGATGTTCATGGTGGTGGTCCCGCTGCCAGTTCCAGAATCCACGAGGAACGTTAATTTGGAATTCGCAGCCACGTTGATCGCGCCAGCATTGTTGACGGTATAGGTGTGGGTATCGTGACGTCCGATGCGGGCAATCTGGAGTTCAGCACCGTTTTCGACATCCACCGTCGAGTTTGCTCCAAAATTTACGGTGAATGGCCTGTTGTTGTTGGTCGCTCCCCCTGTGGCTGCAATTTGCCCAAACCTGCCCACGACATTCGCTCCAGTGGCAAGGAGCTGAGATGGACTGGTCGTGCCGACGTTGAAGGTAAGCGAGTTGCCACCGCTGGTCCCAATTGCCCAGTTGGAATAGATGTCGCTGCCGGTGGTATCGAAACGGTAGGTGCCAAAGAAGGTCTGGACCCCGGCCGCGGTGGTCGAAGAGAGAATCAGATCATTCCCATTGAGATCGAGGACGAACATGGCGGCATTCGCCAAGGTGCCCCCGCCGGTGGTGGAGTTGTATTGCAGCGCGTTGTTGTTAGAGAGCGTGAGGTTGGCACCGAGCTCAATGCGATTGACCGCCGTGGTGGTAGTCTGATTGATGCGGAGGGCCTGGATGGTTCGAACGGTATCCGACGTTGTGGTTTGCGTGCCGCTTCCCACATCATTAAACGCAGCGACATCGGTTGTAGTCGGCGCGGTGTCATCGGGGACGCCGGTCCAGTTGGTATCGGTTGACCAGAGGTCATCGCCGCCGCCGCCGTCCCAGGTGATGGTCGCGGCATTGACCGCCAGGGGCGACAGAGCGAGGCTGGCGATGGCGAGTGCGGTAAACGATTGCGCGGTTCGGTGCATGTTCTTCTCCTTGAAAATGGGTCGGGACAGGGTGATCGCAGGTTTGCAGGACATCAGGGAATCGCGGTTCATCAAATAGCTCCTTAGACAAAAATGGTTCAACGACAACTCAACGCGAGACAACCGGACAGACCGTCTGACCGGGTTTGTGATCCATGGAAATCGCCCGTGCCTGTTGATCGGCATTGGGGTCGCTGATACGAGCCAGCAGCATTTCGCCTGCGGCGTGGCCGACTTCGAACTCGGGCAGCAGCAGCGTGTCGATTTGCGGACCGATCAGCGGCTGGCTCTGTTCGATGATGACCAGGCTCAAGTCGCGACCCATGGTGAGCCGCAGATCCACGCAGGCCAGGAGCAACGCCTCGGCATCGTGGCGGCAGTAGCCAACGATGGCCGTGGGTCGGGTGTCGGATGAGAGAATCTGTCGGGCCTGCTCAACGGGCTTCTGAAAGACCAGGCGGCGGGCTTCCACCACCGCCAAAGGTTCGTGGTCAGCCTCGCGCATGGCACGTTCATAGCCCGCGCGGCGATCGGTGTGGCTGTAGTGCGTCTCGGCCGAGTCCTCGACCGCAGCAGTCAAGTCCAGATACATGATCCGCTGGTGCCCAGCCTCCAGAAGCAGGCGGGTCGCAGCGTAGCCAGCGCCCTCATCATCGGGATAGACGCAGTTGGCTGCCTGCTTCGAGTTGACCCACACCGCAGGCAGTCGGTAGCGGTCGATCAACTCAGCCATATGCGGCGGGATGGCGTGGGTGTAGTTGATGAGCAGGCCATCGACCATGATCTCGCCCAAGATGCGGGGCACAGCGTCGTCGCTGGTCAGGCGGGCGTCGTCGAGGAACGTGGCCACCAGGTGAATCCGATCAGCCGCCAGTCGGTCGTGAATGCCGCGCATCATCGCCCCGAAGACCGTGCTCTGACTGTCGTGGGTGCTCATGACCAGACCCACAGCGTTGAACTTGCCGGTGGCGATTGTTCGGGCGGCTGTGTTGGGTCGGTAGCCCAAGTCGGAGGCGAGCTGGCGAATGTAGTGAGCCCGGCGAACGGCGTCAGGTCGTTTGGCGCGGTAAGTGCCGTTAAGCACACGTGATACAGTCACGTGAGTGACGCCCGCCCGGGAAGCAATATTTTCGAGAGTGATCATGGCCATAAAATGTTCACGCGTACATGTACACGTGAATATAAGCCGGGGGCACCCAAATGTCAACGGTTTCCTAACCCAAAACCATAAAAATTTTCACGCAGTCTCAGCCCCCCGACCACTCCACCACAGCAGCCAGATCAGTTCCTTCTCAAAATCCAACCGGCTGGCGTAGCGGGTGACGTTTCGCAGCGTGTTGGGCTCATCGGGTGACAGGTTCGCAGCCCCGCGGTTGATCGCTGCGCGAGGCGAGTGCGCCAGGAGGTCAGCGACCAGCAGCGGGAAATTATCCAGACGCCGGGCCCGACGACGAGGTCCGAGGTAGTTGTAGAGCAAGGCGTCGGCGGCGGCACGCCAACGTTGAGCGGGATGCTCCAGCACGATCTCCAGTGTCAGGTCGTGGCCCTCGATTTCGCGATAGTCGTGATTGATTGTGGCGGCATCGGTTGATGTGGCCATGCGCTCAACCCGGGCATCGCGTTGAGGGCGGATATGCGTGATCTCACCGACCGCCACGAGGACGACACGATCCCATGCGACGGGCAGGGGCCGACCAAGGGCATCATGGATATCCAGCGATGCCTCCCCTGGATCGGCACGCTTGAAGCCGCGTGGTGCGGGCAGGGCTGGCAACTCATGGGTGGGCACGGCCAGAGCGGGAACACCCAGGCTCTCGAGTTTGCCGGCTACCGCCACCGCGTCAGCTCTGTCGAGATTCTCCGCCAGGATGCCAAAGCCTCGGCGGGCGGTGCGGCGGGCATCGTGATCGACCACAGCGGATGAGCCGAGAAATGCCGTGACGAGTTGGTCAGCGGTCGGGGCCGTCAGTTCACGCTGGACCACGGCGAAGGTCATGGCGACATGATATCGCCGCCCGCTTTACCCAGCGCGGCTCGTGCATCATCGACCAACTCGCGCAATGCCGGGGGCAGTGGCTGCGGGTCCCATCGAGCAAGCAGGGCAGCCTCATGGCGGTCGATGAGCACCGTGGCGCGATCCAGCCCCAGTGCGCGTTGCGACGCTGAAAGGCCATCGAGGTGCCCCAGCGCAAACCACACCGCCTGGAGCATGATGGCATCGGGGACCGATTCGCGCAGTCGGCCTTCTTCGCCCACGGTGGGCAACGCCACAGCACTGCGCGCAAACTCGACCCACCGACCCAGCAACACCGCCCACGTCAGTTGATCCATCGCACCCATTGGCAGCATCGCCCGCGTTGAGGTGTCACGCATGGAGTCTCACTTGTTGGTGTGTCGAGTTAGGTCTGCCCGGTCCAAGCGCCGGGGGCGGGCTGTGCCTTGGCAAAGGCATCACGGATGGCACGTACGGTGGCATCGGGCAGGGGGCCCTTTTCCGCTGCGGCGAGGTTGGCGCTGGCGTTGTCCAAACTGGTTGTGCCGATGATGGCGCAACTCACAGCGGGGAAGCTCAGCGTGAATCGCAGCGCCAACTCCGGCCAGGCCTTTTGGGGCGGGCCGTCGATTCCCAACGCCACCGGGTCGAGCTTCATCGCGGTCAGACGCTTCTTGTATTCGCTGGCGTAGTTCTTGTAGATGCCGCGCTGCTCATCGACGCTGCGCCATGCGGCGTTGGCGATGGGACGCTTGGCTTCGACGCCATGGCCGTGCTTGGCGGCCGCGGCCAGCACGCTGTCAATGTTGACTTGGTCGGCGATGTTGACGGAGGTCTCGATGACCTCGATGCCGGGAAGTCCCGCAGCGTAGGTCGCTGCTTCGTTGTCGCCCGAGTAGCCAGCGAAGCGAATCTTGCCCGCGGCTTTGGCTTTGAGCAAGGCCCCCAGCGCATCGCCCTTCTCCAGCAAATCCTTCTTGCAGGAGTGGATGAGCACCACATCGAGGCGGTCGGTACGCAGACGCTTGAGCGAGCGGTCGATGGATTCGGTGATGACCTGAGGCGAGAACTCTTTGCCGCTGGCACCATCCACGACGTGACCAGCCTTGGTCACCAGGATGCATTCATCGCGACGGTTGGCGATGGTGTCGCCCAGCATAATCTCGGAGCCGGGGTAGCAGGCTGCGGTGTCGATGAGGTTGACGCCGTGGTCCAGCAGGAGGTTCAGCACCGCCAGAGCATCAGCACGTTCCGTTTCAAGGAAGCCGATGGGTGCAGCACCGAAGCCCAAAGGTGACACTTTCAAACCAGTCTTGCCAAAGTTTCGTTTTTGCATCATGGCAGAAGTCTACCCGCCCCCGCCGTGGGATCAACACGGTTATGCTTTCGTTTCGTGAAAACGAAGTTGTCGCACTCGAGAACTGAGCATGGATATCGCATGAACACGATTGAATCAACGGGAACGAAACCCTCGATGGAGCTTTGGTACGACAAGCCCGGCGGGGGGTGGAACGATGGCATGCCGATTGGCAATGGTCGCCTCGGCGCCATGGTGGCCGGTCGCGCCACGGCGGAGCAGTTGTGGCTAAACGAAGAGACGATATGGGCTCGTCAGCCGGGCGAGCGCAACAACCCCGATGCCCTGGCGCATTTGTCGCAAGCGCGTCAGCTTCTTGCGCAGGGCCGACCCGCCGAGGCTGAGGCGCTGGCCGATCGCACGATGATGGGATCGCCCTGCCGCCTTGAGCCCTATCAGGAGCTTGGCAGTCTGCAACTGATCTTCCCGCAGGTCGCTGGCGAGCACATCACGCAATTTCGTCGCGGCCTCGATCTCCGTACCGCCACATCGATGGTGAGTTACCGTCTGGGCGACACGGGCTTTGAGCGCCAAGCGTTTGTCGCATCAGCCGGGAATGCGCTGGTGATGCGGATTGGCGCGGATCGTCCGGGGGCAGTGTCATTCACGACGCTGCTCAATCGGCCCGCCGATGCGCGAGCCTCACGGGTCAATGCTGACACGGTGCGTCTGGTGGGCAGGGCGGGCTCAGCCGGTACGCGATTTGTCGCGCTGCTGCACATCCAGTGTGAAGGCGGGCACGTTGAGTTGACGGGCGATCGCCTGAGTGTTATCGGCGCCGATGCTGCGACGGTGTACCTGACCTGCGGTACGGATTTCCACGGTGGCGACCCAGCAGCTCTGGCGCAAGCCCATCTGACGGCGACACTGGCCAAGGGATACGAGCAAGTGCGCGACGATCACATCGCCACTCACCGCGCGTTGTTTGACCGTGTTTCGCTGCAACTGGGCGGCACTGATCAAGCCACGCGTTCTCTTCCCACCAACGAGCGCCTCCGTGCGGTCAAAGAGGGCGGCGAGGATCCCGATCTGGTGGCGCTTTATTTTCACTTTGCGCGGTACCTGCTCATCAGCAGTTCGCGGCCGGGCGGGTTGCCAGCCAATTTGCAGGGCATCTGGGCGCAGGGGCTCACGCCGCCTTGGAACAGCGATTTTCATCTCAACATCAACCTGCAGATGAACTACTGGCCCGCGGGTGTCGGCGCTCTTAACGAGTGTCAGGAGCCGCTGTTTGACTGGATGATGCGGCTCGTCGAAGAGGGTCGCAAAACCGCCCGCATTCACTACGGTGCCAACGGTTGGGTCGCGCATCACATCTCCGATCCGTGGGGCTTTTCCGTGCCGGGCGACAGCGCTGGATGCGGACTCTGGCCCACCGGCGGGGCATGGCTGTGCGACCATATCTGGGAGCACTACCGTTTCACCGGCGACCTGGCGTTTCTCAAACGCATGTTCCCCGTAATGCGCGATGCCTGCGCGTTCTTTGTCGATTACCTCGTCGAAGATCAACGCGGCTTACTCTTGAGCGGACCTTCGGTGTCGCCTGAAAATCGCTATCGCCTGCCCAGCGGCGAAGTGGGCAAGCTCTGCATGGCGCCCACCATGGACAGCCAGATCATCCGCGAATTGTTCAACCACACGCTGGCAGCGGCGGCGATCGTTTCAGGAGGTCGGGACGCATCCGAACACGATGATGCCGCGCTGCTCAAACGGGTTGCCGAGGCCCTGCCTAAGTTGCCGCCCAATGTCATCGGCCCTGATGGACGATTGCAGGAGTGGTCGGTGGCGTACGATGAACCCGAGCCTGGGCACCGTCACGTCTCGCAACTTTTTGGTCTGCACCCCGGCGAGCAGATTTCACCCGCCCAAACGCCTGAACTGGCTGCGGCGTGTCGGAAAGTGCTTGAGCACCGCCTGGCGCACGGCGGGGGGCATACCGGGTGGAGTGCTGCCTGGCTGGTGAATTTTTACGCCCGACTTCTCGACCCCCAAAAAGCCCACGACGCGATCATGATGCTGCTGCGCAAGTCCACGCTGCCCAATCTTCTCGATGACCATCCACCGTTCCAGATTGATGGCAACTTCGGCGGTTGTTCCGGCATCGCCGAGATGCATTTGCAGAGCCACGCCGGTGAAGTTCACCTCCTGCCCGCGCTGCCCACGCAATGGCGCGAGGGTCAGGTGCGAGGGCTGCGCACGCGCACGGGATTGACCGTGGATATGACGTGGCGTAACGCACGGCTCTGCGAAGCGAGGTTGGTCGCCAGTCGTGCTGAATCACAGCGCTTGCGTTTGCCGCAAGGGTTGGTCGCAAGCCTTCATGATGATCGTGGCATCGTTATTGCGCAGACTCAACCTGACCAGCCGATCTTGGCGTTTGAAAGCAGTGCTGGTTCATCGCTGCATCTGCGAATCGCGGAGTAAGCGCACGCGGCATGCACGGTCACACCGGCGCGGGTTCGTAGCGAAATGCTAAGTCGTAAACTTCCCACCCCAGCGCCTCGGCAACGCCTTGATCCTTGATCATCGCGACCTTGATCGTCTCGCAGAGAAACCGCGCGTCCCAGTTGCTCTCCACGGCCCGGCCCATGCCTTCGAGGACCAGCAAATCCACCTGCCCCGGCAGGGCCACAGCCGCCAACTCCGGCGCGATGCGTGTCAGGTCAATCAGCGGCGCATCGTTGCCACTCGACACCAGCGTGAGCCGACCATCGCGACGGGCTTGCGCGAGCGTGTCATCGAATGTGGCGATGCGGGTGATTAACTCGTCGAGTTCGCTGATGGTGATGTCGTTGAGTGACGGTTTGGGATTTGCCGTGAGAATGACCCGCGTGCCCCGCTGCAGCAGATGGCGGGCAAAGGGGATCATGCCCAGGATGACATCGGGCCCTGCATTGTCGACAAAGAGCAGGGCTTGATGGTGCGGCGCTGCGCTGGCGAGCCGATGCAGCCAACGGTCGAGGTCATCGTGAGCCCATGGCCGAGGTCGCAGCTTGGCCAGGGTCTCATGGAAATCGACCTTGCCGCCGTCGCGGAAGAGATCGTTGGTCTTTGTCGCGCCCATGTCGAAGATGTTGCCCGCGAAGATGCCGCAGACCAGGCGGGCATCGCGCTGCGCTGCGGGCAGGGCATCGATCTCCGTCAGCAGCCGCGGCAACACCGCCAGCGCCACCTCATTCTGATTGCGTTTCGCCAAGGCGTAGGGATCGGCAATGCCTGCGGCGCGCAGCGCGGCTTCACGCTGCAGGCAAATGGCCATGATGTCCAACCGGCCCGCGTTGAGCGGATCGCGCTCGATGGCATCGAGATAGTCGCCAAAAAGGTTCGCGGCGTTTGCGCATTGCTGCTGAGTGAGAGCATCATCCTGACCGCGGCTGGCGGCCTCACTGCGTGCCTCAGCCAGCAGCGCGGGAAAATGCGTGCGGAAAAGTTGCAGCCAATACGCACGCTTGGCGGGATGCGCCCGCAGGTCCCAGTGGCATGCGACGTAACGCGACGGTTCCGCCAGCAGCGGCAGCGTGGCCCAAGGTGAAACCGAAGTAGAAGTGATCGGCTGCGATTGGCTCACGTTCCGAGCCTCGCGAAATTGGCGATCATGCGCAGCCCGACGTGCTGCGATTTCTCGGGGTGAAACTGTGTGGCCCACACGTTGTCGCGCCAGACCGAAGCCGTGAAGCGATCACCGTAGTCGCAGGTGGCGCTGGTGATCGGTGAGCCATCGCCCGATGTCGGCTTTGCGTAGTAGCTGTGAACGAAGTAAACCGACTGGTCGTTTTCAATGCCCGCCATCAGCGGATCGTCAGGTCGTTGCAGCGTCAGCGTGTTCCAACCCATGTGCGGGACTTTGAGCCGGGGCAATCCGGGACCGCGAGGCGGATCGAAACGAACGACACAGCCCGGCAACACGCCCAGGCCGGGCACCAGTTGATCGGGCGACGGAGCATCTTCCTGCGAGGTTTCGAAAAGCAGTTGCAGACCCAGGCAGATGCCCAGAAACGGCTTGCCTGTGGCAATGAAGTCATGCAATGGCGTGATCCAACCGCGCTGCTGTAAGTGCGCCATGCCATCAGCAAACGCGCCAACGCCGGGCAGCACTAGCTTCGTCAGATGCGATAAATCCCGCCCCGCGCGTGCGTCAGCGGGGGACTCCAGAATGCAGGCCTGGGCACCTGCGTGCTTAAAGGCTTTCTGCACGCTGCGCAGATTGCCCATGCCGTAGTCAATGATGCCGATCATGGAAGGTCAATTTCAGAAAAACGAGGATCTCAGTTGCACCAGCCAAGCGGCGCGACATGCATATCCATATCGCTGCAGATGGCTCGATGCACACGGCGCTGTCGATGTTGTGTCGGCTCATGCGGTCATCGATAGCACAATGGCGGGCGACACCAGCCCCATGGCGTCAACCGTGCTTCACCATTCATTCAACGCCAATGGATTGTGGAATGTCGCTCACTGCTGAACGACGATTTCGACGCGGCGTGAAAGAGCCTTGGTCTGGCGAGGGCGACTCTCACCGTAGCCAACGATGCGAATGCGACCAGCGTTGACGCCCTGCTGGGCCAAGTAGGTCTGCACGGCCGCGGCTCGGGCTTCGCTGAGTTGCTGATTGCTGGCCCACTTGCTCTTGCGAATGGGGTCAGCATCGGTGTGGCCTTCGACGACAATGTTGTTGTTGGCGTATTGCCGCTTGAGCACATTGGCGACTTGAGCAAGCGTTTTCTTGGACGCGTCATTGAGCGTGTCACGACCGGGGGCGAAGAGCACATCGCTGGCGACGCGGACCTCGATGTCCTGGCCACGCATCTCCGTTTCGACGCCTTCGATCCCCGCGAATCCGGTGTTGGCTGCGGCCATGCCGGAACCAACGGGGGTGGCGGGCTGCGATTGCCGCGCCAGGGCTTCCTGTCGGGCACGTTCGCGCTCTGCTTCAAGCCGAGATTTTTCCGACGCCAACGCCATGCGTTCATTTTCAGCCGCATCACGAGCCGCACGCTCACGGTCCAGCGCCGATTGCAGTTCACGATTCTGGCGATTGAGCCGATCGTTCATCTCGGCTTGTTTGCCGGCTTGGCAACCCAGCACCGTCAGTGACAACGCCAGCATCAGAACGACCATTGCGAACTTCTTAAAACCGTCCATGGCATGACCCTTTCTAGAACGTGATTGTGTTGCTTGCCCCTCTTCGGGCAGACTGTTTCCTGAGCCAGAGGATACCACAAGCCCCGGGATCAGGGTAGTGGCAAAAGGCGTAGTAGAGGGTCTCGCAAAGCCATCAACATCACCGCCGCCGCTGCCAGATACGGGCCATAGGGAATCACCCGAGCGTCGCCCCGGGTCATGCGGCTGGCGATAACGGCGACGAGCGTGTAGAGCAGTCCGAGAAATGGCGCCATGAAGAACACCAGCATCGCGTCGTACCCGCCGATGACGGCTCCGATGGCGGCCAACAGATGCACATCGCCCAGGCCCATCGCTTCCTTGCCAAACGCCAGCGTGCCCAGGATGCGCGTCACCCAGATGGCGCCGCCACCCAACAGATATCCCCACGCCACGCCCGCCAGTACCTGCAAGGCTGGGTTGGGGGCGAAGTCCCAGGAAAGCCAGCGGTAACCGGCTGCGGCACCGAGGATGATGGGCAGGAGGAAGATCACCTCTTTGAGCACTTCACGCCGGGGGTGCGGGTGCGCCAGCCATTCTTCGGGTGTTCCATGCGATGGTGGGGCGGTGGTGGGGGGTGGGGGCGATGAAGGTTCGAGGGGCGGGTTGATTGGTTGCGTCGGCGCGGAATCGCCTGCCGCAGTCTCGGTCTCGCTCGCCGGGGCCAAGTCCATTGGGGACTCAACTACCGCGGTCTCGCTTGATGGGGGCTCGGCTCTCGCTGCGCCCTCTGCCACTGCCTCGCTTGCCGCAGCCCCAACTACTGGAGCCTCGTCTGCAGCGGCCTCACCCGCCATCGCCGCGACATCGCGCGTCGCCGTCCCCGGCTCCTCCGCGAAACTGTGAGGCAGGAACCCCGCCCAAAGCAGCAAATTCGCCACCGCCAGCCCTGCTGCCGCACCCAGCAGGCTTCCCCACCACATCGGCTCAGCGACCGGCAACACAGCCGTCGCCGTCGGATACCACCACGCCGCCGCGGGCAGAATAACCAGCGCCAATAGCGTCGCCGTCCACGGTATCTGCAGTGGAATGATGAAAAGCCGGGCGTCGATGAGCGTCGCTGCCAGCAATCCCGCCAGCAGCGACAGATGCACCACCAGCACGGGCCAGGTGTGGTCCAACGTCGCCGACATAAAATCGCCACGCCAGCCTGAAACGTAGTAGGCCCAGAACAGCCCGCCGAAGAGCGCAGCCGTCAACGCTTCGACCAGCGGATACTGCACACTGATCCCAGCCTTGCAGTATCGGCATCGCCCGCCCAACATCAGCCAACCCAGCACGGGAATGTTGTCGTACCACGCCAGTCGGTGCCCGCAACGGGGGCAGCTCGAAGGCGGATGCACCAGGCTTAGCCCCTCAGGCAGGCGATAAACCACGACATTCAGAAAGCTGCCGATGCAAGCGCCGTAGAGCGTTACGAGAATATGCCAGGGCCAGAGAGGCATGACATTGGGCTCCGGCGAAATCAGAAGGGCGATTCCTGGTCATCATCATCGAGATGGCCATCCACTTCGTCCGGGTTTTGGGTCTCGGCGTCCGTGTCAGCCCCCGGATTACCACCTGCTCCACCCGAGGCACCACCAGTTGACCCCCCAGCCTCGTCGCCGGCAACTCCCCCGATCCCTCGGCTGGTAAGCGTCAAAGCCGCGATCTTCTGCTCCGCACCCGCCAAAATGCCCCGGCAATGGGCGATGAGCTTCATCCCCTCTTCGTAATGTGCCAAGCTCTGCTCCAGACCCGCCTCGCCCGATTCGATGCGCTCGATCATGGCCTCGAGCCGCTGTACCGCCTCTTCGTACGTCAATGACTTTTCACGCTTGCTCATAGCGCCAAGTGTAGCGTTCCCGCGGGATCAGGGGGCACAGGCCCTGACAGGCGGCGAAGCCGGGCACGAAGCATCCGCCTGCCGTCGGCCTGCGTGTGGGGTGAGTGGGATGCGTGTGTGGAAAAGATGCGGCGGTTTGTGGAAAGCCGGGGTTTTAATGCGCCGATGAAGTAGCAGACTTGACGTGGAGGGCGGATCGTGCTTTAATTCCCCTTCCCCCCGCACTGAGGCGAGCCCTTGGCGAGAGCCAAACGGCGAGCCGAAAACATGCCGACTTGACACACGTCAGGAACCCGGTAGAATGTGCGGCTCGCCTAAAACGACCCGGTTAACGCCGAGGCTCGTAAGAAGCGAACAGGCCCTTGAGCCGATCGATCTTTGACAAGTGAACAGTTGGGAAGCCGCGAGGATGTGTGGGCGGTTTGAGTTGGCTGTCACAGTCAAATCAAGCTTGCCCTATTAAATCTCTGCCAGCTTAGGCTGGTGGGGCTCAAACATCCTTGTGATACCTGCAATTCAGTGATGGATTTTTGAGCTGAACCGAACTTCTAGCCGAGGTTCGGGACGGAGAGCCGCAAGGCTCTTCGTGACCGGCCCTGTCAATGACAGGGTTATTCAGGTCAAACCTTCTTGATTTCGATTCCGGTCTTCGGACCGGGTCAACAATCTACAATTGAAGAGTTTGATCCTGGCTCAGCACGAACGCTGGCGGCGTGGCTAAAACATGCAAGTCGAACGCGAAAGGGCTTCGGCCCAAGTAGAGTGGCGCAAGGGCGAGTAATGCTTTCCTAACGTACCCCAAGCTCAGGGATAACTCACCGAAAGGTGTGCTAATACCTGATGAACCCACAGAGTCGTATGGCTCAATGGGCAAAGTTCAGGCGGCTTGGGAGCGGGGAACGTCCTATCAGGTAGTTGGTGAGGTAACGGCTCACCAAGCCTTAGACGGGTAGCCGGTGTGAGAGCACGACCGGCCGCATCGGGACTGAGACACTGCCCGGACTCCTACGGGAGGCTGCAGTAACGAATCTTCCGCAATGGACGAAAGTCTGACGGAGCGACGCCGCGTGTAGGATGAAGCCCCTCGGGGTGTAAACTACTGTCAGGGGTTAGCAACACAATGAGCAACCCCAAAGGAAGAGGCGACTAACTCTGTGCCAGCAGTCGCGGTAATACAGAGGCCTCAAGCGTTGTGCGGAATCACTGGGCTTAAAGGGTGCGTAGGCGGCCTTGCAAGTGCTTTGTGAAATCCCAGGGCTCAACCCTGGAATAGCTTGGCATACTGCAAGGCTTGAGGTCCGAAGAGGTAGCTGGAACTCTAGGTGGAGCGGTGAAATGCGTAGATATCTAGAGGAACGCCAATGATGAAGATAGGCTACTGGGCGGATTCTGACGCTGAGGCACGAAAGCGTGGGGAGCGAACGGGATTAGATACCCCGGTAGTCCACGCCGTAAACGATGCTAACTCGGTGTGTGCCGCGGAACAGCGGTGCGCACCCCAGGGAAACCGATAAGTTAGCCACCTGGG
>JBGSTK010000082.1:0-19726 GCA_041736565.1 Phycisphaeraceae bacterium | reverse complement strand
GCCCGTGCGCCAGTTCGTGATCCTTGCGCAGCGAGCCGGTGCCGTCCGGTGCGTCCATGGGCGAACCTGTCGCGCCCGGCTGGGATGGGGGATCCGTGCTGGCCATGTGGGAAAGCATACACACCCACAGGGGTCTGGTGCCGGTGGGCGTCAACTCAGATGAACTTGATGCGTCGCGCGGCGAAGGCGGTCATGCGCAGCAGCAGCCAGCCGTGGCGCCAGCGGTCGATGTTGGTTTGGCCGTAGGTGCGGGCGCCGTAGCGGACCGGGATATCGACGATTCGCAGGTTGAGTCGGGCTGCGCCGAAGAGCAGGTCGAAGTCGCCGAAGGGGTCGAAGTCGCCGAAGTAGGCTCGTCCCGCTGCGAGCCGTTCGTAGTCCACGCGTCGGAGCACCTTGGTTCCGCAGAGCGTGTCCTTGATGGGTTGTTCCAGCAGCCAGGAGAAGGCCCAGGAGAAGAACTTGTTGCCCACGAGGTTGAAAAATCGCATGGCCTGATCCTGCATGGGGTACACCAGCCGCACACCGTTGGCGAACTCCGCCTTGCCGCTGACGATGGCGTGGTAGAACCGGGGCAGATCTTCGGGCGGGACGGTCAGGTCAGCGTCGAGGATCATCAGCACATCGCCCCGCGCGTGGGCAAAGCCAAGTCGCACAGCATCGCCCTTGCCCTTGCCCTCCTGGCGATAGAGCGACCACGCCTTATCCGGATGGGCTGCGATGGTCTGCTCGATGACGTCAAATGTGTCATCGCTGGAGCCACCCTCGACGAAGATGATCTCCGTGCCCCTGCCCATTTCGGGCACCCGGCTGACGATGTCGGCGATGTTGCCCGCCTCGTTGCGTGCCGCGACGATGACGGAGACGGATGGTGTGGTGGGTTGCGGTTGATGCGCGCTGGCGGTGGCGTCGGCGAATTGGGGTGTCGCGGAGTCGGCAACACGTCGCGGCGAAGGTCGCGCGACGATGAAGTTCGTCAGGTTGAAGTAACTCAGCAGCCAGCATTTGGCCAACCAGCGGTTGCAGAGATCATCGAGCCCGGGCGTGCGCAGCGGCCAGAGAATTTCACTCCACCCGCGGATGGTTTCAAAGCCCGCCAAGTGCAGCAGATTCCGCACGTCGGCAGGAGTGAGCCAATTCTGATGCGGCGGCGTGTTGGCCAGGCCCAGACGCGTGGCGCCGCGCAGCGGTAACTGCCAGAGGTTGGAGTAGAAGTTGAGGATAATCCGTGTGCCGGGGTGGCACAGACTCCCGAGCCGTTCAAACACCGCCTGCACATCCCAGAGGTCGTTGATGAGGTCCGAGAGGATGATGATGTCGAACGTTTCGTCCAGCGGCAGGGCGTGAGCATCGGCCTGGATGAACTGCAGGTCCGGATGTTTGGCTGCGGCGTGTTGCACCATGGGCGGAGCGAAATCCACGCCCAGACCCCGGCTGGGGCTCAGGCTCGCCAGGAGTTGCCCGTTGCCCGAGCCGATCTCCAAAACGCGCAGGCCCGGCGGCACGAGGTGGCGATAGATGCGCTGAAGGCGTCGCTGGTATCCCCCGCCCCACCCTTTGCCCGCCACACGTCTCGGGCCGACGAGCGTCCACCACTCCCGCCGCTTGAGTGGGTCCGCAGCCCACGACGACGAAGCAACGCCCCCCGTCCCCACCTCGGGCAACGTTAACGACAGATCATCAGTGATAGGCGCTGGCGTCATGGTGTCATGGTACCCGGCTCCGGCTTGCCGGGCGGCTGCCGGGTCTTCCCAGCCGACCCAAGTTGCCAAGGGTCATCAGAATCATTCCGACGCGTCTCTCGGGACGACTCCGATACCGCCCGAGGCGTAGCTGAGCCTACAGTCCTTCGACCCCGCATGATTGGAGAAAGTGTTATGCACAAACTCAACAACGAACAGCAAATCGCTGATCCCGTGCTTGTCACGGGTGGGGCGGGATTCATCGGCTCGCATGTGGTGCGACGGCTGGTGTCGCAGGGCCACCGCGTTCGCGTTTTTGAACTGCACCACGTCAGAACGAACCATCTGCCCCGCCAACGCGTGGAAATCTTCCGCGGAGACCTTCGGCGGTTCGACGACATCGCCACAGCCATGGTCGGCTGCCCCACCGTGCTGCATCTGGCGGCAGACCCCAACCTCTGGCATACCAACCCCCATCACTTTGAGGACGTGAACCACCATGGAACCTGCAACGTCCTGCGGGCTGCCATCGCCACCCGCGCCAGCCGCATCGTGCATGTGTCAACCGAATCAATCCTCTCGGACCCCAATCCCGAAGCCGTGATTAGCGAGGACGCCCCGCTGGATCTGGCCTCGACCCTAGGCGCCTACTGCGAGAGCAAGATGAAAGCTGAGTTGGCAGCTCAGGATGCGGCCAACAACGGGTTGCCCGTGGTCATCGCCAGCCCGTCGGTGCCGGTGGGTCCGGGCGATCATCATCGCGGGCCGATGACTCGACTCATCGAGCAGGTGATCCAAGGTCGGCTAGGCAGCTTCTACCTCCCCGGGCCGCTGAACTTAATCGACGTGCGCGATGCCGCCGAGGGCATTTGCCGCGCCGCCGCTTTGGGACGCACAGGGCAACGCTACCTGCTGACGGGCGAAAATTGGACAGTGCGGCGGCTGATGACGGCTGTGGCGGAAATGGCTGGCCGACCCGGACCGCGATGGCGCGTGCCGTATCCCGTGGCGCTTGTTTTCGCCGCCCTCGAGGAGCAATGGTGCCGCCTGGTGACAGGCCAGATGCCGCTGGCGACAGTGACGGGTGTGCGGCTTACCCGCCGATCCATGAACTTCGACTCCACCGCAACGCAGCATGAACTGGGCCTGTCCCCGCGCTCCTGCCACCGCGCCTTGGCGGACACGGTCGAATGGGTCGCGCAGCAGGCGCGCCCCGCCCTGGCGGATCGGCCCTTCCTCGTCCCCATGCCCCAACCGTTCGACGGGCAACTCTCAACGCAGCGCCGGCCGCAGGCCATCCGATGAAGCCCGCACTAAGCTACCCGACATCACAGCGACATCACAATCACCTGCGACAAGTGACAGCCGCCGGGTGACAAGCGCGCCATGGTACGGGCCGTGAAGTACCATAGGCGCCATGCTTGATGTGATGATCATCACTTACAACGAAGCGATGAACCTCCCCCGCTGCCTCGAAGCGCTGGCGGGCTGGACGCGGCGCATTTTTGTCATCGACAGCGGCTCGACAGATGGCACGCCGGATATCGCTCGCGCCGCCGGTGCCACGGTCGTACATCATGACTGGGTCGGCTACGCCCGCCAGAAAAACTGGGGCCTGGCCAACATGCCCTTTGAAAGTCCCTGGGTGCTGATCCTTGATGCCGATGAAGTCGTCACCGCTGATCTGCGTGCCCGACTCGAGGAGGTGACGGGAGGCGACCCCGAGGCGGTCAAGGAGAACGGCTTTTTCATCAACCGCCTGACCTACTTCATGGGCGGCGCCATCCGCCACTGCGGCTACTACCCCAGTTGGAACATGCGTCTGCTCAAGCGTGGCAAGGGCCAGTACGAAAACCGCGAAGTGCACGAGCACGTCATCATCGCCGACCCCGTAGGCTACATCCACGAGCCAATGATCCACGATGACCAGCGCGGGCTGGAGCATTACCTGGCCAAACACAATCGTTATTCCACACTCGAAGCGCGAGCGCTACTGGAGGAAATGGACCGTCCCAAAGCGCAACAGCCCAACCTCACGCCCGATGCCAGGCGACGCCGCTGGCTTAAACAGGTGGGCATGAAGCATGTGCCCATGCCGGGACTCTGGCGCTTTGTTTACATGTATTTTCTGCGGCTGGGAATACTTGATGGACGACCGGGACTGGAGTTTTGCCGCCTCATCAGCATGTACGACGCCATGGTCTCGATCAAGTTCCGCACGCTGCGCCGCTATCAACACACCCTTCTGGGTGAAAGCATCATTGGCCACATCCAGGGCCTCTCCCGCCCCGAAGGATTAGACCACGAGTCGGGCAAGGGCGACATCCAGGCGGCTCCAGCCAGTACAGTGGTATCCCCCTACGCCAACCCGATGACCCAGAGCAGTGCCGGGGCAACATCCACTCAACCTGAAGCCAGCCCTTGGACTTTCAAGGAGAAGCTGGCGCGGGCCGCCTGGATGGTGGTAGGCAAACCGCTGTTTAGAGCCAGCTTCCACAACTGGTATCGCTATCGCGCCTGGGTGCTCCGCCGTTTCGGAGCACGCATCGGTAAACACGTCGCCATCCGACCGACCGTCAACGTCGAAATCCCCTGGATGCTCACTATCGGCGATGATGTCGCCATCGGCGACTTCGCCATTCTCTACAGCCTCGGGCCCGTGCACATCGGCCAGCGCTCCATCATCAGTCAATACGCCCATGTCTGTGCTGGCACCCATGCCTACAACGATCGCCGATTCACCTTAATCCGCGCGCCGATCACCATCGGTGACGACGTGTGGATCGGGGCTGACGCGTTCATCGGTCCACAAGTCAACATCGGAAAACTAGCGGTCGTGGGCGCGCGGTCAAGCGTCTATGGTGACTTGCCCGGCCGCATGGTCTGCGTGGGCAATCCTGCCCGCCCCATCAAGCCACGGGTGCTCCAGTGAGCGACGCCTCACCCCCCCAATCTTCGGCGCATGGGCCTCGTGGCGGGGCAGTGTTCGACATGCGCCTGACCTGGCGACAAAAAATGCGCTGGCGACTCTGGCGAGTCGTGAGATTCCCGCTCTTTCGTTGCTCGCCCCGCTTTGCCCACGGTTGGCGCATCGCCCTGCTGCGCTGCTTCGGCGCCCACATCGCCCGTCATGTTCGCATCCAACCTTCCGTCCGCATCGACCTGCCCTGGCAACTCACCATCGAAGAGGCGGCGGTAATTCAACATGGCGTGGTGCTGGATTGCCTGGGCGGGATTACCATTGGCACCAACACCTGCGTGAGCCAGTACAGCCACCTCTGCACCGTAACGCGCGACTGCGACTCCCTCACACTCTCCCTTATGTCGTCGCCCATCGTCATCGGGCGCAACGCCTGGATCGGTGCCGATGCCTTTGTCGGCGCTGGAGTGCACGTCGGTGATCGCACGGTGCTGGGTGCTCGCGCCAGTGCGTTTGATGATCTTCCGCCCGACACCGTGGTGGTAGGTCTCCCCGCTCGCCCCATGTATCGTCGCCGCATCTCCGTCGATGCCGGTGCCGCCGCCGCATCGTCACCTTGACCCACCCTCAGCGACGGCTCGCCGTCAACCGCCCTCGCCTTTGCCCGATGAGCGCCAGCAACTGCTTGTGCGGGTCGGCGAACTTGGCGATGCCATCGCTCAATAGCGCCCTCTCGACCTCCGCCATATTCACCTCCGCATCGATCTCATCGAGCACCGCGCGGGGTTGCATCTGGTCGATCGTCTTGTGATAGGTCTTGCCGCTGGCCTCGATGGCTTCCATCAACGCGGGCGGATTTGTCTGAATGTCGCTGCCCACCAGCAGGTGAACGTACTTATCAGGCGGATCGTCCTTGGTCTTCACACCCGTCGAAGCAAAGACGATCTGCTGCTTTAACGGCAGCTTCTTGTCTGACCAGAACGCCTCGTTATCACGCCAGATGCGCTTGGCGTTGACAAGACCCACCAAGCCCTGCGATGCGGAAAGGTTGTTCAAGCGCTCCTGCGTGTAAACGTCCACCCGACTCACGAAGATGCTGTAAACGCTCTTAAACCCGTTCAAACTGCTTCGTTTCTGTGCCCCGCGCCAGATGGCGCTGCGCGCCTGCTCGTATTGATGCTGGGTAAAAATCAGCGTCACGTTAAGCGTCACACCCTCAGCAGCCAACTCCTCCAACGCCCCGATGCCACCCGGCGTGGCTGGCACCTTGATCATCCGATTCCTGTGGCCCGCCGACCACTCCTTACCCAGGTCGACATACCGCTGGCTGCGGTCGGCATCGCTAAGCTCCAGCGTCGGGTCCTCCAAAAGCGGATCAAGCTCAAAACTCACATACCCATCGTTACCGCGCGTTGCTTCCCACACCGGCTCGAATCGCTGCTGCGCCTCACGCACGATGAGATCCGTGAGCATCCAGGCCAGCGCCTCATCCTCGATGCCCTTGTCGATCAAGCTCGCCAGCCGATCATCAAACCGCCCCGTGTTGACCAGGTCGTGGACAATCTTGGGGTTGTAGGTGGCGCCGGTGATGCCCCGCGCTGCGTACGCAGCCACCTCCGCTGGGTCTATCGAATCGAGCCACAACGTCGTGCCAGCGTCGATCATGCTCTGAAGTGGCGAACGCATCGGCGCTCCTTAGTCAAGCGGCTTGGCGGGCGAGACCTCATATTAGGAAGGATCGCCATCGGTAGACGGTTGGCTGGTCACCACCGGCGGCGCGGGGGCAAACTGCGTCAGCCACGCGGCGAGCTGCGACGCACTGAGATACTGCGCCATGCGACCGATTTCCTGACCTTGGGCGTCGAGCACGACCATCGTCGGCGTGCCGTAAATGCCGAAAGCCTGGGCCGTCTTCCAAGCCTGATCGTCCCCGCTCGACAAGTCCAATCGCACCGGCACGAAGCGCTCGTTTAGCAACGCGCCGACCTGCTCATCGGGATAGGCCTCGCGCTTCATCGCATCACAAGGCGGACAATTTTTCTGCGTGAAGTCCACGAAGATCGGCCGCTGCTTCTCCGCCGCCGCCGCGCGACCCTCAGCGAGGTTCGTCTTCCAGGCAATGTTGTCCGGCGGGATCTGCCCCCCCATACCCAAAGCCCCCATCAGATAAACCACGAGCAACGCCCCCGCCATCGCCGCCAAAAACAATATCGCCCCCTGATTCCGCCCGGCAGGCTTAGCCAAGGGTTTCATCGGGTCGGGGACAAACTGCGTGTTTTCGTCGGTGTCTTTCATGAACCTGCCGTGGGGTGAACTGCCTCAATTGTAGCGCCACTGTCCGCCCACAGCGGGATTCATTCAGCTTGTGGTGATGCGTGGCCCCGGATTCGCATCCGAGGCTCCGGGGATTTGTGTCGATGGGGGGTGCGTTAACCGTGCGTCGCGGCCGGAGCCCCGGATGCAAATCCGGGGCTTCTACTTCGGCACCCTCAAACCTCGCCGAGCGCCATCTTGCGCAGCACCGCCTGGAGGATGCTGCCGTGGCGGTAGTATTGCACCTCCACGGGCGTGTCGAGTCGGCACGTGGCGATGTCGAAGACTTGACGGCCCAGGGACTGAATTGGTTGGCGCGTCATGTTAATATTTCGCAGGCGACTGAACGCTTCTACAATCCACCCCACAAGTTGCATGACGCAAGAAACTTCAACTCTCGTTCTGCGTCCCAAAAAGCTATCCGCAATCGGGCTTCTGATCGGATGCACCATGTTCGTCATCGTCGGCATCTGGCTGGCACAAGACACCGGATGGATCGGCTACCTATGTGCAGGTTTTTTCGCATTGGGTGTTCCGGTCGCGATCATCCAATTGCTCCCCGGCAGTTCGTATCTGCGAATCGCAGACGACGGGCTTTCGTTTGCGAACCTGTATCGCGAGACGAACATCCCATGGAGTGCCATTGACCACTTCTCTGTCGTGACCATCAAACAGACGGGGATCACCGTCAACAAGATGGTCGGGTTCAATTTCGTGCCCACGTATGAACCTGCCAAGATCGGCCGACGTATCAGCACCGCGATTGCTCAGTGTGAGGGCGCCCTGCCAGACACATACGGTCTCACGGCTGAGGAACTCGCTGATCTTCTCAATGAGCGCCTCGCGGAGTACAACCGAAGTACCGACGAGCAAAAACTTGAATGCAACCCGCGATAGTCGGGTTAGCTCGACGGGTCGCGGTGGCTATCCCCATTTGGGCTCAATTGGTGGTGATGCGTGGCCCCGGATTTGCATCCGGGGCTTCCGGGGTTTGTATGGTTGCGGAGTGCGTTTACAGTGCGTCGTGGCGGAGCCCCGGATGCAAATCCGGGGCTTCTTCGTCACGGGTCGAGTTTCACGCTTGGCGGATTTCCATACAACTGATGGCTACTATTGACTCCTTGCTGAATCATCCAGCCATAGAGCCATGCCGCGGATTCATTTGTCAGAACAGCATCGCCGGGGAAACCGCGCCATCGAACAGCCGCTGCGTGCTGTATCGCTGTCAATGCCAACGGTCGGTTTCCTGAATACCAGTCGATCCGCGGGTAGCCGCAACACATGCAGGCGTCTGCGATCTGCGATGACTTGAACTTGAGATTCGCGCGAAGCTCGGCGATCTTCGCAGGATCGCGTATATCAGCGATGACTGCGGGTTGTTCGGTAACACAGCAGTTGAACCCACCATCACGTATGACCATCTGATCCGCACTATTCAATACCCAATCAAACTGCCCCTGATAGACCCACGTGTTGTAAACCGAAGGATCGTCCCATTCCATCTGGTCCCGGATAGCAAAGCGATAGTACCAAAGGATCGACGCGATCAGTAGAACCGCGACGCCAACACCAATGACGAATTTATGATTACGACACCATTTCCGCATGGGAACCTGATGGTGGTTGAACCGCGCAGCCATCCGGGTGACGTGCCCGGAAACTATGGCGACGACATGCGTACGCTACCTGAAGTCACTCGATATCGCCAAACTGTCGCCTCGACCAATGGATGCGAACCGCCGCATTTCGATACGACGTGCGTTTACAGTGCGTCGTGGCCGGAGCCCCGGATGCAGATCCGGGGCTACTTCGTCGCAACCTCAAACCTCACCACGCGCCATCTTGCGCAGCACCGCCTGGAGGATGCCGCCGTGGCGGTAGTATTGCACCTCCACGGGTGTGTCGAGTCGGCAGGTGGCGACGAAGGTTTTTTTCACTCCCGTGTCCGGGTCCGTGACGGTTACCGTCACATCCTGACCCGGGCGGATTGCATCGTCGATGGCGATGTCGAAGACTTCACGGCCGGTGAGTCCCAGCGATTGGCGCGTCTGACCGGGCTTATACGTCAGCGGGAGCACGCCCATGCCTACAAGGTTTGAGCGGTGGATGCGCTCGTAGCTTTCGGCGATCACAGCTTTGGCGCCAAGCAGGAAAGTGCCCTTGGCCGCCCAGTCGCGACTCGAACCCATGCCATAGTCCTTGCCGGCCAACACCACCAACGGCGTGCCGGTGCGGGCGTAATGCACGGCGGCATCGAAGATCGGTGCCGTCTGGCCGGGCTTCACATCGAAGTCGGTTTGGTAGAGCGTGGCCTTTACCATCGTGCCGGTGGGGGCGGAGCAAGGCGGCCCGAAGTACGTCGTGACGCCGCCTTCGATGCCCGCTGCGAGTTGGTTGCGAACGCGAACGTTGGCAAACGTGCCGCGGGTCATGACCTGGTCGTTGCCACGGCGCGAACCGTAGCTGTTGAACATAGACACCGGCACGCCGTGGGACTGAAGGTAGCGGCCCGCGGGTGAATCCTTCTTGATGGAACCGGCGGGGCTGATGTGGTCGGTCGTGACACTGTCGCCCACCATGACCAGGCAGCGTGCGCCGGTGATGGTCTGGATCGGCGAGGCATCGGGTGCCATATCGGTGAAGAACGGCGGGTTCTGAATGTAGGTCGAATCGTCTTTCCAGTCGTAGGCTTCGCCGCCGGTGACGGGGATTTCCTGCCAGGCCGCGCTGCCTGCAAAGACGTTGGCGTACTGAGCGACGAAGCTCTCGCGCGTCACCGCACTGGCGACGAGATCCGCCACTTCTTTTTGCGTCGGCCAGATGTCTCTGAGGTAAACGTCGCGGCCTTGAGGATCGCGGCCCAGCGGCTGAGTCGTCAGATCGATGTCGGTCGTACCGGCAATGGCGTAAGCGACAACCAGCGGCGGGCTGGCCAGGTAGTTGGCCTTGACGTCGGGGTTGATGCGACCCTCGAAGTTGCGGTTGCCCGAGAGCACCGAGGCCACCACCAGATCGTTCTTCTGAATCGCCTTGCTGACAGCTTCGGGCAGGGGCCCGGAGTTGCCGATGCACGTCGTGCAGCCGTAGCCCACGAGGTTGAAGCCCAAGGCATCGAGGTCAGCCTGCACGCCCGCCTTGTTGTAGTACTCGGTGACGACGGTGGACCCGGGCGCCAGGGAGGTCTTGACCCAGGGCTTGCGGTTGAGCCCGCGCTGGCGAGCCTTGCGTGCGACCAGACCCGCAGCGAGCATCACCTCGGGGTTGCTGGTGTTGGTGCAACTGGTGATGGCGGCGATGACGACTGCGCCGTGCTTGAGGCTGAAGGTCTGGCCATCAAGCGTGACTTCGACGCCAGCGAAACCGGGGTCGATGGCGCATTCGCCTTGCGGAGTTACCGCGGTGGCAGGGGCGGAAGGGGCGGAAGTCGCCGAAGTCGCCGAAGTCGCGGCAGTGGCGACGGCAGTGGCGGTGCCAGCGAATTTCGCGGAAGCGCTGGAAGCAGCGGCGGTATCGGTAGCAGGGACGGCAGCGTTGGCGGCATCGGGGGACGCGGGGACAGCGACGGGAGCGACGAGTTTGTCGCCAGCTTCGAGTGACGGGTGATTGCCCGCCTGCTGACCGGGGTTGCCGCCTTCCTCAGCCCACCCGCCCACGGAGTTATTCTGCAGCGTGGTGGTCGCGGTGGTGTCCACCTTGTTGAACGTGGACTTCAACGCCTCGCACCAGGTGGATTTCATCGCGGTCAATGCAATGCGATCCTGCGGCCGCTTGGGCCCCGCCAGCGAGGGCACGACCGTCGACAGATCCAGCGCCAACGTCTGGCTGTAGTTGATCTGCCGATTGTCATCGCGCCACAGGCCTTGTTCCTTGCAGTATTGCTCGACGGTGGCGATGAGTTTTTCATCCCGGCCCGTCAGGCGGAGGTAGGCCAGCGTCTGCTCATCCACGGGGAAGAAGCCGCAGGTCGCGCCGTACTCCGGCGCCATGTTGGCGATGGTAGCGCGGTTGGCCAGCGGCATATCCGCCAACCCGGGCCCGAAGAACTCCACGAACTTGCCCACCACGCCCAGCTTGCGAAGCATCTGCGTGACGACCAGCACCAAATCCGTGGCGGTCGCACCCTCCGCCAGCTTGCCCGTGAGTTTGAAGCCCACCACCTCGGGCGGCAGCATGTAGTAAGGTTGGCCCAGCATGACAGCCTCGGCTTCGATGCCACCCACGCCCCAGCCCAGCACGCCCAAGCCGTTGATCATCGTCGTGTGACTATCGGTGCCCACGCAGGAGTCGGGGTAGAGCACCTCCGCCTTCTCCCAGACGACCTTGGCGAGATATTCGAGGTTGACCTGATGGACGATGCCCGTCGCCGGGGGCACGACGCTGAAATTGTCGAAAGCTTTCTGCGCCCACTTGAGCAGCTCGTAACGCTCGGTATTACGCTCGAATTCCTTCTCGCTGTTGATCGTCAATGCAGCCTGACTACCAAAGGCATCGACCTGCACGGAGTGGTCGATGACCAGATCGCAGGGCACCAGCGGGTTGACCTTCTGCGGGTCGCCGCCCAACTGCCGCATGGCGTCGCGCATGGCTGCGAGATCGACGACGCAGGGCACGCCTGTGAAATCCTGGAGCACGACCCGGCCGGGCATGAAGGGCACCTCGTCCTGGCCGACCTGCCGGGCGTCGTACGCCGCCAGACTGCGGACATGATCCGCGGTGACAGTGAAACCATCCACGTTACGCAGGCAGCTCTCAAGCAGCACCTTGATGGAATAAGGCAGCGTATCGACACCTGGAAAATCGCTGCGTAACGCGTCGAGACGGTAAATCGTCCGCCGACCCAGCGGCGTTTGGAGCGACTGGCGGGCGTTAAACTCATTGCGGGCCGGGGCTTCGGACATTGCTCAAATCCTTGGTAAAACGAGGCGAATCAGGCCACAATAGTAGCAAGCCCGCGCTAGATACGGCGTCTCGGCTCACCGAAAATCGACGCCCTCTTTTCACGCGCTCCCACGACGCCCCCTAAACGCCCGCCAAAACACGGTTTCCGGTTACCATGACCAGCGCATTGACCTGCACCCGACCCGCGATGATGCACTCGACCGCAACGTTGACCTGCACCCAACCCGCGCCAAACCGTGTCAACTGACACCCTCCAAACCCGCAAAAAACCCGAAAATCACCGTCCCAATCACCCCCCATCACCCCCCTTACCCCCCTGCTACCCCCCACCAACTCACCTGTACCCCCCCTCAACCCCCCACTATCTCATGCCCCCTTTTTGCCAGCGAATCATCGTCATCGTCGGCCCAACCGCGGGCGGTAAAAGCGACCTCGCCGTCGGGCTGGGTCAGCGACTCATCGCCGCCGGTGCCGTCGCCGAGGCTGCGGTCCTCAGCGCCGATTCCATGCAGGTCTACCGCCACCTCGATGCTGGCACGGCCAAGCCCTCGCCCGCGCTGCGTGCCGCGCTGCCTCACCACCTCATCGACATCATCGAACCCCATCAGCGCTTCACCGTCGCCGATTGGCTTACGTTGGCACAACGCCATATCACCGCGCTCCAGCAACGAGGCGGGCTGCCCATCATCGTCGGCGGCACCAACCTCTATCTCAAAGCTCTGCTCGAAGGTCTCTTTGACGCACCCTCCCACGATCCCGCCACGCGCCAATCGCTCGAAGCTCTCGACCCCGCCACGCTGCACGCCAAGCTCGCCGCTGTGGATCCCGAAGCAGCGCAACGCATCCACCGCAACGACCACAAAAAGCTCGTTCGCGCTCTGGAAGTTTTCACTCTCACCGGCCAACCTATCAGTGCCATGCAGCAGCAGTGGGCTGTGAGCCGACCCTACCATCATGACCCGATCATGCTGGGCTTGGAGTGGCCTGTGGAGATGATCAATCGCCGCATCAATGCGCGAGTCAAAGCAATGTTCTATCCACCCGATGAAGGCCAAAGTGCCATCGTCGAAAGTCTGCCCGCGGAAGTAGCCCGACTCGAATCCGCTGGACTCCTGGGCCCACCCGATGCCCAGGCGCGACAGGCGTTGGGTTACAAGCAGGTGTTGGCCGCGATGACCGGCCGCATGTCGATGGATGAAGCCTTTGAGCAAACAAAGATTCTCACGCGTCGCTACGCCAAGACGCAGCGCACCTGGCTTCGCCGTTATCGGCAAGTGCATTGGTTGGCGGCTGAGGATGGGGTCCAATCCCCGGCCCTAGTCGATGCCGCCTGTGAGATGGTGGGACGACGCTTCTAGTGCCTGGCGCCTGTACGGCCGCCACATCCCCCGAGTAACGCCGATAGCACGATGAAACGCCCTCCGACGCCATTCCGGACGGGGCCACCATTCAAGTTACGCACCGAAACCGGACGATAAACCCTTGACAAGTTACACCGATAGGTGTAATATTGCCTCGTTGTTCGACGCAAATGGCCATCAGTTCCGGAGACAAAAACATTGGCCAAATCTCCAAACATCGAGTCCCACGATATGCCGCCTCGTCCAGAGTCTGATCCGCGACAGCAATTTTCCCGCTTGGGAAGTTCTTACTCGCCAGCAGCCAATGACGATTTGCGCAAAGAAGTCCAAACGTTCGTGGGTGATTTGCAGCAGTGGAAGGACGAATCAAGCAAGTCTGAAGTTTTCGTCGGGCAGAGCCACGCGCCCAACGCAGATTAGGGCGAACTTCAACGTTCCAAATACGGGGTCAACTAATCAGCGATAAAGGCTCGGTGAGGCATGGTACCCCAGCTAGTCGATCCGCCTTATTCTTTCTTTGACCTTGCTGACAAATACGGAAGTATAAAGCCTCTCAAAAGAGCGCTTTCAATTCTGCGCCGGAATCAGGTGCGCACATTATTCACAACCCATAGCGAATTCGTGCCGGCTTCGTATCTTGCGGACGAAGATGAGCCGGAAGCATTTGAGATCGCAACAAACAACAAGACGAAAGTCACGAAGGTCTTCGTCGACGTATTAACGTTTTTTAACGAGCCCTACACAGATATGGCTCAAATTCCAACGGATGGGAGATCCATCCTTGGGCAAATCACCCTGAAAGGCTATGAAACCGACCAGAAAACCATCTGGAAGGTTAAAAGCACGATCTTGAAACCCGAGAACGATGGCGAGCTGTACATTTGTGCATATGGTCTGCATGGTGTGTCAGTTGGTGCCGCGACAGCCACGATAGAGGCTGCAAGTCATTGCCAGCAGACCCGGTACACAAATTGCTGTGCTCACGCTGCAATTCGGTCAGCGTTAACATCTTTGCCACAAGCGACAATTCAGGTTCCCGAGCACCGCGAGATTAATAAACTGCTCGGTATCGATCATTCCTCTCGCCATGCTTGGCAAGGCCTTAGGGTTAACGAAATCGAGAAAATACTTATTGGCGCTAAGACGCTTCCGTTTCTATATGACTTTAGCGCTCCGAACGCGAAGCTTACCTTTGAGCACATCGCATACTTGGGAATTGAATCCGGCTATCCGGTTATATTGGGTTTCACGCCGCCTAAACAAACAGAAGGTCATGTCGTAACGGTTGTCGGGCATACGTTTAACAGCCACAACTGGTTAGCAGAAGCCGTAGTTGATTACTCCATGGAAATCGGCAAATCCAATCTGGGTTATCTCCCAAGTTCTGCCTGGATGGACAATCTAGTCCTTCAAGACGACAACTATGGACCATACTACTGCCTGCCTGTCGCATATCTTCGGGATATGAACCCACAAGTGATTATCGTTACTAATCTGGAAAGCACCGAGTGCTTTGCAGACGAAGCCGAAATTTTGGCGGTGGGCATTCTCCCCTCATTGCTACATACTCCATCCCCATGGGTAAAATGGACAGACATTTTGTTCGGACATATTAACTGCAAACGGGTTATTGTTCGAACAACACTCGCGCAGAAAGCAAGCTATTTAACCGAACTTCAAGAACGCAAGGTCTACCCAGAGCCAACAATCGACAACTTCTACGACTTATTAGGCCAGTTGCTGCCGCGCCAGTTTTGGATCACGGAAGTCAGTGTTCCCGAGTTATTTACAGCCAATCGCGCCAAGGTCGGCGAGATAGTTGTTGATCCTATCAAGCGAGAGGTCATACTGGTTAGGTTACCAAACATGTTTCAATTCCCAGACCTTTCGACAGGTGTTGTTACAGTTATCCCAACTAATGATCGCGGCTATGTTCCACTTAGGCGGATCACGCGATGCACACGATGCTCCCATCCGGCGACTTGATTATGCAACGCGGACGTCGTTTGTGCAAGCGTAAGGTTGTCGAACGGCATTTACAACGCGTGGTTAGGTGCTCTCAAGTCGCTTGTGGAGTTCCCGGATTGCGGCCTGACGTCCAGCATTGTTCGGCAGCGCCTCAAGCTTTGCGATTTCCTGCTCGATCTGGTGACGGCGACGAACGCTCTGCTCCAACGCCTGCGCTTGCTTGATGTGTAGTTCCTCACGAAGCTGCGCTCGAAGCTCATCCCATGTTTTGACGTCGCGCTTCGGTGGCACCGGAATCTTGTATCCGAGGCAGTAACAATGCGTGCCACACTTCGGGCAGGGCACATCTCCCCGATATTGCGTATCACGCCGCACGGCTTCACGACAATCAAAGCATATCCATGCCGAATTACCCATGGCACCTATCGCAAAAAAGCTCAGTTGTTGGCCGCTCGCGGAAGCAGGCTCTTAACCAGCGAAACCATTCTCCGTCGTAGGCCTCGCCGGTGCAATCATAGTGGTGGCGAATTGTCAACGTCGATATTTCTGGAGAGGGCCGGAGGCCCGGCACAGTCATAGCTCGGTCCGTGAGGGCCGAAGCGCCGGTTGGCTATGCGGCAACTCATGGCTGCAGGACCGACAGATCCGGATTCTCCAACTCTTTGCGCACCAAAGTGCCCCAGAGGGCCCACGTCCTGCCATCCATTCCTTGCTCATATATACGAGCGTTGAGGTCGGATGCGTTGAGGGCATCATTTAGAATCTGCATCGCCTCGTACGGGGACAAGGGCACCGTCGTTGTCATCACGCACGTGAAGTGATATGGGGCGTCGTCCGAGAACCCGTCGAACTGTGGCCACGTTGGAATATTGATGGCAAAGCGAGCAGCTTCAGTTCGATCATCCGCAATGAGTCTTTTCTCAATCGCTCGCTCGATGGGGTCTGCGACAAGGAGTCGCCTTTTGACAATTCGCTGTGCGTCGATGATTTCATCGGCCCATTCAATTTGATACCGCGACGACTGTTCGGGGGCCTGCTGTGAAGCACAGCCGGCCAGAGCAGTCAGACCTGCAGCGATCAGTATGTAAAGGATTGATTGCATAGCTGTTCGGTGAGGCAGTCAGCCTTCACCGCCCCAAGTTTGGATCGATTGCTCGCTCGATGATCCGCGAATGAATCCGACAAAACGCCACGACATTCTCTTCGAGACGATCATAGACGTCGTCTTCAGTGTACGGATGCTCAAAGTCCGCAAGAATTGCCAAGTCGGCTGTTGCAGATGCCTTCTGCTCAGCACTCAGCTTTGGCTCTCCAATCAGCGTGCGCTCCAGAAACGCAATGAATGATTCAAAACCATCATCCCAATTGACATTTCCATTGTTCTGTGATTCCCACCGAAGCTTTTCTACCGCTCGCAGAAGTTCGCCTTGTCCGCTCGTGGCCTGCCCCGACTTGGGGACGAGGTTCCTCCAAATCCACTTCGCGACGACGGAGGGGTCATCATTTGCAGGGATTTCACGAAAATCGTTCATGATGAGAACCCGCCTGATTATGTGTCTCTCGCGCTGCCACCCGGTGACTCGCCCGAAACTCTTGGCAACGGCTTGGATAATATACCTTACCCCATCACGAACAAGAAAGTTACACCTATCACCATCAGGGCAGCAGACCGATATTGTTTTTGCGAGCGTCGATTAAGTGCCCCCTGCGCCCGTTAATCGGGTCGGCGAGAAAAGGTATACCAACCGCCGAGGTGACGGTGATCGCGGGGCCTCGAGTGGGCCGCCGTCGTGGATTCAATGTGAATCGCATTGGACAACTGAGACGTCCCGCCCCTCCCACCCTCGCTTCCCTCACTTCTTCTGCCAGCGGTCCTTTTCCTCGAGCACGCTCGCTGGGCCCTGACCGTTTAACCAAGCGGTGGCGGACTGATCTTGGCGGAGGTGGGCGTCCCAGAAGGCGGTGCTCAGCGCCAGAATCGCGCGGTGGTGGTTGGGGTTGCGCTGCTGACGGTCGCCGGGCAGGGCGCGGTCGCTGAAGGCGGAGTGCTCGCCGTTGTGAAGCACGAGTTCATATTTGTTCACGCGGCCTTCGTCGCCCGGCGGAAGCGCGGGGTAAACGGCAAGACGCGACGCCACGTCCGCGTGACCGATGAGCGCCTCATCGTGCGTACCCGTCATCAACAGCCAGGGGATTTTCACCTGACCAAACGCTTCGCGGGGTTCGCCTCGCTGGGGACTGCTGGGACTCAGGGCGACGGCCGCCACGATGCGCGGATCGGTGAATGAAAGATTTCGCCCCATGACCTGACCGCTGACAGCCTGCGTGGTGACGGCTCCAAACGAGTGGCCCGACATGCCGACGCGGGTACGGTCCAGCCGATCGTGCAACGCGTGGTCTGGATCAGCATGCCAGCGGGTCAGGGCATCGAGCACCGCGGGCACATCCTTGACGCGAAGCATGAAGTTGGCGGCGCTGGCGGCTTTGGCCATGGCCGCGCGACGCTGCGCGACGGGCACATCGCGCCAAACCGCATCGTTGCTGCCGGGGTGCTCAAGAAACACCGCGACGTAGCCGCGCCCCGCCCAGTGTTGGCCCAGATAGGCGTTGTTCTTGCACGTGCCGCCCAGCCCATGACTGAAAAGCACGATCGGCTGCGGATCAGTGCTGGCGGGTAGGTAGATGCGCAGAGGAATGGCACGGTCACGCGCTTCGTCACGCACGGTCAGGTCCAGCGTTTTTATCGCGAGTTGATCGGCGAGTTTCAGCGGATCGTAGGTAGCGGCGTCGGCGGGATTGGTGGACTCAACGGAGGCGGTGGGCGTATTGGGCTGAGCGGCGTTGTCGGGCGCGGCGCTATCGGCAGGCTCAGCGTGGAGGGATGAGTTCACGCCGATAAGCGACATCATCATGCACAACGCGAGGGACACCAGGGCGACGCGGGTGAACATGTAAGGGCCTCCATCGGAAGTTCGTGCGGTTCATTGCAGCGTTGCCACATTGATGGTTCTTTTTCGCAAGCCGCGATGGTTTGAACGCTCAGAGAATGATACACTCGCGTGTTGGCCACTGGCCTCCACCGCCCCGGTGGCGAAACTGGCAGACGCACGGCACTTAAAATGCCGAGACCCGCAAGGGTCGTGCGGGTTCGACTCCCGCCCGGGGCATTGAACCCCGCACACGCGGGTTTTCTTATGCGCCGATCTGCCTTGTTTACAGGCACTTTTGAATCGTTTGGGTTGTGACCCCCGCCGAGGGGCTTAAAATTGTGACCCCGATGTGAGACGCCATCAGGACGATTCGCCGGCTGCGTCCTGCAGTACCGGCTGCCAGGCGCCAGAGCACGCGGGTGAACGCACTCCACTCGCCTTTGGTCTGCTCGACGTCCAAATCAGGCGATTGAGGGCGTTTCAACTGGCGACTAAAGGTCCGCCTCCGTCATGACGGCGTTGGTACCACAGCTGGTGCGGAATATTCCGCACCCCTGCATGCATCACCATCGGCCGACACGCGCTTGCCTGTTGGCGATCGCCGATCGCTTCGGAGAGTCGTGGATTGGGAGGCAGTTGGATTGTCGTTGCGCCGCCCGTAGTGTCATGGCAGTGGCGTTGCTTCGACGGCCCAGTACCGCTGCGCCTCCAAGTCTTCGAGTTCGTCAATGGTGCGGGCCAGTGTGATCTCATCCTGGTCGTTCATTGGAACCACCTTCAGGCGCAGTCGCTGTCCTTTGACGTATCGTGCGGCCGGGGTGAACTTGCCATCGCTCACGCTCCAGTGGCCCACCGCGATGGTTTGGCTCTCGTAGGTGCCCTTCACCACCCGATCAACCCGATACCCGACGAAGCGTGAGACGTGTCGATAGACGCCGATGTCGTCAGGGGCAGGGACGCTGCTGAGTTCGACGGCGGTCACCTCCAGAACGATCGGGTCAACGACGGGCGGCTCGGGGGCGGCAGACCGGCCAGAGTTGGGACTGGAGTTGGTGCTGCTGACCTTGGTGGCGGAGCCGAAGCCGGCGGGGAGACGCACGCGGTCGCGCGATTCGGTGCGGAAGAAGTGGCAGGCCATGAAGGTTGACCGGGTTCGCTCATCGCTTAGCCGGTGGTAGGTGCCCGATGGCCAGTGCAGCAGATAGATGCCGATCGCCTGAAAGTCCTCGACCTTTCCCTTGTTCCCGCGTTCGCCCTGATTGGTCCCGATGATGTAGGCAGGATCGTTGCTGAAGAACCAGTGATGCCAGTCACCCTTGGCATCAGCGACCGCCGCGGGCACCCAGCAGATGGCGAGGGCTTGTTTGAGATAAAGGTCATCCTCCACCTTGAGTGGTGCGTGGTCGGACCGGTAGAACGGATAGACAACCGGGCCCTTGTGGCCGATGTTCGTGGGCAGGAGCTCGGGGTTACGCTTGCCTCCGGGGTTCTGCGCCACCACCTGCCCGTTGTGGCTCATTGCCGGGCCGCACTCCCACTTCGGGGCATTGAGGCGATTGAACACGTCTTTGCCGGTGGCTGTGCCGCGCCCGTTGTCCGGTAGGGTGATCATCGCGATGTGCAGAGCCCCGGCGGGGGCGGCCACCCCAAACA
>JBGSTK010000070.1:0-66360 GCA_041736565.1 Phycisphaeraceae bacterium | reverse complement strand
CACCACCACCACCACCGCCAACACTTTGGCCGCACTCAGCGCCAGTTGCGGATCCTCACCCTTCGCCGAAATCACAAACCCCAGCGTCACAGCCAAGGCCACCGGGCTCTGACGGATCGGCCCGATGAGCAATGCCTCCTGCTGAGCATCGCGTGCCGCCCGCTGCAACAGCGGACGATCCACCCCCAGCTTCACCGCCGCACGCCCCACCACCATCACCAGCACCAGCGCCAGACCCAACCCACCAATCCACGGGTCCAACAACACGCCAGCACTGATCATCAGCATCATCGCCACGGGCTGCTCAGCCTTACTGATGGCCTTCTCGAATCGACTCAACTGCTGTTGAGGCAGGTTGATGGTCACCACGCCCCAGATCATCGCGACAAACAGCGGCGAGTAACCCAGCACACCCGCTGCCCCCGCCACGAACGCCACCAACCCCAGCAACACCACCAGCCGCTGCGCTTCCTTGATCGCCACCCGCATCAGCCACAGGCTCAAGAGCGCTGCCGTCAACGCCACCAGCAGCGACGATGCCAACCCCCACGCCAGCGCCGAAAACGAAATTGCTGAGCTTCCGCCCGGGTTCATCAGCGTCAACAGCAGGCCCCAGCATGCCAGCGCAACCATGCCCGAAAGCCCTGAAACACCCCGCAGCAGCATGGAAATATCGCGTGCCTGAGTCCAACGCTGGCCCAGGCTGCGCAGCTCAGGCGACCAGCCGATGACACACACCCCCAGCAGTGCCGCCAACACATGCGCCATCGACCTCTGCTCGGGCAGAGCCAACCAATGGATCGCCAGCAGCGCCAACCCGCCGGTGAGCACCAGGCTCGCCAGGGCATCGACTACCGCCAGCGTCGAAAACTGCCAAGGCAGCATCGTCAGCACCCGGCGATGCCCCTGAAGCCCGATCATCAGCCCCACCCAGCCCAGGCCGAATAGCGCCAGGGGTCGAATGATGTTCTGCCCCTCCAGCCCCACCAACTCCAGCACATGCGGCCCCGCCAGCAGGCCGATGAGCACCATCATCCACCCGCCGTTGACGAGCATCGCCCCCACCGGATGCCGACGCCACGGCATGAACCGCTTGCTCGAAAGCAGCAGCGACAGCGTCACCATCGCAGCAATAGCCAGCAGAATCCGCATCGCAAGAGTTTAGCCGCCCCACCTACGCCGCGCCAGGCGACTGATCAAGCCGCCGCCCCGCCCGTTTTGACCCACTCCCAACCACGACCGCTCGCCGCAGCGAATCGTCAATCAACGCTGGCCTCCACGTGCTTACGGGCAAGGTCCACCACCTGGCGCTGAACCCGCTCATGCTCCGCAGCGGCCTTGTTCGTCTTTTCGACAAAGAAGCTGTATGACTGCGAATCGTCATCGCGGTCGAACAATATTTCGTCGGTGTCCGGGTTGTAAGACCAATGACCCCAAGACCCATGCAATAGCAATAGAATGTCGTGGGATGCGCCGATCAGGTCTCGGTCGTTTTGCCGCATTTGCCTTTGCAGATGCAACGATTGCCTGCTCGACAGGAAGCAGGCCACGAGGTGTTGCGCTTCAGCTCCACCTACCCCGCGAGCTTCGAGGATTTGGCGATACCGGTCGGCAACTCGGACCAAAGCCTGATCCAGCGCCTCATTGGCGATAGCCAGGTTCTCGACCTGTTTCAGGCGCGTTTGAATGGCGGCTGGAGAATCCAAGCCCGCAGGACTGGCCATTCCGCCGACCAGGGTCAACGGTTCGCTCGATGCGCGATATGCGGCCGCCACGTCTCCTATTTCCTTGGCAACTTGAGCCGCCGCTTCCAAAGCAGCTCGTTGGCTACCCGTCAACTTTTGTGCGGCGGCCGCCATGTCGTCCAGCAGTCGGTGGGAGCTATCCAACATTGCCTGGTCCACGTCCTCGCCCGCAGCCTTGCGTTCCATGAGAGCCGTATGTTGGGCCATGCCACGAGCGACCGCCTCATCAACGGCCTTTTCCGCGGCGACTCCATTAGCCGACGAAATGCCCATCAGGAGACTGACCGTCCAACTCACCAGAAGCAGCACGGACAAGATCGTGCACACCACGCTGCCCGCCAATTTGGACCGCTTCCGACGGAATGCGAGCCACGAGGGCAACACCACAAAAAGGAACAGCCCTATATACCCAATAGGCACGACGTTGAAATTTTCGATATCACCCCAGACAGCAGGAATAAGCACGGGCAACACCCCTGCCAAGACAAACAACAGCGCCAGCGGCGCCACCGCCCACCAATGAAGCCGGAAATCGCGGGAGCGCAAAGCGTTGGGGGCTGGCTTTGGCGATGGGCGCGGCGGTGTACCCGGCGGCTGCGGAACTGCCCGAGGCTGGTTCGGGTCCGGAGGCGAGTTGGTCAAGGGAATCTCCCAGAAGTTAACGCGAATTGTGCTCCCACGACCACGCGGGGGAACCTACCACAAATATCCCATCCTCCACCGCCTTGGTCAAAAACCGGACCCACGACTGGAATTGCGAATTTCGCTGCCCATACCATAACCAGTCTGATTGCCGTTCCAAAGAATATCCATTATGTTCACGTGGGCCTATTGGAGTTATTATGGTCTGGTTCGTATTCTCAGACCGCTCAATACACTGCAAGGTAATGGCGAGGGTCGCCGGGGCTGTGATGGGATTTGTCGCTATGGCAATGATGTCACAAACTACTCAAGCTCAATACTTTAAGATCCATCGCGTCGAAGCCGTCGACGCCGTTGCCACGTCTCCCACCCAGCCAGCGGAGCAGCCTTGGCCGATGGCTGTCAACCTGACGCAGCGTGGCGAGTACGACTGGCCAGGGGTGAGGTTGCACGCACCCGGCACTGGCTGGGATTGGTCGCAGGCGGCCACCGTTGAAATCACCCTCGTCAACGTCGGCCAAGTGCCACTGACGATCGGCGTGCGTGCCGATGGGCCGGGCGGGGATGATGGTCTCCACCGCAGCGTTACCGCGCATGCCGATCTCAAACCCGGCGAGCGTCGGGAGATCAGCCTGCCCCTGCGACGCCTTGAGCCGCGAGTGCCCGATGACCAGTTGACGGGCATGTGGAACCTACCGGTCGAAGCTGCGGGTGATACGCGACATCGCATCGACGCCTCGCGCGTCCGGCGGTTACATATCTTCGCCACCAAGCCCCAGATCCCCGCTGCCTTCATCATCGAACGCATCATCACCGCAGGCCGCTACGACGCTGCCCCCCCACCGGCTGACCCGACCTTCTTCCCCATGATCGACGCGCTGGGTCAGTTCATGCATCGCGATTGGCCGGGCAAGACGGCCTCGATCGAGGCCATGCGTCGCCAGATCGACGTCGAGGCAGCGGACCTCGATGCCCATCCCGCCCCCGCCGACCGCGATGCCTTTGGCGGTTGGAAGACCGGGCCGCAACTTGACGCCACGGGCTACTTCCGCATCGCGCGTCACGCTGACCGATGGTGGCTGGTCACACCCGAGGGGCGACTTTTCTGGGCACACGCCGTCAACGCGGTGGGCGAACACGACTACACGCCCATCGATGAACGCGACCACTGGTTTGCCGAGGCACTGTGGAAGCAGGAGGCTTTCAAGCCGTTTCTCCGCAAGGCACCGATCCCCATCGTGCGAGGGCACTACAAAGATCGCCAGCCGATGACCTTCAGCTTTCATCAGGCCAACCTGCTTCGCAAATACGGCCCGGAGTGGCGGGCAACCTACGCCCAACTGGCGCATCGCCGCCTGCGTAGCTGGGGCCTCAACGCCATCGGCACGTGGTCCGAACACGACATCATTCGCCACGCCGAGCATCGAACGCCGTACTTCGCCATCGCCGGTTCATCCCGCGCCCGCCCCATCGCAGGAAGCACCGGCTGGTGGCTCAAGTTCCCCGACCCGTTCGACCCCAGTTTCAAGCAGGCCATCATCGACCAGATGAAACACCTCCAGCAGCAAGGCAAGACCGACGACCCGTGGTGCATCGGGTTCTTCGTGGACAACGAACTTACCTGGAAGCACGACACGTACTTGGCCGAAGCCACGCTGGAATCACCCGCAGATCAACCCGCTAAAAAAGTGTTCATCGCGGACCTGCAGCAGAAGTACAGCACCATTGCCGCGCTCAACGAAGCCTGGGGCACCGCTCACGAATCGTGGGACGCTTTAAGCCAACATCAGGGCGTGCCCGCCAACAAGGACGGTGCGGCCGTGGACCTGCGGGCGTTTTACGCGCGAGTCGCCGATGCCTACTTCGCCGGGAGTCGCGATGCGGTCAGGCAGATCGCCCCGAATCACCTTTACCTGGGGTGTCGCTTCCCGTATCAGGTCAACGCGCTGGTGACCGATGCCGCCAAAAAGCATTGCGACGTGATGAGCGTCAACTGGTACCAATATTCCGTCGAAGGTTTCGAGGTGCCCGGCGGGCTCGATCTGCCGCTGATCATCGGCGAGTTCCACTTCGGTGCCCTCGACCGCGGCATGTTCCACACGGGGCTCAAGGCAGTGCCCAATCAGGACGCCCGCGCAGCCGCATACCGTCGCTATGTCCAAGGCGCCCTTCAACACCCCAACATCGTCGGCGTCACCTGGTTCAAGTTCAGCGATGAGCCCAACACCGGCCGATGGCTCGACACCGAAAATTATCAGATCGGCTTCCTCGACGTCTGCGACAATCCATATCCCGAAACCATCGACGCCGCCAGAGATGTGGGCCGTCGTCTGTATCAAATCCGCCGTCCTTCACAGCTTCCTGAATAGAGATTAAAAGAACAAAGGTTTGCATCATGCCCACCACCCCCAAAGACGCTGGCGACCGCGTGCTCGAAGGTTTGCGAAACATCTGCCCGGCCCACATGAAGGGCGCTCACGACAGCGACCTGCTCATCCACAACGGCAAGGCCTACATCACCTACATGGCTAACGACGTGCGCCTGGGCGAGCAGCCCGACTGGCCGTGTGTGTACGACGCGATGACCATCGTCGACATCGCGAGCGGGCGCGTTGAAAAGACCATCACCTTCGCCGCGTCGGAAATGCAGTACGACAACGACGCCCTGCCCGTCGGTGCCTGCTTCTGCCCGCGCATGGTGCAGAAGGATGATCGAACGTTGCGGTGCTTCTTCACCAGCGAAGAACCCGGCAAGCGACAGTCGCAGGTATGGCGCACCGATTTTGACCTTCACCGCGGCGAGTTTGTCCGACAGGTCTATCGCGTCGAACTCGAAACCGCGCAGGGGGTATTTCCGATGCAGCCCATCCACCTGCACCGGCACGCCAAGGCCGAGGGATTTGTTGGCAGAGAACCGACGCACGGCCTCTACATCCACGGCAACTATAAAGTCTTCGATGGCCGCCTCCACGCCGCCCTCATCCTCTTCCCCGAAGGGCCGTTGGCACTGGCATCACTCAACGATGAGATGACCCGCTACACCGTGCGCGGAACGTTCTTCCGTCCGATCGGCGCGTGGCTCAACGAGACTGCGGTGAACAAGATGCCCGATGGCTCGTTCCTGGCCATCTCACGCGAAGAGAAAATCGGCCAGAACTACATGTTCGCTACCAGCCCCGATGGGCGCTCCTGGTCCGATCACGAGTACCGCGACATCGTGCCCAACGGCACTTCCTCCAAGCCCCTGCTGGACTGCTTCGGCGGCGTCTACTACTTGGGTTGGAACGAAGCCACGAAGGTCAACGGCGCCCATCGCTCCGTCTTCAATATCGACGTCTCACGCGATGGCAAAAACTGGACCCGCAAGTATCGCTTCGAAACCGAAAGGTCCTTCCAGTACCCCACCCTCCACGAATACCAGGACACGATCTACCTCACCGTCACCCAGGGCCAGCGCTCCAACGACCACCACTCCGGCAAAGAGCAGATCATGTTCGGCAAACTCGAGACGATGCGCTAACCCGCGCAGCCGCACGCAACCACAACAACACCGCTTAACGAGCCCCCACCCGTTCGTAGTGTGCCCGTAAGGGCATGAGGGAATCAGCAAGGACCCGAGAAAACAAACGCCTCACGGCGTCACTACGAACCAACACCGCGAGGCAACTCCTGCAGACCTACATGCGGTTGCCCTGCTTGACCCCCGGATTCATTTGATCCACGCCAGCGCCTCACGAATCTGCTGGCGGGTTGCGCCGACGCCGTCGTGGGCTTCGTCTTCCTTGGCTACGCCCTGGAAGGTGCTCAGGATGTATTCGATATCTTCCTCGTTGATCCCGTAGAGGCGGAAGTAGGCGGCGTCGAGCTCGGCCCTGATCTGCTGGCGCTCGGCCTCTTTCCACTTGACGACGCCCGGCTTGAACCCCGCCGCCTCCGCCAGCGGACGCATGTCATCGCTGGTGCATGTCAGGCGCAACACCCGCTCGCTGATCCATTTCTCCAGCGTCTGCTTTTTGTCCCACGGACATTTCTCGGCGTAAGCGTCAGGCGGGAGTGTGGGAAGCTGCTCGACGATGAAGAAGTTGAGGTGCAACCCGCCGACCTTCTGGCGTGCGACGAAATCGAACGCGAGACTGTTGAAGTTCCCCAGCAGACAGCATTCGAGCCGAGATGAGCGTTGGGTCAGTACGGCTGGAGCGCTATTCACCACGCCTGCCTCCGGCAAAAAGGCCGCGATCATTGTGCGTTGGTTCGTGGCACTCGTGACATCTTTGTACGACAGCAGCCAATCGCGCTTTCGATCGATTGCCGCAACCACGCTTGTCTCACTGATCCAGAATCGCGGCAGCACGACAAACTCCGGGTTCTGATGCTCCACGAGGCTGGTGTCATCCGTCTGGCCCTGCCGCATCCAGTTGCCCGCTTCAATGCGAACGCCCGCGGCGCGATGGTCGTACGCTTGCACCATCTTCGCCTCGTAAAGCGGCAAATAGACTTCAGTCTTTCCCTTCTTCCACCTGTTACCCTCCAGCGTGTAGCCCCGCTCCTTGAGCGTCGCGCCATCGGCGAACTTCTCGGCGTCGTTGGTCTGGTGGAACATCGTCATAAACTTCACGCCCCACGGGTTGCCGCCTTGCTTGCGGCTCTTGTCCATCAGCACGGGCACGCGCTTGTAGATGGCCTTGGTCAACTCCGCATCGCGCTTGGTGCGGAAGATCGGGCATGTGCGGGTGTTGGGGTTCACCAGCTTGAGGTCTTTGGCGCTGAGTGTGATTTGCCGATGCGTGTCGTCCAGGTCTTCGATCTGGTGAGCAAAGAAAACGAACGACGCGTGCGGATGCTTCACGGCTGTGCCGTTCATCAGCAGGACGGAGAACTTAAAACGACCATCGACGTCAGCAAAAACGCCTTTGCGGTTCTCGAAGTCATAGAGCGCCACCAGACTCTGCTTCTCCATCAGATCGCCAAAGAAATGCTTGGTGGTGTCATCGGTGGCGATGCCGCTGGGCACCAGCAATCCCACGCGCCCGGTCGGCGCGACGAGTTTGCAGGCCAGTTCGGCGAAGATCATGTAGGTGTTGACATCGCCCCGCGCCGTCAAGGGAAAGGCCTCGCACTGGCGGATGTACCCCAGCATGTTCTCGGCGGCGGTGGCGGCCTGCGTGAAACGCTGGAAGAGGTCGGGCCTTGTCTTCTCAGCCGCGGCGATGAGTTTCCGCCGCGTGGCGGCATTGACGGCGCTGGCGATGTCCGGCGCGCCCAGCGCGAAGAACTCGCGCTGTTGCAGCTTCATGCGTTCCCAAGGCGGGTTGCCGATGACGCAGTCAAAGCCGCCCCGCGCAAAGACCTCCGGGAACGTCGTCTGCCAGTCCAAGGCGCGGGGATGGACGTTGGCGTCGCTCACCAGCGAGTTGCCGCAGACGATGTTCCTCGACAGGTCGGCCAGTGTCTTGTCTTTGCTCGCCGAGCGAATCCAAAGCGCCAGTTGCGTGATCTCCACGGCCTCATGCGACAAGTCCACGCCGTAAAGATTGTCGCGCAGGATGTACTCGGGGTAGGCGGCTTCGAGTGCAAGCGCGGCGTCCTCATCGCCTTCAATGCGCAGCAGGCGCACCAGATCGCCATAGGAGACATCGAGACGTTCGTAGGCAGCGATGAGAAACGCGCCGGAACCGCAAGCAGGATCGACGACCTTGATGTCGCGCAACGCGGCAAGTTTCTCGGATGCGTTTGCCAACGGTTCGACACGGCGGCGGATGAGTTCACCGACGGTCTGGTTGACGATCAACTCGGTGAAGTCGGGCGGCGTGTAGTAGATGCCAAAGCGCTTGCGCAGGGCGCTCTTGGGCATCTCCGGCGCGTCGGCCTTGCCCGCCTGTGGACCGAAGAAACCCACGACACGGAGCTTCTCCAACTCCGTGATGGACTTTTCAAAAAGGTGGCCCAGCACTTCAACGTTGACTTCGTCGCGAAAGTCGTAGGTGTCGATGGTGGCGAAGAAACGGGTCCAACTGTCATCAAGCTCGAGGTTGTCAACGACGGGATCGGTGCGGAAGAGCCCGCCGTTAAACGGCGGGATGTCCATCACGTCATGGCCCTTGTCGATCCAACCAAAGAGTGTCTTGAAGTTGGTCCAGACCGGGTTTGTGATGGGGGAGAACTTGGAGTGGTCCCTGATGGCCATGCCGATGATGTTCTGCGGCAGCAGGCCACGATCAGCACAGAAGGCGGTGAAGATCACGCGGTCCAGAAGTTTCTGGGCAGCGGCGATGGCGGCATCGTAGTTCAGGCCATGCTCGTCGATGAGGTGGCGGACCAGAGCGGTGCGCTGCGCGGAGTAGGCGTCGTAGAGTTCGTCGCCGGCTTCCTTCTGCCGATTGCGCGACATCTTGAGCAGGTCCAGCGCGCGCGGCGGCTCGAGTTTGGTGGGCAGCAAGCCGTTGCGTTCAAGGACGTACCAGAAGCGCCCGAAGCGGGTTGGATCGATCAAGTCGGAGAAATGAAACTGCTCGTAGGCCTGCGGCGTGCGGTCGCGATGGTAAAGGCGGATCGTGCGGTAGTTGCTGACGATGCCCCAGGGGCATTCGGGAAGAGCGTTGAGGTAATCCCAGCATTGTTGGACGGCGGTGCGTCCGTTGAACTTGTCGTGGTCCAGGTCGGTGCCGCCGCCTTTGAGTTCGATGATGGCGATGGGTTTGGTGTGATCAGTGTCGGTAAACGCGCCCAGCGCGCCATCAGCAGTGCCGACGCCGGGCACGTGGAATTGCTTTTGCCTCTGATACGCTTGCGGGGATTCGGAGACGGACTTGTAGCTAAGCGCCTGACCGAAGATGCGTTCGAGGAAGTCGCCGTCCAGCGCGGTCTCTTTGTGATTCAGCGCGTTGGTGTCGGCGAGTTTGGCCCATTCGATGACGACGGCGTGAGCTTTATCTCGCGTGCTGGCGGACCATCGTGGCGCATTGGCCAAGGAGGCGAGGTAGCGCGACAGGAAGAGCGTGCGGTGTTTCGGCGCCAGCACGTCTCGGTACATATTCTTAGCCACCGGCCTCACTGTCTTAAGACGCGACTTGGACATGCACCCTCAATCTTTCAGTGGAACCGATGCGGCTTCATGCGTGGCGAGCAGTTTACCACTCCAACGAAAACGGGCGCGGCGCTGGTCTTGGCGCGCGCCTTGGTGATGCCACTGGATTTTCGGTCGCGCGCGATTGTCGGATGCCGGCGCAAATGGGTCACGGCGCGCCTGCATTGCACGAAAATTACCGCTCTGAAAAAGTGTCAAAAACACGGGGTTTTTGAGGGGTCGGGTTTTTCGATTAGTGGGGGGGTACGAGCGAGTAGGTGGGGGGTAGAGGGGGGTTGGTAGGGGGTACAGGGGGGGTTGCGTCGAGGAGAGGGCGGGTTGGGGCCGAAAAAATGGGCGATTTTGGCTGCCGACGCTGGCATCATTCCAGGAACTTGAGGCCCTGAACACGGTCGATGGGGAGCGTCAGGCAGATCACCGCGTGGGGTTGGTCGGCGAGTTGGCCTACCTCTTTGGCCAGGGCGAAGATGGCATCGACCTGGTCGGCGGAGATGACCGAGAGGATCACCCGGCTGCCCGTCTGCCCGCCGAAGAGGCTTGTAAGTCCAGTAAAAATCGGCATTTCGTGGCGGATGATCTGGCCCATGCCCTGGCTGTCGATGACGGTGGCGCCGCGCACGCCGATGTCGAGGAAGCCGGTGATGACATCGTCGATGAGCCCGGGGTCATCGAGGATCAGGATCGCCAACCGGGCCTCCGGACGGGGCTTTCCGGGCGTTGTAGGCGGTGTTTTGGGCGGTGCGGGCTGTGCTGGCGGGGGGGGTGTTTCAGCCATGGGACTGGTCCTCCGCCGCGAGGGTCGCAAAGAGTTCAGCCCCGGTTTTGGATGCCCGCAGTTTATCTAACGCTTTATGACCACGGCAGATGCGTGCGAGTCTGGCGAGGATGCTGATATGTTCCCACGCTGTGCCGGGCGGGCCGACGATGACGAAAAGCAGGTCCGCAGGGTGCTTGCAGTCGCCGAAGCGGACCGTCTGGGGCAGCTTAACGGCTGCGACGTGGTTGGAGGTCGCGCCTTGAACGTTGCAGTGGGGGAATGCCACGCCTTCGGGGGTGCAGGTGGGCGTCATTTCCGCCCAGCGGCCGAGGCTGGCTTCCATGGCATCGGGGTCGATCTCCGTCACCACGGTGGATACCCGGCTGCAGACGTCGTGAAGCACCGCGGCACCCGTGGAGGCGTCTTTGACCACCCAGCAAAGCTCCTGGCGAATCAGCGGCGTTAATCGCATGGGCGTTCCTTTGGGGTTCGAGACACGATAGCAGCGCCAAGGACGGCGGGCGCGGTTCGAATCGGCTCAGAGGCGTCGCCGCTGGGCAGGCAAGCATAGCCTCTGTTACTTTATGCGACTCGAATCGCCATAACCCCTTACGGATTTCGCATCATGCTCAAACTCGCAGTCATCGGCGGCGACGGCATCGGCCCGGAAGTCACGGACCAGGGCCTGCGCTGCCTCGAAAAGCTCGCCAAACGCTTTGGTTTCGACTTCGACGCCAGGAAGCTGCCCTACTCCGGCGGGCGGTATCTGCGTGAAAAGGTCGTCATCACCGACGATGAGATCGCTGACCTCAAGACCAACTACGACGCGATTTATCTCGGTGCGGTGGGCACGCCTGACGTGCCGCCCGGCATTGTCGAGCGCGGGCTGTTGCTGCGGATGCGGTTTGAGTTGGATCAGTACATCAACCTTCGGCCGGTGAAGCTGCTGCCGGGGGTCAAGACGCCGCTGGCTGACAAGACGCCTGCGGATATCGACATGGTGGTGGTGCGCGAGAACACCGAGGACCTCTACTGCGGCATCGGCGGGTTCCTGCGCAAGGGCACAAGTCACGAGGTCGCCACGCAGGAAATGATCGCCACGCGAATGGGCGTGGATCGCTGCCTGCGATATGCGTTTGACCTGGCGATGACGCGCAAGCGACGGCACCTGACGCTGGTGGGCAAGACCAACGTGCTGACCTTCGCCCACGAGTTGTGGATGCGTGCGTTTACTGAGATGTCGAGCGCTTACCCGCAGGTTCAGACCGCTTATCACCACGTCGATGCCTGCTGCATGTATATGGTGACCAAGCCGTCGATGTACGACGTAATTGTGACGACGAATATGTTTGGCGACATCATCACGGACCTGGGCGCTGCGATCGCTGGGGGGATGGGCGTGGCGGCCTCGGGGAATCTCAACCCGCAGTTTAAGGGTGCGGGTGCGGGGAGTGCTGGCGCTGCGGGTGCCGGTGGTGCTGCGAGTGCTGACCAGGGTGGGCCGGGCATGTTTGAGCCGGTGCATGGTTCAGCGCCCGACATCGCAGGGCAGAACAAAGCCAACCCAGTGGCTGCGATTCTTTCGATGGCGATGCTGCTTCAGGAGACGGCACGCAACAAGAAGGACGCGTCTATCGCGGCGGCCGGCGATGCGCTGGAGGCAGCGGTCATCAAGGTCTGTCCACGCTGGGCGGGCCAATCGATGGATCGGCTCAACGTCGGGACCAAAGAGGTCGCCGAGGTGGTGCTGGCGGAGTTGTGATGGACGTCAACGGCTGAATCGCAGCGCCGAGGATTTGTCCCGGCTGCTTACTTATAAACCTAAACAACCGTGCTGAAAACGTCAGCGTTTTTTGCGGCGATTGCGCCGCGTTGGGCCGGTGTTGGCCGGTGCGTTGTCGCCACGGCGCTGGGTCTTGATCTTCTTAGTCTGCTCGTGGGAACGTGCTGCACCGGGTGACTGCTTGCGGCGCTGCTGAGGTTGACCTTGGCCCTGATTTGGGCTGGAGGCCTGTTGCTTTTGCCGCGGGTTCTGATTCTGCGCCTGATTCGGATTCTGGTTCTGCTCGTGGCGCTGATCCTGGTTCCGATCCTGCTTCTGCTTCTGGTTGTCGGCACCGCCGGTCGCTCCGCCGATGGCACTGACGACGGCCAGTTCCATGCGGCGGCGTTCGGGGCTGACCTTGGCGATGCGGACGATGAACCGGTCGCCGATGGTGATGGTTTTGCCTGATCGCTGCGCCACCAGCGCACCCGTGGTGCGGTTGAGCCGCCACTGGTCGGAGGCTTGTCCGGGCAAGTCGTTGACACGGACGAAGCCATCGGTGAGATAGCGGTCGAGTTGCACGAAGATGCCGTCGTTGGTGACACCTTTGACGGTGCCGGGGAAATCGTCGCCGAGGTGCTGGCGGAGGAAGTCCATGACGAGGTAGGTGCGCAGGTCTTTCTCGGCTGAGTCGCTGTTGCGTTCGGTGGTGGAGCAGTGTTTGCCGATGACGCGCATGGCTTCTTCATCGGGGAGCCTGGCATCGCCCACCATGGCCTTGGCGATTTTTCCGGGATTGCCCAGGCTGCGGTTTTCGATGTAGCAGGCCAACCCGCGGTGGACCACGAGGTCGGGATAGCGGCGGATGGGGCTGGTGAAGTGGGTGTAGTGCTTGCTGGCCAGGGCGTAGTGGCCGATGAGCAGGGGCGAATACTCCGCTTTGGAAAGCGTCTGCAGCACCGCGAGGTGGACCGCGTGCTGGGCCGGCTTGCCGCGCACGGCATCAAGCAGGTGCTGCAATTCCTGGCGGGTGGGACGGTCGGGAATGTTGTAACCCGCAACGCGGCAGAAGCTGCGCAACTCGTCGAAGTCGAAGGACGGCGGATCGGGGTGGATGCGGCGAACCATCGCCAGACCCAGGTTGTCGAAGAGCCGGGCGGCAGCTTCGTTGGCCTCGACCATGAACATCTCGATGATGGTGTGGGTGAAGGCATCATCCTCGGGCACGGCATCGATGACTCGGCCCGAATCGTCAAACACCAACTCGACATCGGGCAGACCCAGGACAACCATGCCCTGCGCCAAGCGGCGCTTGCGGATGACCTTGGCCAGTTCATCCATTAACTGCATGGTGCTGACGGCAGCCTTGGGATACTTCGGTTCGGTCTTGGCGTGTTTGACCGCCTCGCGCAGGTCGCCGGTGATCAGTGCCTGGGCTTCGAGGTAGGTCATTCGCTTGGCGGAACGAATCACGCCCCGGGCAAAGCGGGCATCGACGACGGCACCCTCGGCGTCATAGCGCATCACGGCTGAGATGGTGAAACGGTTGACGCCTTCCTGAAGGGAGCAGACGCCGTTGGAAAGCAGCTCGGGGAGCATGGGGATGACTTTGCGGGGCAGGTAGCTGCTGTTGCCTCGCTTGTAGGCTTCGCGATCCAGCGCGGTGCCCTGCACGACGAAGTGCGCCACATCAGCGATGTGGACACCGAGTTCATAGACAGCGCCATCGTGCGTCGAGGGGTCGAGCCGCTTGATGTGGATGGCGTCGTCATAGTCCTTGGCGTCGGGCGGGTCGATGGTCATCACCAGTTCGTGGGTGAAGTCCTCACGATCCTGCGGGATGCTGGAGTCGTCGAACGATCTTGCCGCCTGGCGGGCATCGTCGAGCACAGCCTCGCTAAAACGTTCCTCAAGTCCAAAAGCACGCATGACGGCTTGCGTTTCGACATCGGGCTCGCCCTGTTCGCCGAGCACCTCAGTGATGACGCCCTTGGCGGGTCGATCGTTGCCGGGGTAGTCGATGAGTTCGACGACGACCTTGTCGCCGGCCTTGGCATTCTTGGCGTGCGGGTCGCCGATGTTGACCGGGTCGCGGAACGCTTTGCCGTCGATATCGACGATCCACTGCGAGCCGAGTTTGCGGAGGTTGCCGACGTAGCGTCGCTCGGCTCGCTGGGTGATTTCGACGATGCGGCCGATGTAGGGCGACTTGCCCGTCTGCTTGCCGCGCATGGGTTCGTGAATGACGCGGGCTCGGACATGGTCGCCAGACATGGCGCCGTTGATGTGTTGTGCGGGGACGAAGAGATCGCCGTGGCCGGTGGGTGCATCCGGGACGACGAATCCGAAGCCTCGTTCAGCGACGCGGATGGTTCCGATGAGTTCGTTACCCAGGGGGGGCAGGCCCACGGTATCGCGGACACCGATGATGAGTTGGCCGTCCTCGACGAGTTGGTGAACGGACTGGCTGAAGCTTTCGAGTTCATCGGCCGAGACGCCCAAATCCTCGGCGAGTTCTTCCATGCGAGTGGGTTGATACCGGCGGTCGCTGATGTGGCCCATGACCCGCGCCAGAAGTGGATCGGTGGCGGAGGTCGGGGTCGGGGCTGCGCCGGGCGATTTCGCAGCAGGCGATTTCGCGGGGGCGGCTGGGGGTTGCGGGGCGGGGTTAGGTCCCGGGGTGGGGCGTTGTTTGCGTCGTGCCATGCTCAAAGCGTATCCAGACTGAGGCCGACGGGCCAACGTGCTACCATGTGCTCATGGCAAATACACAGGAAATTCTCAAGGCGGCGACGGACCTGGGCAAGCTCATCGCCTCGCACGAGGCAGCCAAAAAGGTCGAAGGTGCCATCGGCAAGCTCCAGGCTGATGTCGAAGCGCAGCGGCTGCTCAACGACTTCAACCGAGCCGTGCAGGCGGTGTCGGAAAAAGAGGCGCAGGGCAAGCCGATTGAAGTCGCCGACAAGCACAAGCTTCAGGAGCTTCAGAACAAGGTGGTCAAGAACGCTGTGCTGCGTGATTTTCAGTTGGCGCAGATGGACTATCTGGATTTGATGCGCAAGGTTGATGAAGCGATGTCGGGCCAACCTGGCGGGGCTGCGGGTGGTGGGGGCTCAGGGCCGGATGCCGGGCCGGTGGCTGGTCCGGGTCCGGGGTTGCACCTGGCGGGGATGTGAGGGCTTGAGATTGGCTTGAGGCCACGATTGAACTTTATCGCGCGACACGAGATTTCGCGCAACGAGCATTATCATCGCGCGACTGGGCATTACCGTGTGTGATGTGAATCTACTCCTCCGACAGATCGTGCGTCACAGCCCCAGCCAAATGGCGTGGGCGCTGGCAGTGATGTTTTTGCTGCTGGGTGCGATCACTCGCGGTGCCTGGGCAGGGCCGACGTTGGAGGCTGTGGGTGATGGGCGCGATTTGTGGGTGATGCAGCGTGACGCTCAGACGCAGTCCTTCGCGGTGTTTCACCGTCTGTGGACCGATCCTGTCACCGATCTGGAATCGGTGCGGCGGGACAGCGGGCGAATCGCCCCGGGCGGTCTGGCCACGAGCCATGGCACGTTGTGGGTGGCCTACGACACACTGATGCTCCAATCGTTTCGTCGGGAGGAGCGGGCGGCGGCGAATGGAGCGCCTGCTGAGGTGGTGTATGTCCCCAAAGTCGAGGCGTCGTTGCCGCGAGGCGTGACGCTGGTTTCACTGGCGGCGACCGGCAGCGGCCCGTGGGCGCTGGTGCGTGTGCATGATCCGGCCACGCTGGCGGCGATTGATGAGCAAGCCGCCCCACCGCCATCGGGTGAGCCGCAGACGGAGGCACCTGCGGGCGATAATCCTGCCACTGCGACCGATGCCACGGGTGATGCCGCTTCCGCGTCTTCTCCGCCCACAACGTCCCCGACGGCGACGACACCTACACCATCCCCCGCCAAACCTGTCGAGCGGTTGCTGCGACTGCGCGGCTCACAGTGGCACAAAGTCGAGCTTCCCCAGGATTGGCCCAGTGAAGTCAGCGGCGAAGGCGACGCAGTCAGCCACCTCATCACCCCGCCACGCCACGCCACCACGCCCCTCCTGCTTCGCCAGTCCCCAGCAACGCAACCTGCCGACGAGGATGCGACAGGCTCACTGATCATCTATCACGCTGCCCCGGCAACGGCTGCCGATGTGCCCGCCGAAAGCCCCGCCAACGGACCCGTCTCACCACGCTGGCTGCGGCAGGATTACCCCGGCGTCACACTTGGGCCCGAGGCACCTCGGCCCATCATCGTGAGCGATCAGCTTGTCATCGGTCGCGTCATCGGCTCACCCGAACAACTGCGGCTGTCTCTGGACATGTTACGGCAAGGCAAAACCCTGCCGCTGGGAGAATTGACGCTCGACGTCAACGCCACAGCATCACCCTGGACAATGGTGCCCAGCGGTCAGACGGCGGCGGTGCTGGCGTGGCTGGACAATGGCAAGTGGACATGGTCACGCCTCTCCTTGACAGGTCAGGTCGTCACGCCTCCTTCGCCCCTCACACACGCCACGCCCAATGCCATGGCCAAGTGGTCGGGGCAGATCATCCTGCTGGCGGTGCTTGTGGCGGCCACGCTCATCATGTTCGTCTTCTGGCGTCGTGACGGCGGGCACGGCAAGCTGGCGCTGCCCAAGGACCTCGCGCTGGCGGAGTTCGGAGCACGCGCGCTGGCGGGACTTATCGACCTTGCACCGTGTGCCGTGGCGGTCATGTTCAGCTACGGCCTGGACTGGCGCGGCTTGATGGCGTCCTGGCCCGGCGGACCCGGCGGACTGACCGCCATCATCCCCGGTGCCGTGGCCATGGGACTCTTCATCCTCCACACGACCTTGAGCGAGATGTTCACCGGCCGATCGCTGGGCAAGATGCTCATGGGCCTTCGCGTCACCGATCTCTCGGGCAAGCCCATCAACATCTGGATGGCTCTGGCACGCGGCTTGACCAAGGCTCTGGACCTCGTTCCGCCCTTTCCGTTGCTCCTGCTGCCCCTGATCAATCCGCATCGCCAGCGCCTGGGTGACCTGGTGGCCAGGACTGTCGTGGTCAGTGCCGCGCCGCAAGAGAAGAAGCCCGATGAAGACAAGGACAATGGCGGGTTTTTCGGCGATGAATGAGCGACAGGGATCTCACGTCACGACCGCTAAGGCTCCCGCTGCCGGGGCGGAAAGCTCCGCCGATGTGCGCTCCGACACTGTGCGATCTGCAGTGGTGCTGCTATCGGGCGGCCTGGACAGCGCTACGACATTAGCCATCGCGCGTCACGAGGGATTTGCCTGCCATGCGCTTTCCTTCGACTACGGCCAGCGGCACCGCGTGGAGCTGGACGCAGCCCGACGTGTCGCAGCCCATCTCGGGGTGGCCTCACATCGCTGGGTCACGATTGATCTGCGGGCGTTTGGCCACTCGGCTTTGACCGATGACATCGCTGTGCCCAAAGATCGCGACGAAGCTGCGATGGGCCGGGGCATTCCCGTGACCTATGTACCGGCACGCAACACGATCTTTCTTTCTTACGCGCTGGCACTGGCGGAGGTCATCGACTCAACGGACATTTACATCGGCGTCAACGCGGTGGACTATTCGGGCTACCCCGACTGCCGACCGGCGTTTGTCGAAGCCTTTACCCGCATGGCCAACCTGGCGACGCGAGCCGGTGTCGAGGCCCAGGGGGGGCATCACCTGCGGATTCACACGCCGCTAATCGACTGGCCCAAGACGCGGATCATCCAGCGCGGCCTGGAGCTGGGCATGGATTTCTCGTTGACCCACAGTTGCTACGACCCGATGCCCGATGGCAGAGCCTGCGCCCACTGCGACGCCTGCCTGCTGCGACAGCAGGCTTTTGCCGCACTGGGGCAGCGCGATCCCGTGCAGCTCCGCCCATAAGCCAGCGGCCCCCCCTTTTTGCCTCCCCTCGCCCTCCTTTGGCCTCCCGCCACCCCTCCTCGCGCCTCATAAGCATGCGTTATACGGACCTGACAGCTCCCCTTGTGGACCGTTGCGCCTCCCAGTGAAGCGCCGCCGAGTCCCGCCAACACCCACCAAACCGGCCAAACCCGTCACGAAACTCGGTTAAGTCTCGAAAGAGCAAGGAATTCCATACGGCCACGCCGGAAGACTGTAGGGCCTTGGAGGAAGACTAAACTGCCAGGAAAGAAGACTCGCGCGCCAGAAAAGAAGACTCGCGCGCCAGGAAAGAAGACTCAGGCGCCAAGAAACAAGACTAAATTGGCGTGAAGGAAGACAATAACGGCCTTCGGGGAAGCCGCTAAGGCCTCGAAAGAACCCCGGCAAAGGACGCAAGCCACCGCACACGCCCAGCAAAGCCACCAGACCGATAACCTGAGCGACTCAACCGCCGTCGCAGCACGTCGCAGCATGGGACGGGGTACCCCGCCCGCGACATCGCACCCACCTCGATTCTTCCGTGCCCGCCCGACCTGGCCGCGGTTGCCGGGCTCCCGAATCCGCAGGTCCGTTCATTCTCCGGTGCAAATGTCTACCATTGGCCTCTGACATCCCATTCCGCGCCGGATGGGATTCAGTCATAGATGATTGCGGAAAGAACGAAGGCCCACAATGCAAGTACGAGTCCCGCTAACGCAATCGCTACGGCACACCCAATGGCAATCCGTCTGACTTGACCACGGCAGTCCCGGGTCGCGTGCCATGCCAAAATAGAAGCCATGAGGCATATTGCGCCCAAGGGAATTATCGCTGCCGTCAGGTCAAACCACGACAACAGATCGTTCATTTCCTTACGGTAGTACTCGTCTTTGACTATACGCGATAGATGGTGTATTCGATCCCTGATCGTCAGAATTTGCACAACCTGGGCTGCGAGTATGAACACGCATACCCCCACCGACCCCCACAAAAGCGGTGATGGATTACCCCATGGTCGGGTAAACACCGATTTCAGATCGCTGGAATCGTACTGACGACCGCACTCTGGGCATTGCCCAGCGGGCCGCGCCCGAAGATCATAGCCACATGATCTGCAATAGCAAGTTGGTATGAATGTCATCGAGTTAATTAACTCCCGTCTCTTTTTCCGTGCCCTCGGCGAAATCGTCCCGGGTCGGATCCGAGTCTTCCATAACCCCCGGCCATGGCCCGTGCACGACGTTCGGATGGAAATGCCCCCGCACCCAGTACGATGGACGCACGTGCCGATCAACATAATGGGCTGGTGCAAAAAAGCATTCAGCACCTCTACCGAATGGGGGATAAGCTGGCCGCATCTGTATATTCATGGAAGGCGAGTAAAAACTCGCTGGCATTCTGCTTTCAACCATCGCGTGATATGCCACTGCGTAGGTCGAGATTGATAGCACACTGCACAAAATTAACGCTTTCCATGGTAGCTGATTGTTCACACTGCTCCTTGGGCGATTTCGTCTGATGATGATAAGGCGCGGATAAAGGGACGGGCGCGGAAAAAGGGACGGGAGTTGTTTTCTGGTCCAGGAACCGTTTTCATGGGTTTGCCTTCGGGTCTGCTTCCGAGTTAATAAATCCCGTCCCTTTTTCCGTGTCACTTCCGTGCCCGATCACTTTTCCTTCTCCTGGGCCTTGCCCTCGTCTGCGGGGTCCCCAAATAGCCACTCGGGGCTCCCCGCCAGCGGTTGCACGCGCGCCTCTGCGACCACAGGCCATTCGCCAGCGTGGCCAAGCTCGACCGTGATATATTTGTCCGCCGTGTATATCCGATACTCCAGTGTTCCAGATGACAACGACACTTTCTCGGCGTTCATGCCATTGGACGCAATATAGGCTTCGATGGCTGCCTTGACCCTCTCGCGGGGGACCTCCGTCCCGAAACCGACCGACTCCGACTGAACCGTTCTGTCCTTCTCAAGGAACTGGCTATAGCCAACTCCTGTCGCGGCCCCATCCTCTTGCGGAATGGGAAAGTCACGCACAGCGCGGAAAAAGGGACGGGAGTTGTTTTCTGGTCCAGGAACCGTTTTCATGGGTTTGCTTTCGGGTCTGCTTCCGGGGGAGGAAAAGGGGACATCCACAATTACGCAAGCATGGTGCGTGCGTTTTTCGGTCGCCCCCGGCCGCGTTCGCAGGGAGTGGCCCCGTATTGGCATGCGGGGCTTCGGGTGAGGGTCGGGGTTTGAGGATGGACCAGCCGTCGCCCCCGGAGGCGGGGGTGGTGGCGGACGGAGCCAGAAAAGGGGATAAGTACATTTAACACAGTTAAGTACATTTAACACAGTCCATCGCTTTGCATATCGAAAACGAAACAAATGTACTTATCCCCTTTTCGTCGGCCATCCCCTACCCCCCCTTATGCCTTATTAACTTCGCTCTGCTCCTCGTCGTTTTCATCGCTCAGCGACGTCCCCTCGCGTGCCTTCCCATCCTCCTCCTTTGCCCGCTCATATTCGATGTATTCTCGCGAGTCTGGATCACCGTGAGGGTACCATAATCTCAGTTGCCCTGACACTTCCGTGAGGTACATAGGCCAGAAGTGCTTGCCTCCCGCACTCGCGGGCTTCTCTAATTCAATACTTAGCACGTTCGGTTCCTCTTGACTAAGCCCATCATATGAGTGATGCAATAGTGTCCAATATCCGGTCGCGTCTGTATACGTACGGGGTCCAAACGGATAGCCGGCCTCAGCCGATGCAAATACCAGGGTACCATCTGACTTGACCCAAATAGTAAGTTCACTTGGTGGTCGCAGGGGATATCCATCTCGTATTAGCAAGTTCGTCGATGCCGCAGTCATCTGCCAGGTGCCGACGATCTCTGTATTCGCCACGGTACGCGCTAAATGCCGAGTGGAGCGCGACCCACTCCACGTACGGTTGCAGGAGGATAAGAGCATAATACTTGAGCATACTGCCAACACTACACCTATATGCACTGACATTACGCGACACACTTTCAGCTCAGTCGATATCGTCTCGCAAAGGTCGTTATTGCTGTCCATGGTTGTTGCTCCTAATAGCATCTTGTGCTTTTATGTGATTGCTGCCGTTTAGCCACTTCCTTTCGCAGTTGGTCGATACGCTGCCGTTCAGATGCGAGCGACCAATACTCTTCATTTGTCAGGATGCGCTCCTTTCCCGAATGCGAGTAGTGTTCTGTCCACCTCCAGAGGAGGAAAAGGGGACATCCACAATTACGCAAGAATGGTGCGTGCGTTTTTCGGTCGCCCCCGGCCGCGTTCGCAGGGAGTAGCACCGCATTGGCATGCGGGGCTTCGGGTGAGGGTCGGGGTTTGAGGATCGACCAGCCGTCGCCGCCCCCGGGGGCGGAGGTGGTGGTGGGGAGCGGTGGGATTTGGGCCCCGATGAACATTGGACTGGACCCCCGAGGGTGGTTTAACAGAGTTTGACATGCGATGGAGCGTGCGTCAATGGTGGGGGCGATCCGACCCTGAAGGTGTCGGCTTGAAGGGGGCGCGGGGGGCGCGGGGGCCCGGGGTCGGGCGGGGGCGGAATCCGGCCCAGAAGGGTCCGGTTTGAACCAGAGCGACTCAGCGGGCCCGAAGTTGAACCTTGGGGCGCTAAAGGTATCATGATGCCTTCTGACAGTTCTCCCCCTTACCACCCACGCAACACAACTTCGAGCACCCGGCTCGACACACCCTGGAGTTATCTCGCAATGTCCGACCGCATCAATTGGGGCATCATCGGCACCGGCGCCATCGCCAAGACGCTGGCGCATGGCCTGACGCAATCAAAGACCGGCAAGCTCGTCGCCGTCGCCAGTCGCACGCAGGCCTCGGCTGACAAGTTCGGCGAGGAGTTTGGCATCACCACACGCCACGGTAGCTACGAGGCGATGCTCAGCGACAAGAGCGTGCAGGCCGTGTACATCGCGGTGCCCCACCCGCTCCATGCCCAGTGGGCCATTGCCTGCGCCAATGCGGGCAAAGCGGTGCTGTGTGAGAAGCCGCTGGCGATCAACCAATATGAAGCCCAGGCCATGTTCGAGGCGGCGCGTCGCAACGGCACGTTCATGATGGAAGCCTTCATGTACCGCTGCCATCCGCAGACCGCTAAGGTCGTGGAGCTCGTCAAGAGCGGGATCATCGGCGAAGTGCGATTCATTCAGGCAGCCTTCGCGTTCCAGGCGGGCTTCAACCCACAGGGCAGACTGTTCGCCAATGACATGGCGGGCGGCGGCATCATGGATGTGGGCTGTTACGCCGCTTCCTTCGCACGCCTGATTGCCGGTGCCGCGACGGGCAAGGATTTCGCCGACCCCGTGCAAGTCAATGCCACCGGATGGTTAGGCGAGACCGGCGTGGACATGGTGGCCACGGCGTCGCTCAAGTTCCCCGGCAACATCATCGCGCAGTTGACCACCGGCGTTCATCTATCGCACGACAACAGCGCCAAGATCTTCGGCACCAAGGGCAACATCGTCGTCGCCAATCCGTGGACAGCTAACCGCAAGACCGGCGGGGCCTTCACCATCGTCGTTAATGTCAACGGCCAACCCGCGCAGGAAATCAACATCGAAACAGATGTCACCGCCTTTGCCATGGAAGCCGATGTGGTGGGCAACGCGATCAAGGCCGGCCAGACCCAGGCGGCATCACCGGCGATGAGCTGGGGCGATTCGCTGGGCAACATCGCGACGCTGGATCGCTGGCGGCAATCCATCGGACTGCTCTACAACATGGAAAAGTGGGAGAGCCTGCGCTATCAGTCGCCCATCGACGGCAGCAAGTTGGCGCGGCGAAACCCAACGATGAAGTACGGCCGCATCGCGGGGCTCGACAAAGATATCGCCCGCCTGATCATGGGCGTTGATAACCAGCGATCAGCACCTCATGCCGCGGCTGTGTTCGACGATTACTTCGAGCGCGGCGGCAACGCCTTTGACACCGCATGGGTTTACAACACCGAGCCCCAACTGGGCTGGTGGGTTCGCAACCGCGGCGTGCGCGATCAGGTCGTGCTGCTCTTCAAGGGCGCCCACACCCCCGAGTGCAACCCCAAGTCGCTCCGCAAGCAGATCATCGAGAGCCTCGAACGCGCCAAGCTCGACAGTTCCGACATCTACATGATGCACCGCGACAATCTTGAGATCCCGGTTGGTGAGTTCATTGATGTGCTCAACGAACTGGTCAACGAGGGACGCTTCAAGATCTTCGGCGGGAGCAACTGGTCGCTTCCGAGGATCGAGGAAGCCCAGGCCTATGCCAAGGCCAAGGGCAAGCGGGGCTTCAGCGCCGTGAGCAACAACCTGAGCCTGGCGCACATGGTTGACCCGGTGTGGCGTGGCTGCGTCCACGTGTCGGATAAGGCAGGGCGCCAATGGCACGAGCGCACGCAGTTGCCTGTCATGCCCTGGTCGAGTCAGGCCCGCGGGTTCTTCACGGACCGCGCTGGCCCCGACAAGCTAGACGATGCGGAACTCCTGCGTTGCTGGTACAGCCCGGACAACTTCAAGCGTCGTGATCGCGCCATCGAGTTGGCCAGGAAGTACAACGTCCTGCCGATCAATATCGCGCTGGCGTACATCCTCTGCCAGCCGTTCCCGACGTTCCCGTTGATCGGCCCGCGCACCATCGAGGAGACGCGTACTTCCATGCCCGGCCTGGATGTGCAGTTGACCAAAGATGAGCTGGCGTACTTGTCGCTGGATGTGTGAGAACTCCGCACACTCGCGATAAAACAAAGCCCGCGGCAACAGCCGTGGGCTTTTTTTTATGTGAAAGTGGATTCAAACTGCCAGCGTCGGCGCGGGCAGGCCCAGGAAGTTCGCCAGCAGCCGCGGGCCTTCGACGGTCAAAAAGCTCTCGGGGTGAAACTGCACGCCCTCCAAGGGGGCATCAAGTCCCGCGCCGAACGTGCCGGGCCGGGCGCGCAGGCCCATGATCTCGCCTTCCTCGGTCCACGCGCTGATCTCGAACCGCGAATCGTCAAACGTATCGCGGAAGATGACGAGGCTGTGATAGCGGGTGGCGACGAAGGGATTGGACAGGCCCTTGAAAATGGTCTTGGCGTCGTGGTGGATCGGCGAGGTCTTGCCGTGCATCAATCGCGTGTTTCGCCCGACGGTCATGCCGTAGCTGTGGCCGATGCACTGATGACCGAGACAGACGCCCAGCAGCGGCTTGCGGCCTGCAAACGCCTTGATAATGTCGTTGGAGACGCCGCCTTCGCGAGGCGTGCAAGGCCCGGGCGAGACGATGACGAAGTCCGGGTCCATCGCTACAGCCTCCGGCGCGGTGATCTTGTCGTTGCGGATGACCCGCAGGTCAAGGGACGCATCGAGTTCGCCAATGCGCTGCACCAGGTTGTAGGTGAAGCTGTCGTAGTTATCGATGAGAAGGATCATGGCTGGCATTCTATTCGCCGCCGGGCTGGTGTGCGTTGCTGGCGTAGACCAGCAATCTCTCGTGGTCTATCGTCAGGGCCTCCCATCGCAGCCGCCCCGCTTCTCTCGCGGCGCCGTAAAATGACCCACGCGAATTCAAGGAGCAACTCAATCTTGCGACACCCACCCATCCGCATCGGCATCATCGGCGCCGGGGGCAACACCCGCGCCCGTCACATCCCCGGTCTCCAGGCCATCCAAGGCGTTGAGATCATGGGCGTCGCCAACCGCAGCGAAGCTTCAGCCCGCCGGATCGTCGACGAGTTCAAGCTGGGCCGAACGTATCCGCACTGGCGAGCGGTGATCGAGGACCGGGATGTGCAGGCAGTCGTCATCGGCACCTGGCCCTACCTGCATGCGCCGGTGACCATTGCCGCACTGGAAGCGGGCAAGCACGTCATGTGCGAAGCACGCATGGCCATGAACGCCACCGAGGCCCGCGCCATGCTCGCCGCCTCCCGACGTCGGCCCGACCTGATCGCACAGATCGTGCCCTCGCCCTTCACTCTTGCCGTCGATGCCACGATTCAACGCCTCATCGCGCACGACGAGTTGGGCCCGCTCCTGGCGGTGGAGGTGCGCGACACCAAAGCCAGTATCGATCGCCTGTCCCCCCGGACCTGGCGGCAAAACGCGGAGCTGTCAGGCCTCAACATCCTGAGCATGGGCATCTGGTACGAAGCCCTGATGCGCTGGGTCGGCCCCGCCAAACGCATCACCGCCATGGGCCGCACGTTTGTCAACCAGCGCCCCGATGAGCAGGGCAACACCGTCGCCATCGATGTGCCTGACCATGTCGATGTCGTAGGTGAGTTGGCCTGCGGCGCGCAGCTGCACATGCAGATCTCAGCCGTCATGGGCCTGCCTGAGCAGAGCGGCGCGTGGATCATCGGTGAGACAGGCGTGTTACACATCGCCCCCAGCGGCGATCGCCTGGCCCTGCGGCGCCACGGCGATGAAGCCATGACCCCCCTGCCCCTATCCCCCGAACTCGTCGGCGGCTGGCGAGTGGAAGAGGAATTCATCGGCGCCATCCGCAACCAGGAACCCCTCCGCCTAACCGACTTCGCCACCGCAGTGAAATACATGGAGTTCACCGAAGCCGTCACCCGCTCCATGCAGCGCGGCGAGGTGGTGGCACTACCGCTGTGATGGGATTGAAATGTGGCAAGGCATTGCAGAAACCTCTCGTCAGCTCACGCGTCTAACATGAGGCAAGGAGTCCTGTCTATGACACTCACTCGCCTGCTCATCGTGTCTCTGGTGCTTTTCGCGGCGTCCAACGTCACGCTGGCGCGCGGTGAAAATGATGCCCGACAATTGGCGGCATCCTCCAATCGCTTCGGCATCGACCTTTATCAACAGTTGGCGACCCGGGAAGGCAACCTGTTCATCTCCCCGCACAGCATGCACGCGGCACTGTCGATGACACTGCTGGGAGCACGCGGCCAGACGGCCGACCAGATTACAACGACTTTGGCGTTGTTCACGATGGAGCACCTGCATGCGGAAAACGGCGTGCCGTCGCCGTGGATTAAACAGCCAAGGCCCGAGATGATCAATGCCTACCCGATCCTTCTAGGTGGTACGCCGACCATGCCGGGCATCAATCCTCGTGAGGACGATAAGAATCGCGGTTTCCAGCTCAAGACCGTCAACAGCATATGGGCGCAGAAGGGCTACGCCTTCCGCAAGGAATACCTCGACGCGGTCAAAGGCACGTTCGCTTCGGGCCTGCGTGAGATGGACTTTGTAAAGGACCCGGAAGGCTCGCGCACAACGATCAACAAGTGGGTGCAAACGGAGACCAAGGACAAGGTCAAGGACCTGCTGCCGCAAGGTGTGATCGATGAATTGACCCGCCTGGTGCTGACCAACGCGATATATTTCAAAGCCGACTGGGCCAGCCCGTTTGCCAAGGAAGCCACGCAGGATGCGCCCTTCACGCTGGCCGATGGCAAGCGTGTGGAGGTGCCGACGATGCATCAGACTACGCATTTCCAGTACTTCGAAAACGATGCGGTGCAGAGTGTGACGCTGCCGTATCAGGGCAATGAGACGTCGATGACGATTGTCCTGCCTAAGAAAGCCGCCGACCTGGCGGAGGTGGAAAAGACGTTAGCCAGCCATGTGCTTGCGACATGGCTCAAGGACGCCAAGCGGCGCAAGGTGGAACTGTCTCTGCCCAAGTTCAAGTTCGAGTCATCGTATGACATGGTTCCGCCGTTGAAGAAGCTGGGCATGGTCGATGCCTTTGTGCCCGGCAAGGCCGACTTCTCCGGCATCGACGGCACAAATGACCTTTACGTGACGGCCGTGATCCACAAGACCTTCGTGGCGGTGGATGAGAAAGGCACCGAAGCTGCAGCCGCCACAGCGGTGGTGATCGGCAGGCACGGCGCGCCGATGCCCGAAGAGACCGTCGAGTTCAAGGCCGATCACCCGTTCGTGTTTGTCATTCGCCACGAGCCGACGGGGACGATCCTGTTTGTGGGGCGCGTGATGGATCCGCGGGAGTAAGGAGCGAGGAACAAAGACGGTGGGCATGGTCGCAACCTCTCTGGCCATTCTCTGCACGAGGCGCGATGGGCGACTACACTGTGGGTAAGTCAATCAACACCCCTTACCCAAGAGGCTAACGATGAGCGAACATGGCAATCCGCACGTGAAACTGGAGACATCCGAGGGCGAAATCATCGTCGAGCTCTGGCCCGAAGTGGCGCCCAAGCACTCGGCTAACTTTGTAAAGCTCAGCAGCAGTGGGTTTTATGATGGACTGACCTTCCACCGAATTCTGGGCGGGTTCGTCATCCAGGGCGGGTGCCCCAAGGGCGATGGCACCGGTGGGCCAGGCTGGACGGTCCCGGCGGAGTTCAACGGTCGGCCACACGACAAGGGCGTGCTATCAATGGCGCGCTCCGCAGACCCCAACTCGGCCGGTTCGCAGTTTTTCATCTGCCTCTCGCGGGAACATTGCCAACACCTCGACAAGCAATACACCGCTTTTGGGCAGGTCATCGACGGTCTGGATGTGGTGGACAAGATTGCCGCGACTCCTCTGCGCGACAATCGCAGCGGCACACCAGTCAACCCGCCCACGATCGACAAAGCCACGGTCATGGGCCCTGACAAGGTCTGAGTCGTCCAAGTCGGCGAACTCAGCCGGATAACCAATTCGCTCTGGTCACTCGCACGATCCGCAACCGGCACAGATTTATGCCGCGGCGCTTTACTGTGCCCGCTCTGGCCCGTATGCTCAGGGGAGTTCGCTAGGGGTGCCCCGGCGTGTAACGGCCGCGGGCTGAGATCAAACCCTGGAACCTGAACCGGTTAGCACCGGCGTAGGGAAGCGAAGCCCAAACGTGATTCCTCTCGCGCTTGCCCGCTTCACCACTTCCCGCCCGTACTGCTCACCCGGTTCACTGACCGTCGGCCGAATGCCGACCCCTGCGGCGTGCAGGGCCATGCCGCGTCTTGACGAACGGTTTTGCAAAGGAAGGTTGACCCATGATCATCCGTAATAACAACGCCTCGGAGGCGGTTGATCCCGCCGCCATCGATTTTCATCTGCCCGAGATCGGCGGCGACCCCGGTGCCATTGGTGCCACTGCGAGCACGACCACACCCGGCTCATTTGCACGCAAGGCCAACATCGCCCCCGGTCGGGCGGGCAGGCTGACGTTCAGTTCACCTGACACCCCGGGCATGCCCCAGCCGTCGGACAAGACAGCCTGGGACTTCATGCCGCTGGATTGGACCTGCGTCGATGATGCCAACCACGAGCGTCCCGAAGCCTGGCGTGCCCCGGCGGGGTTTGCCGCCTCGACGCAGTTGGAGTTTGCCCGGCTGGGCATCATCACGCCGCAGATGCAGCGCGTGGCCGAGCGTGAGCCGCACCTCACAGCCCTGCAGGTGCGTGACGAAGTCGCAGCCGGCCGCATGGTCATCCCCGCCAACAAGACGCACCTGGGCTACAAGCTCGACCCGATGGCGATTGGGCGGGCTGCCACGACGAAGGTCAACGCCAACATGGGGGCTTCGCCTGTGTCGTCCAACATCGATCAGGAAGTGGAGAAGCTCCACTGGGCTGAGCGATGGGGTGGTGATACGGTGATGGATCTTTCAACGGGCGGCGATCTTGATGCGACGCGCGACGCCATCATCCGCAACAGCACGGTGCCCATCGGCACGGTGCCCATCTACGCCATGATCATCGGTCATCGCATCGAAGACCTCGACGAGGCGATGGTGCTGGCGTCGTTGCGGCATCAGGCGGCTCAAGGCGTGGACTACTTCACCATTCACGCAGGTGTGCTTCGCGAGCATTTGCCTTACGTCAGGAATCGGCTCATCGGACTGGTGTCGCGTGGCGGATCTTTGCTGGCCAAGTGGATGCTCACGCACAATCGTCAGAACATCATGTACACGTTGTGGGATGACATCTGCGACATCATGCGGGTTCACGATGTGACGTTTTCGATTGGTGACGGTTGCCGCCCCGGCGGGTTGGCCGACGCCACTGACCGGTGCCAGCTTCTCGAACTTCACGCACTGGGCGGCCTCACCGAGCGTGCCTGGCGCAAGGGTGTGCAGGTCATGATCGAAGGGCCGGGCCACGTGCCGTTTGACCAGATCGAATACAACATGAAGCTGCAACGACAGCTTTGTCACGGCGCGCCGTTTTACGTGCTTGGGCCGCTGGTCACCGATATTTTCCCGGGCTACGACCACATCACGTCGTGCATCGGCGCCACGGCAGCGGCGTATCACGGCGCCGCCATGCTCTGCTACGTGACGCCCAAGGAGCACCTGGGCCTGCCCAAGAAGGACGATGTCAAGCAGGGCTGCATCGCGTACAAAATCGCTGCCCACGCAGCCGACATCGCGTTGGGTATCCCCGGCAGCCGGGCGCAGGATGATGAGCTGACCAAGGCCCGCGCGGCATTGAACTGGGAAAAGCATTTCGAGCTTTCCTTCGACCCCGACACCGCGCGCGCTTATCACGATGAAGACCTCGACGTGGACACTGATTTCTGTGCCATGTGCGGCCACGACTGGTGCAGTGTGCGCATCAGCAAGGAGATCACCGATTGGGCCAGCGGTAAGGATGCGGAATCCGCCCCGGCGCAGAAGGCCAGCAAGTCCGCGGCTTTGACGGTCGAGCAGCAGGAAATCCTCCAGCAGCGCGGCGTGCTGTCGCCCGAGGCGATTCATAAGCTGGCGCACAAGGGCAAGAAGGCCGTGTGTCACAGCGACATCGTCGCGGATGCGGATGCAGCGCGGCGGCTGCAGGAAGAGCTGGTGGTTGTGGACGTGAGCGCACCGCGGAAATGAGTGATCGTCAGAGGTCGCACTTCACAGTGTGCGGCTCATAGCGTCCGCGTGGCCAGTGTCGGCAAGCCCGTGACGTCACGCGCTTGGCGCGCCAAGACCTTCGCATTCGCGGCATCGGTGGCGACGACGAAAAGCGTCGAGCCCGAACCCGTGACGTGGATCGGCACCTGTAGTGATTCGCGCAGCTTCGTCATCAGCGGCCCCAGGTCCGGTGCCACAGCACAGGCCGGTTGCGCCAGGTCGTTAAAGGGGCCATCGGCAGGCAGCGGAGTCCGCATCGCCAACTCCCGCACACGCGCCGTCTGGGGATGGCCCGCCAGACTCTCCGCGGTAGAAGCTTGGTCAAAGGCGCGGTACACGGGCCCGGTGGGACATCCAAACGGGGGGAAGATCAGCACGAGATCAATGGGGGCTGCGGTGGGCACAGGCTCAATGCCATCGCCCAGACCGGTGACGATGGCGGAGGTGAAGCCGTGAGCGTGGCCGGTAACCACGGCGCGGGCGACACCGATGAAGAACGCCACATCGCTCCCCAACCTGCCCGCCAGTTGAATCAGCGTGGCATCGTCGAGGCTCAGGTGGTGAACAGCGTTGACACCCACGAGTGTGAAAGCTGCATCGCTGCTCCCGCCACCCAATCCCGCGCCGGTGGGAACACGCTTGACCAGGGACAGCGCGACGGGCAGCGGTCGATCCACGTGCTCGGAAAGCAACGCCACCGCCCGAAAGCAAAGGTCTTTTTCCAGAGGCCAATCGATGGGCGTCGGTCGCGGCCCATCGCTCGCCACGGTGAGGTCGAAGCGACTGGGCTCATCGGCGAGGCGATCGATGCGCAGATCATCGCCGAAGTCCACAGCCGCCATCCAACTGGCGATGGGGTGCATGCCCGCTGATACACCGGCAGCGATGGGCGGGCCGATGGAGAGCGCCAGGTTGACCTTGGCGGGACAAGTGGCGATGAAGGGCTGGGGCACGGCGGCTCGCTTCTTTTCTTAAAGCAGAACGAGGTCTTCATTCACCAGAGCGGGCGGGTTGGATGGCTCCACATTGACGGCGGGCTCGCGCGGCAGGTCAATGATCACAGGTCGGCGTAACGTTTCACCATTGGCCGGCTGGATCGTCGTGGTTTGATGGCGCCGCAGCGTGGCCAGTGCGGAATCGGGGCCTTGCCGCAACAGGATCGCTCCGTGCAGGGCAATCCATATCCGCTGCGCAACCTGCGCGTTGTTGGCCAGTTGGCGCCCCCATGCTTCGATGATGCGCTGCACCACGGTTGGTAATGCCGTAGGCCGACTGCCCGGCGCTGGCGATGTCAGCCAGAACAACATCGCGTAGATCTCGCCGTCGGCGGTTGCTGCGGCATAGTAGGCCGCCAGTGTTTCTTCGATGGCGCTGCCATCCTCCGCAGCAAGTGCCACGGGTTCGAGCGTTGCCTGGGCGACGACGGCCAGAAGTTCCCGCTTGTCGCGGAAGTAAAGATAGATGGAGCCCACCGCGCAGTTCAGTTCGCCAGCGATGCAGCGGATGGTCGCGCCGTCGTAGCCGTTGCGGCGGAGGCAGCGATCCGTGGCATCGAGAATCTGCTGACGGTCTAGCTGCGCGTTGATGCGTTTGCGTGGGCGCGGCCCCGCGTTAGCGTCGTGTGTACTGTTGTTCTGAATCATCGCCGCCTCATGAAGGGGTTAAACCCGCCCCACTGTAGAAGCATACTTTCGACATCTGAGCCGCCCGTGTCAAACGCACGCGCTTGGATGCCACTCGTCCTGGGGTGGCACTGTGTCGGCAAACCCCCATCCTCATGCCGAGATTTCTCCGGTGGGCTGGCGTTGAGGTGAGCGCTAGCATGTCGATGCGACCCTTTGCGAGGTTCTATGGCCGAGCCATTGACGATAAACGCCGATTCTCGCATACAAGCTGCAAAGTCGCCGCTGGCGGTGGCACCGATGTTGGCGACGTCTGCGTTGCGTCCACCCGCCCAGCCTGGTTGGGCCTTTGAGCACAAGTGGGACGGTGTGCGTGCCATCGTCGTGATCCATCATGGGAAGGTGACGCTGTCCAGTCGGCTGGGCAATGACATCACGGATCGATATCCCGAGCTTCAAGCGCTGGCGGGCGCTTTCCCGGGCACGACGAGAACTGTAGTGCTCGATGGCGAAGTCGTGGCGCTGGACACCAAAGCGCGACCGAGTTTCAGCCTGTTGCAGAGGCGGATGCATGTGACCAACCGCAGAGCCATCCCCCGCCTGATGCGCGAGGCCCCGGTGCTGCTCATGATCTTTGATCTGTTGCAGCTCGATGACAGATCGTTGCTCAACCAAACCTACGATGTTCGTCGCGAGGCACTGCACGGTCTAGACCTTCGCGGCGAAGCGTGGCAGACGCCCCCCGCCCATCTGGGCGACGGCGCTCTGCTGCTGGCAGCGGCCAAGAAGCTGGACTTTGAGGGCATCATCGCCAAACGCCGCGACAGCATCTATCAACCCGGACGTCGCAGCGATGCCTGGCGCAAGATCAAGCTCGTCTCTCAGCAGGAACTGGTCATCGGCGGTTGGACGCCCGGGCTCGAAGACCCGCAGGCACTTGGCGCACTGCTCATGGGCTATCACGATGACCAGGGCCAACTGCGCTTTGCAGGTCGCGTGGGCACGGGCTTCACCCGCGAGCATCAGCAGATGCTCTTGAGCATGTTGCGCAAGCTCCGACAAAACGGCAATCCGTATGCGGATGTTGTGCCGCACCGCGATGCGATTTTCGTCAAGCCTCAACTTGTCGCGCAGATCAATGTCCGGCAATGGACGCACGATGGCATCCTCCGCCATGCGTCTTATCAAGGCTTGCGCGACGACAAGAAGGCAGAGGATGTCGTGCTTGAACCGGACATAGCACGAGCACGGGCACGATCGCTCAAAGATTCCCAAACCTAAAGGAGATTCATCATGGCACGCGCAATGTGGAGCGGCTCGATTTCGTTTGGCCTTGTCAACATCCCCATCAAGCTGCACTCGGCCCTGCGCGACCGCAGCATCCATTTCCACATGCTTAGCAAGGACGGCCAGTGTCGCCTCCGCCGCAAACTCGTGTGCCCGGAGACTGGCAAGGAGTACGATTTTGATGACACCGCACGCGGTTACGAAATCGCGCCGGATCAGTATGTTCTCGTTGACGACATCGAACTCAAGGCACTGAAGCCCGATGCCGGTCGCAGCATCGACATCCTCGACTTTGTCGATCTGGCGGACATTGACCCGATCTACTACGACCGGCCCTACTACCTCGCGCCAGACGAGCGCGGCGGCAAGGGATACCAGCTTCTACTGCAGGCCATGAAAAGCGCCAAGAAGGTCGGCATCGCCAAGTTCGTGATGCGCGGCAAGGAATACCTCGCGGCCCTGCGGCCTATGGGCGATGTCCTCAGCCTGGCGACCATGCATTTCGCTGAGGAAATTATCCCTGTCGCGGAACAGGTGGACCTGCCCGAAGCCGTAGCGGTCAACAAGAAGGAACTGGATGTGGCCCAGCGGCTCATCGATGCGCTGGAGGCGGAGTTTGAGCCCAAGAAATACAAGGATGATTATCGCGACAAGGTGCAGGAGCTTCTAGACCGCAAGGCTGAAGGCAAGGAGATCATCACTCAGGCGAGCGTCGAGGAGGACGCACCGGAGGTCTACAACTTGATGGAGGCTTTGGAAAAGAGCCTGCAGCGAGCCAAGAAGACTAGCGAACCTACCGCCAAAGCCAGCGGTGGACGCAAGCGGCGTAAGTCGGCGTAGGTCGGCGTAAAGGGCCACAAAAATCGCCCTCGCGCTCGCGTGCAATCGAAAGTTGCCTTGAAGGTTGTGAGTGTGAATCATGAGCAAGACCATCGTCACCATCGGTCAGCGGCAAGTGAAGCTGTCCAACTTGGACAAGTTGCTGTATCCCGGCAAAGGCTTCACCAAAGGCGATGTCTTGGATTACTACGGGCGAATCAGCGGCGCGATGTTGCCGCATCTGAAGGATCGGCCGGTGTCGATGAAGCGGTTTCCCGACGGCGTGGAGTCAGGCGCGTTCTTCAACAAAAACTGCCCCGACTTCCGCCCGCCTTGGATCGAAACCCGCAAGGTGGATAGCGCCAATGATCGGGGATATGTGCGTTACTGCGTCATCAATGAAACTGCATCGCTGTTGTGGGTGGCGAATCTGGCGGCATTGGAGTTGCACGCCTATCAGCACACCGTACACGACACGTCGCTGCCCACGGCGATGGTGCTGGACCTCGACCCCGGTCCACCGGCGGATCTGCGCCACTGCGCTCGGCTGGCAGTGCGGATCGCCGAGATTCTCAATGGTGTGAACCTTCGCTGCCTGGCCAAGACCTCAGGCGGTAAGGGCCTGCACCTCTACGTGCCGCTCAACACACCGACCACTTATACGCAGACCAAAAACTTTGCCCGGGCACTGGCGCAACAGCTTGAAAAAGAAACTCCCAACGAGGTTCTAAGCGCCATGACGCGGAACAAGCGGGAGGGCAAGGTCTTTGTCGATTGGAGCCAGAACGACGAGCACAAGACGACGGTGTGCGCCTACTCCCTGCGCGGGCACACTGAGCCCACCGTCTCTCTCCCGTTGCAATGGGAGGAAGTGGAAATCCTGGCACGCCGACGTAAAGTGCCGACAGTGGACATGTCGCCCAAGGAAGCCCTCAAACGGGTCGACGAGATGGGCGATGTCTTTGCCGGCGCACTGACAACCAAGCAGATGCTTCCGCCGCTCCCGCCGGATCAATCCAGCCAGTCAAGCGCGTAACTCGCGGGACCCGTGCCGGAGTCCTGGGGGGTTTCGCCCACCAGATTCATCGCGATATTGACCCGCGCGTTGGTGTTGGCTGAAAGGGCTCGTCCCACGAACGTGCCATAAAACCTTCCGTTATTGGATACCACCAATCGACTTGACGGCGCCCGCACCTGCGCCCACATCCGCGAGTTGGTATCCATCGACAAATCGCGGTTGTTGCCGGTCATGATGATCTGGCACCGCGTCGGGTCGGCGGCATCGCTGAGGATTCGGGCGTTGTTGCTGATGGTCATGTTGCCACCGACGTAGATCGTCAACTTCGCGCCGGGATTGACATCTATGCGGGCGTTGTTGGCGATCACGAAATTGCCCGTGCAGGCAATCGTTACATCGCCTTGGATAGTGATGTTGGAGTTGCCAGAGATTGTCAAGTTGCCGTAATGGCGATTGGTGTTGATGACCTGTGAGGAGTTCCAAGAGGCGTTGCCCTGATTGGCGGGCAAGCCGGTGGGCATGGACGCGGCGGCGATGGGCATCGCGACCGTCATGGCCGAGACACTTCCATCGATGGCGGCATTGTTCGACAGGCTCACCGCCACACTAGGATTACCGTTGGGCCCGATGTTCACATTGCCGTTGATACGGGTGTTGCCCGACATTGATACGCTGCCTGAGGAGATCGCGTTGATATGGGCCAGCGGTATGCTGCCGGCCGAGCCTTCATCGTCGTCGTCGGAACTGCCTGACCAGGCGGCGATGTGGGCGTTGTTGGACAGCGTGATTGAGGTGGAAACCAGCAGCGGTGTATCGCCCGCGGGGGCTGCCGAGATCCCCTGAGTAAAGGCCTCGGGAGGAATCACCTGTCGGCTCGACATTCCCGGCCCCTGCCAAGACACAATCATGCCGAAGTCGCCGTACCACTCGAAATACCGCGCCACGAAGTCATGCGTCCCGGCTGTAAGTTGAATTGATCCACTGCGCAGGCGCATGGAGTGGAGGTCATCGTTATTGACCACGCGAACGCCGTCGATCCATAAATCCGAGCCGTCATCGCTGTCAGTCCAGAACGTGTACTGACCCGAGACGGGGATGGTGATGCGTCCTGAGTAGCGCACCGCAAACTCGTCGCGCGGCCCGCCGGGCCAGGCTTCACCGCTGGAGTCGAGGCGTGGCTGGTTAACCTGCTCAGCCGTGCTCACATAGTCGGGGGTGGCATTCCAATCGGTGTGGCTGAGATTCGACAGGGACCGCGTGGCCAGGAAAAACTCGGTCGTCAACCCCACCTGCTGCTCGCCGCCGCTCTGTCGCACCACAGCATGAATCGTCTGCGTCACGCCTTGGAACGTCGCCGTCGCCGTCAAGGTTACCGGGTCGGTGGGGTCGTCGGTCAGATCGCCATCACCGTCCGGGATGCCATCGCCGTTGAGGTCGATGCCATCGCGGCCCAGGAGCGTTACCGTGCCGCCCTCCAGCGACTCGTCGAAGAACCACACGCCGTGGGTCAACGACGATCGCCACTCGCTGTCAGCCTGTATCTGCGCCATGCCCATCGCAATGGCGGAACTGGCAATCTGCCGGGCCTGCGCGACACGACTCAAGTTCCGCGTGATGCCCGTGGTGGTGCTCTGGGCTGAGAGAAACGAGAGGCTCAGCACGGTCACCATCGCCACAGCGATAATGACCAGCAACATAGCCACGCCACGGTGACGCGGCTGGGGGCGGCGGAACGGGCGACGGCGAACCATGGGCCTGTTGCTCATTTTCAATCCCCTCCCACGCCGGAGCCACTGGTGGTAGCGTTGTTGTGCAGCGCTGCGGCTCCGATGAACACCTGCGATCCAGCCGCGCTATCGAGCGTCATGCGGTAGCTCAACAGCGCCACCTCGTCCATCGAGTCATCGTCGAGCGTCACGGACATGGCGCTGACGCCCGTGGCCCAGATTTCGCTGGGAAAGAGGGCGTTGCCCTTGAGGCTGGCTGTAACCGCGGCGAAGTTGGCGTCGAGTTCGTAGGCGGTATCGGCTGTCGACTGCTGCTCGGGCGTCCAGTCCGATGGAAGGGTGCCACGATAGACCACGATCCGTCCCGTGGCGTCACGCTCGATTCGGCGCAACTCCGAAATGTTGGGCTTGCCATCCGTGCGCGCATCGGCGTGCCAGAGCACAAGGTAGTCCGCCCCCGTCGCCAGCACCGCCCGCGAAGCGCCCAGCGCGGCGTTGAGCCGATGGTCCAGAATCTGCTGGCGCACCAATGACTCGCGAAGGTCGTTGCTCGATGATGTCCCCCGACTCACCGCAAACAGCAGCGTCGCGACCGTGGCCCCGATCACACCCGTCACCGCCAGCGACAGGAGCAGTTCCACAAGCGTCATTCCGCGCCGATGCTGACTGGCGCTGAACCTCGATCTCATTGGAGGAAAGTTTGGTCTCATGGTGCGTGCGTGGTTCAAAGGGGCACGAAACGAGTGAGGGTCCAGGTCTGCCCCCGGGTATCGGTCACCGTCACCTGAACGGATAGGCCCGCGCCAGCGTCCATGACGGCATCGATGGTCAGCGTCTGGGGCACGATGCTCACAGCGCGGCTGAATCCCTGGAACTCTGCGGGATACAGGACGTCGTGGGCGTCCTTGAGTTCCCCGATAGCCTCGGAAAAGCTGTGGTAGTCGTTGATCTCATTGAAATCAGCGCGTTCGGATTCGTCGGACTCGGGGCCAAGCCCGGTTGCGCCAGTCCCGTGTGGTTTGGCAAGCACTTCGTGGATCATGGCCTTGGCCAGTTGCATGGCGCGAGCATGGTGTAGCGCTTCGTGGGTCTGGGTTTGCCCCGCTGCCAACGCCTGCGCCACTGCCAGAACCGCCACGGCGAGAATGGAGACCGCCAGGAGGCATTCCACGAGCGTAAAGGCGCGATGGCGCACGATGCCGGTACCGCCGTGACAGATCGGCCTCAGATTGGGGTTTTCGCGATGTGCTGCTGTCATGCTATGCCACTCATCGTTGCTTCATCCTTAGAGCGCCTCGGGGGATGGACCCACCGCGCAAGCGGCGTCATGGCGCGGAGCCTCCCCTAAGTTTTCGTCGGCTACCAAGGGGTGTCGATTGAGTTGCTGTAGGCAAAATCCGATGAAATGCACAGGGCGGCACCGCGGTCGCCCCTACAACCGTCAAGGCACGCCCATGAAGCCGCCAGAAGACTCCCGATGCCTCTTTCGCAAGGGCTTGACGTTCGTCGAGCTGTTGATCGTTGTTGCGATCCTGGGCATCAGCGCCGCCCTGGTCGTGCCCATGCTACGGGACAGCGAACTGACGCAGTTGCGCAGTGCTGGCGAACTGCTCATGGCGGACCTGGCCTATGCCCAAAGCGAGGCCATCGCCCATGCCGATGACCGCCGGGTGATCGTGTTGGATATCGCGGGCAACCGTTACCACCTGGCGGCGGGCTCGACACCATCGGTTCCACTGACGGATCCGGTGGGCAAAGTCCCCTATCGCGTCGTCTTTGGTCAGGGACGTGCCGCAACATTGGGGGCTGTTGGTTTGACGGCTGTGAGTGTCGGAGGGGATAACCAACTGGGCTTCGGCCCGTTTGGGCAACTTGACCAGACCACCCCGGCGAGTATCACGCTCACCGCTGCGGGTCGATCGTTGACCATCACCCTTGACCCCACCACAGGTCAGGCATCGGTCGGCGGTATCCACTGAAGGCGACCAATAAGGGCGACCAGATAAAACGACCTGCCGACTCGCCTGACTCGCCTAGAACTTGACCGTCCAACCCATCGCCCGGCACCAGCCGGTCAACTGGCCCAAGTGGTAGCTTGGTTCGCTGGTGAGCATGTGAACCAGAAATTCGCCAATGGCGGGGAAGCGTCCGCGTGCGCGTTCGATGGGGTTTGGGGATTCGAGGGCCGTTGCTGCGCAGGCCGCCAGCGCGACGCCCAGCCGCTGTGATTGCGCGTTGAGTGCCTCGAGCAACACAGCCTTGGTTGGGTAATCCGCCCTGTTGGTGGTGGGCTGCGATCCCCCGCCGTGGCGGGCTCCCCATGTGGCATCGAACACCGATTCGCCGCCCACGAGCATGCAGCCGTGGTCAAGCACGAGCGCCAGGTGGCCCAAGGTCCAGGCCGGGTGGTTGACCTGCCCATGAGGTTGCTCCGCCAGTCGGGCGTCATCCAACGGCGTGACAAGCTTGTTGAGTCGGTTGATCATCAAGGCGTGATCGTGGAGAACGAACGCCAGGGATGCGGCTGCGGTGGTCGGTGAATTCATGTTGACCCTTTCGGGGTTAGCGGTGCCGTGGTGCTGCCAATGATACGGCAGGCATGATGGGAGTTTGTATTCGGTTAGAATCGCCCAACTATGAGCGAATCAACTGAGAACCTCCCGGCCTTGGAAGTCGTCGAACCGGTGGGCAAGCGGGTATTGATCCGCAAGGACATGGACAAGAAGAAGACCCGCAGCGGCATTCATCTGCCTGATAAGCTGGAGATTCCCACCCTCACGGGGCGGGTGGTGGCGGTCTCGGCGGAAGTGGAAAAGGACATCAACTACCCCATCGAGCAGTACGACCGCGTACTGTTTAATCCCAAGGAGGCCATCCCCGTCGATTTTGAAGGGGATAATCGCCTCTATGTGGTGCCGGTGGAGAATATCGTCGCGGTGTTCCGCAAAGCCAAGGGATGATTTCTATGTTGTGCGGGGCGTTGAGTGGGTGTCGAGCGGGATGCAGCGCGGCGCTTTGAGCCAGGATGGACTCGGGAGTTTCGATCATGCGTGAGGTGATGGTCATTGAACCGCTGGGTGCTTTCGAAGCAACCGTGCGCCCGCCCGGGTCAAAGAGCATCACCAATCGCGCGTTGCTGCTGGCGGCGTTGGCGCGCGGGCGGAGTCGTCTAACGGGCGCGCTACTGAGCGATGATAGCCAAGCCATGCTCACGGCTCTTGCCCAAATGGGCGTGAAGCTTGAGGTCGATGAAGCCGGGGAGACCGTGGACGTGCAGGGCGGGGCTCTGTCGAGCAAGAGTGCCGCCGCATCACCGCAAGCCCTGACACTAGCGCTGGGCAACGCTGGCACCGCCATGCGATTTCTGACCGCCACCTGTGCCGCTATTCCGAGATTTCATGGCGTGCTCGACGGGGTCGCCCGCATGCGGCAACGGCCCATCGCACAACTCGTCGAGCCACTGCGACAACTCGGCGCTCAAATCGAATATCGCGGCGAGCCTGGCTACCCGCCATTGGAAATCACGGGCCAACGCCTCACAGGTGGGCGGCTGACCATGCAGCCCACACTGTCAAGCCAGTACATCAGCGCGCTGCTGCAGATCGGCCCGTTGTTGGAGCGGGGTTTGGAATTGAACTTTGACGGGCCGGTGACGAGCCGACCTTACGTTGAGATGACGTTGGCGGTCATGGCACAATTTGGCGTCGAGGCGACGGTCAACGCGGATTTCACGTCGATCGTCATCGCGCCGCAGGACGGCTATCGGGGCCGGACCTACGCCATTGAGCCCGACGCCTCCAACGCAAGCTACTTTCTCGCCGCAGCCGCCGTCGTACCCGGAAGCCGCTGCACCATCGAGGGGCTGGGCAGAGGCAGCCTACAGGGCGATGTCGGGTTTGCTGATGTGCTCCACCAGATGGGTGCGGGGCTGACTTTCGGCCGGGACTTCATCACGGTCATGTCACCCGCTGCAGGCCGGCGACTGCGTGGCATCGATATCGACCTTAACGCGATGCCCGACACAGCCCAGACTCTCGCCGCCATCGCGCCGCTTTGCGACGGGCCGACGGTCATTCGAAACGTGGGCAACCTGCGGGTCAAGGAGACCGACCGCCTCGCAGCGCTGCAATGCGAACTTCGCAAGCTGGGGGCTGAGGCCGACATTGACGGCGACGACCTGCACATCACCCCCCCACCCGACAACCCGCTCACGCCTGCCACCATCGACACTTACGACGACCACCGCATGGCCATGAGCTTCGCGGTGACCGGCATGGCGGCCCCGGCAGGCACGGTAACCATCAACGATCCGTCCTGCGTCAACAAAACATTTCCACGCTTTTTCGAGTATCTTGATAGGCTTCGCTCCAACCGTTCCAAGGGTGGTTGAACACTCCCCCGCCACCCGCAATGAAGACCATGACCCATGGGTAGCCCATTCTGGCAAAGCGCCAAGCTGTTGCTCAACTACCGGCGTCAGTTGGCGCTGGCGGGCCTGGGTCTGGTTGTCACCATCATCACCTTTGGCTCGGGGCTCAGCCTCATCCTGCCCATGTTGCAGATGATCCTGCGCGAGCAGAAGACGCTCCCGCAGATCATCGAAACCTACATCACCAATCCGGAGCGCTCGCAGTGGGTTCGCGATCTGGGCCAGAATCTCCTGGCGGTGGTGCCCAGCGACCGCTTCACCGGTTTTGTGTTCATCATGGTGGTGATCCTGCTGCTCAACGCCATCGGCGGAGTGGCGCGATTCGTCCACGAGTATCTGACGATCACCGTCGCCTCCCGCGCCACCATGGTCTGGCGTGACAAGATTTATGCCCACCTCGTGCAGGTGCCCGCACTGCTCCCCAGCCAGCAGGGCTATGCCGACATGATCAGTCGTCTGGTCAACGACACCCGCATCCTGGCTGATGGCCTGCAGATGCTCATGGGCCGGGCGCTGACGGAAATCTGCAAGATGGTCGTGGCGCTAATCATCGCCTGGATCATCGATTGGCGCATCGCGGCGATGGCGACGATCGGCGTGCCGGTGATGTTCGGCTTGTTCCGCAGGTTCGGGCGCAAAATTCAGCGTGCCAGCCGCGCCGCGATGTCCGAGCGTGGCCGCATGACCGGTGCGGTCAACGAAGTGCTCTCGGGCCTGAGTGTGGTCAAGGCGCACAACGCCGAGGGCTATGAGCGTCGTCGTTTCCGTCGCTTGGCCAAGTCGCTCTTTGGCGAAGAGATGCGGATGCGCGCCGTCAAAGCCTATTCCTCGCCCGTGGTGGAGTTCCTCACCATCTTCGGCATGGTGGCGCTGGCCTCGACTGCGGCGTGGATGATCATTCACGGCCGAGTCGATGTCGAACGCTTCATCGCCGTGCTGGCGATGCTGGGCTTTGCCGCCAGCGGTGTCAAGCCAGTATCGAATCTCAACAGCACGCTTCACGAGTCCGCGGCTGCGGCTGAACGCCTATCGGAGATGCTGGACCTGCCCATCGAAGAAACCTTGGAGGATCGTCGCAGTCGGCGGTTCGTCACGCTGCCCGCCCACAGTCAAAGCATCGTTTTCGACGGTGCGGGATACAAATACCAGGGCCAGGATCGCCTCGCGGTGGCCGATGCCAACCTGCATGTGCGGTTTGGCCAGACCATTGCCATCGTGGGCGCCAACGGCTCGGGCAAGTCCACGTTGCTCAACCTGCTGCCGCGACTCACGGAGCCGACGACCGGGCGGGTGTTTATCGACGGCATCGACATCAGCGAGGTAAGTCTGCGCAGCTTGCGAAAGCAGATTGCCGTGGTAACCCAGCAGACGATCCTGTTCAACTCCACCATCGCCGACAACATCGCCTATGGTCGGCGGTACGAATCCATGGATAAGATTCGCGCCGCAGCCGAAGCAGCCTTTGCCCATGAGTTCATCGACGCTCTGCCACGCGGCTACAAGACGATGCTGGGCGAGGACGGTTCAGGGCTCTCCGGTGGCCAACGTCAGCGCCTCTGCATCGCGCGGGCCATTCTTCGCGACCCAGCCATCCTCATTCTCGACGAGGCCACCAGCCAGATCGACGCCGAGAGTGAAGGCAAGATCAATCGCGCGCTGCGCAAGTTTCGTCACGGCCGCACCACTTTCATCATCGCCCATCGACTCTCGACTGTCGTCGATGCGGACATGATCGTGGTGATGGACAACGGTCGCATCATCGATCGCGGTAAGCACAACGAACTGATGGAACGCTGTCCCATTTACCAGATGCTCACCCAGACCCAGTTGCGTGCCTCTGTGGCGTAGCATACTGGCGTCAGGAACCGGCGCGGGGCAGGCACCAACCCAACCAATCACGGATCAAATGCTGACCTATGGCTCTTCTCTCCATCGCAAATCTGACGCTCTCCTTCGGTGAGCGAATCATCCTCGACGGCGTCAACCTCACGCTTGACCCGGGCATGCACGTCGGCATGGTCGGGCGCAACGGGTGCGGTAAGTCCACGCTCATGAAACTCGTCGCGGGGCTCTCGGGGCTCAAGCCCGACACCGGCCAGATCCAACTGGCGCGCAACGCCACCGTCGGCTACCTGAGCCAGGACCCCGAGCTCGATCCCGATGCCACGCTGCGGGATGAGGCCGACAAGGCCTTTGAACACCTCCACCAACTGCACAAGCAACTCGAAGACATCACCCATCAGATGTCCGATGCCCAGGGCGATGATCTGGATCGCCTGCTGAAACTCTATGAACAGACCGAAGGTGCGGTGCAGGCGGCGGGCGGATTCGCGGTGGACCATCGCATCGATGCCATTCTGCACGGCGTTGGACTCACCGATGCCTTCTTCCATGTAAAGGTGCGTGATCTTTCGGGTGGTCAGCGTGGGCGATTGGCACTGGCCAAACTGCTGCTATCCCAACCCGACGTCCTGCTGCTCGACGAACCAACCAATCACCTCGACATTGCCGGGCGCCAATGGCTCGAACAGTTTCTGGCGTCTTACAGCGGTGCGGTGATGCTGGTGAGCCACGACCGTTGGCTGCTGGATCGCGCGGTATCGCGGATCGTCGAACTCCACGAGGGCCGCATCGAGGAGTATCCGGGCAACTTTGCCAAATATGTCGAGCTTCGTGCGGAACGGCGACTGGCGCAACAACGTGTGTATGTCAAGCAGCAGGAGCGCATTCGCAGTGAGCAGGCGTTTATTGATCGATACCGTGCCGGTCAACGTGCCGCGCAGGCGCAGGGTCGCGAGAAACGGCTCGAACGCTACAAGCGTGACGACCTGATTGATCGCCCTGCCGATCAGGGCGTGTTCAACCTCGTGCTCAAACCCAAGCAGCGCAGTGGCGACATCGTCTGCTCAGCCGACCGCGTGAGCAAAGCTTACGACAACAAAGTTTTATTCCACGACCTGTCGCTGGTCCTCAAGCGTGGTGATCGGGTGGGGATCATCGGGCCCAACGGCGCGGGCAAGAGCACACTGGTGCGATGCCTGCTGGGTGAAACCGAGACTGATTCGGGTCGGGTGCGTGTGGGTACTTCGGTGAGCGTGGGTCATTATCGCCAGACCCACGACCAGATCGATCAATCCCGGTCCGTCGTGGATCACCTGCGACTTTTCGTACTTAACGGCACGCAGGGGCTCGGCTCGGAGCAGGCTGCACGTGATCTGGCGGGTGCGTTTCTTTTCTCAGGCGATGAGCAGGACAAGCCGCTGCGGGTGCTATCGGGCGGCGAGCGCAGCCGGGCAGTGCTGGCGGGGCTGATGGTCGGCGGACATAACCTCGTGGTGCTCGATGAGCCAACCAACCACCTGGACATTCCCGCTGCCGAACGCCTCGAAGAAGCCCTGCGGCAATTCACCGCTGAGCCCAAAGGCTTTGGCGAAAACGTCAGTGGTGGCGGCACGCTGGTGCTAATCACCCACGACCGCTGGCTGTTGGATCACACGGTCAACCAGTTGCTGGTGCTCGATGGCAACGGCAACGTGCGTCATTTCCTAGGCACCTACAGCGAATATATCGCAGCCCAGCAAGCCGCCGAGGCTGCCGCCAATGCCGCAGCAACCAAGCTGTTGGAGAAGAAGCCCGAGCCACGGAAGGCCGACGAACGCAAGTCGTCATCGCCTCCAAAGGCGAGCAAACCCAGCGGCAAACCATCGCCGTTGGCTAAGCTCAATCAGCAGGCGTTAGAGGAGCGCATCGTCGCAACCGAAAAACAACTCGCCCAGGTTGATGGCGAATTAGCCGACCCCGACATTTATCGCGATGGTGCCAAAGTTCGGAGTCTGCAGGACAAGCGCAATCGGTTGGCGCGCGAGTTGACGCCGTTGGAGGAGGAGTGGGCCCGCCGGGCTCAGTGATCGACGGTCGATGCTGGTGCAATCTTCAGAGCAGGCGGAGTCGCAGAGCAGCGGGGCCGCAACCGCCGTCATGAATTGCCAGCCTGATCGATTCCCGCCGGGGCCTGGGGTTCCTTGCGTTTGCCATCTTCCCAGAATTGCACGTGGCCCAGCCAACCCTTGGGCTTGTTAAACGGCTGCCAGGTGTACTTCTGCTGATGAGCAAAGAGATCGGTTTGGTGCTTCTCGGTCCAGATAAGCCACAGGCTCGCATCGTGGCCGAAGTCGTAACCGGTGAGAGTCGCCAGCGATTGCTGCGCAGCCGTCACGACAGAAAAGTCCAGATCATCCAGTGCTCCGATCAACGCCTGAACAACGCGCGGCTCGGCATACTGGCCCAAGGCGTAAGCCGAAGCCGCACGCACATCGGCGTCAGTATCGTCACTGAGCGCCTTGAGCAGCGGCGTCACTGCGGAGGGCTCGTGGAGTTTCTGCAAAGCCTGGGCCGACTCCCAGCGAACAAAGTCAGTGGTGTCGATCAACCGGGCATTGATCTTGGCGACATCCTCGGGCTTACCATGCAATCCCAAGGCAGCGATGGCGGCGGCACGCACGGTGGCATCCGGGTCATCCACTAGCAGGCGGTACATCCGCACATACGGTTCCTCGCCGCCGAACTCGGATGCCGAGAGCAGCGCCACGCTGCGACGACGTTTATCGGGGTCATAGACGTTAAATGCGTCGCGTGCCGCTTCGCCGGGCGTCGGGGGCATCAAGCCCTCAAAAGCGCCGCTGAGAACTCCCCCCTCGCCGGAGCTTTCGCAGCCGGTTGACACCAGCACCATCGCCAGCGCGAGGGTTGCCCCCAGAAGCGCCCGATTGATGAGCCCACGCTGATTTAATTGCAGGTCTTTGGCCATGGGGTAAGTGTATCAATCCGACACTGCTGGCGTTAGTAGGCGCGGCGATCTATCAGCTATAGCTATGCTGACGAGCGGGCCAACGGGCATTTGAATCGCTTGGGTTATCGGTCCGGTGGCTTCGCCGGGTGTTTGCGTCCCTTCGCCGCACGGGGGCGTTGCTTGGGGTGATCTGGGTTTCGTGCGGGGCACCCGCCTGTGGGGTTGCACACACTGCCTGCGACGGGATGATGTGTGGCACGGCATCCCCCCGGCTTCATCGCGCGCCACGCAGTAGGCGTGCACACCGTCGTCCGTGCCTTACCACCCTTCTCAGCAGACTTTTTGTCCAGGAAACATATGTTTTCACTCAAGAAACATTTGTTTCCGACCAAGAAACATTTGTTTCCGACCAAGAAACATATGTTTTCGACCAAGAAACATTTGTTTTCGACCAAGAAACATTTGTTTTCGACCAAGAAACATATGTTTTCGACCAAGAAACATATGTTTTCGACCAAGAAACATATGTTTTCGCTCAAGAAACATTTGTTTCCGACTTGGAAAGCACACTTTCCTAGCGCATGCGCATGTGTTCCTGGCGCAGGCGCATACTTTATCTGGCGCAACACACACGTTCCTGGCGCTAGCGTATGCTTTCCTGGCGCGAGCCTGTTTTCCCTGCTCTGCGAGCCGGGGAGACTGGGAGGGCCCGGAAATGGGCAGACCCAACGGTTGTTGGTCGGAAACCCGGCTGGCAAGCGGGAGCAACCCAGACTATGATTAACCGTTGGCTATTTCGGGCGTTGCAGTGCCCCCCCGCCCCCCCCCCCGGAGGGGACGCGACCCCCTTTGAGAACATGATGAGTCAGGATACCACCACATCCTCTGATACCGAGCAGAAAAGCCTCTTTCGTCGCGTGGCGGAAGTGGTTGAGCGCATCCGCCCGGCGGTCCAGTCCGACGGCGGCGACGTGGAGCTTGTTGAGGTCACAGCCGATAACATCGCACGGGTGCGTCTGCACGGCGCCTGCGTCGGCTGCCCTTCCGCCACTATGACCCTGCAACTGGGCATCGAGCGCAATGTGCGCGAAAGAGTGCCCGAGATCGTCGCGGTCCAGCAGGTTCACTGATCCCGGACTGGTGACGTCGAGTGCTCAAACTACTGGACGAACTGGGCGAACTCGGTCGATAGGAAGCTTCAGTATCGCCACTGATGCGACGTTGTCGCCGGATGGAACTGGTCGATGGAGCGATCCGCATGTTGGCATTGACTCGACGCGTCGGTGAAGAGATCGTGCTGGGCGACCCTAAGCAACCCTTGGGCGTGATTCGCATTGTCGAGATTCACGGCGACAAAGTCCGCCTTTCATTTGATTTCCCGCGCCAGATGCAGATTAACCGCAAAGAATTGGCTGAACTCAAGGCCAAGCAGAATGGCGATGGTCCCCCGGCCCCACCTGCTCCACCCGCAGCCCCTTCCGCGGCCCCTGCCTCTCCTGCGGCTGCCCCGAAATCATCGCCTCCTCCCAAGCCCACCGAGCAGTAATTCGCACTGAGTCGCTGCCCGCCGATCAACAACCGTACCGAGCCGCTGCCCGCCAAATTCAAGGCGGTGCTAATGCTCGCCATCGCGTCGATCCTCCGAGTCTCTAACTCTGTCGCTGAATCAGCGACACCGGCCCGGGTTTCGATGCCATCGCGCGGCGCTGTTAAGATGCGACGCTTGAGCGATTGATCCATCGCCCCACGCTCCCGTTTGTTAGAAAACGCCGTGCCTCCTCCGCGCCAACGATTTTCAACCACCGCCGCCCCCCGTATCGCCATAACGGGCCTGGGGCTGATTTCGCCTCTGGGGTTGTCAGCCTGGCAGACGTTTAGAGCCCTACTGGGCGGACAAACGCTTTCGCAGCGGTCATCGAGAATCGCATCCGACAGCGAAGGCGGCGTGGATCCCGTAGCTATGGCGCGAGCTGTGGGCAGTGTTTCAGCTACGTCCTTTGCGGCCATCGATCCTGCGATTGATTTAGCGGAGCGTGCAGCCCGCGAGGCGATGGCGCAGGCGAGCGTGGCGGATGGGGAACCGCTGCCCTGCTTCCTGGGCGTGAGCAAAGGTGCGGTTCACGCGCTGACCCGTTGTGCCCAGTTGCACGTTCGCGGCAAACTTGACGCACCCGCCGCCGGGGTTCTGGCGCTGGGGCCGGTGGGCTTAATGGCGCATCATCTCCAACGCCGACTGGGGATCACCGTCGTCTCGACGCCCGTGGCCGCCTGCGCTTCGAGCCTCACCGCATTGCACTTGGCGCGACTGGCGTTGTTGCACCCCTCGGCTGGCAGGTTGTATACGCGCGTGCTGGTGTTGACATCCGAAGCTGCACTGCTGCCGCAGTTCATTCACAGCTATCAGCGGCTCGGTGTGCTGCCGCCGTTGACGCCAAGTGAGTATGCCGGTTGCCCCTTGGATGTGGATCGTCGGGGCTTTCTGCTTTCGGAGTTGGCGGCCGCGGTGGTGCTGGAACGGGTGGATGACCCGGAGCAAGCCTCGAAGGTTAAACCTCGGCTCTGGCTTGAGGACACCGCTGTGGCGTGCGAGGATTTTGATTTAGTGCGTCCTAGTCCATCGATGCCCGCCTTGGCCGCGGTGGCAGCACGACTGCTCAACGCCCGTCCCTCTGGAAGCGACGCCGAAGCTCAGCGCCAACCCGCGGGCCACATCGACATGATTCATCCACACGCCACCGGCACACAGGATCAGGACCCCGGCGAATTGGCGATCTACGATGAACTCTGGCGCGACGGCCCGCCGCCGGCGCTCTATGCCGCCAAGGGTGCGGTAGGTCACGGCCTGGGGGCTGCGGGACTGGTGAGTCTGGTGCTGGCGTGTCTGATGGCGCGGACCAGCCGTCGCTTGCCCATGCCATGGTTAGCGCGGCCGTTGCCCACGAAGATGACGCTGTCGCCAGAATCAGGCACGCTGCCCGTAAACTCTCGTCACGCTGTTTTCGCCGCAGGTTTTGGCGGACACGTCGCCGGCGCAGTGGTCGCATATCGCCCGCCGGGAAACCCAGCTTACTGAAAGCGTTTGACGATCAAGGTATCGTTCTGCCCGCCGAAACCGAAGCTATTGGACAGACAGACATCGACCTTGGCTTTGCGTGACGCATTGGCAACGTAGTCCAGATCGCATGCAGGGTCCGCCTGGCTGAGGCTCATCGTCGGGGGCAGCATGCGGTCGCGGATCGCCAGCACGCAGGTGATGAGTTCCACGGCCCCGGCTGCGGCAATGAGGTGACCCAACATGCTCTTGACGCTGCTCATGGGCACGTTGGGCGCGTGGTCACCAAACACGGTTCGCACGGCTCGGGTTTCCGTGACGTCGTTTTCCTTGGTGCTCGTGCCGTGTGCTGAGATGTAGTCGATATCCGTAACGCTCAATCCCGCGCCCGCCAAGGCTTGCCGCATCGACGCGACGGCACCGTGGCCATCATCGGGAATGTCGGTGATGCGGTATGCGTCGGCTGAGGAGCCGAAACCAACGATCTCCGCCAATATCCTGGCCCCGCGCTGTTGGGCGTGCTCAAGCGTCTCAAGCACGATCATGCCAGCACCCTCGCCCAGCACGAAGCCATCGCGGTCACGGTCGAAGGGACGCGAAGCTGTGGCGATGTCATCGTTGCGGGTCGAAAGCGCAGTGAGGCGGTTAAACCCGGTGACGCCTAACGGGTGGATCATGGTGTGAGCGCCGCCCGCGATCATGACCTGGGCATCGCCTCGGCGGAGAATCTGCGTGGCCTCGCCGATGGCCTGGGTCGAGGCAGCGCAAGCAGTCAGGCAGTTGTAGGCGGGCCCTTGAGCACCAAACTCCATCGCCAGATGCGACAACGGCATGTTGGGCTCCTGCTCGATTTCTCGCAACGGAGTCATGCGTTGCCAGGCGGTTTGAGCCCATGCTTTGCCGTCGATGGCACCTGCGGTCCAGCCCGCCAGGTTAGCCGCCACGTAGTTGTCAAAGTCCAGCGAGCCTTCGCCCGAGCCGAGGTAGATGCCGAGGCGCTCCGTGTCCAACGCAGCGAATTGATCGAGCCCGGCGGATTTCCACGCCTGGGTCGCGGCGCCCAGCGCAAAGCCCGTGTTGAGCCCGATGCCCTCGTGCAGCGATGGATCCCGCACCATCGAACGCCAGTCGTAGTCCGTGACCTGGGCGGCGAAGGTCGTGGGAAAGGTCGAAGCGTCAAAGCGCGCAATCGGCCTGACGCCCACTTCGCCACGCATGAGCCGGGCCCAGACCGTCTCAATATCGTGGCCCAACGGGGTGACCCAACCAATGCCTGTAATTACGATGCGTTTGTTGCTCACGGGTTTATTCGACTTCCTTTTCTATAGAACACGAAGACGCCAAGACGCGAGGGAATGCAGGGAATTATGGGAACCGCAATTTCTTCTCCCCAGTCTTCCTTCGCGGCATCGCGGCTTCGCGTTCATGTTTAAGCACGGCCAAGTACCAAGGCAGCATTCTGCCCACCAAGGCCCATTGCGTAGGTCAGCACGTATTTCAGGTCCGCGTCACGGGACGGCGAGGTGGCACAGCACAAACCGGGCAGCGGGTCATCGCAGTTGATGATCGCAGGAATCTTCTGCGTGGCCAGCGCCTGGGCGGCGATGGCGATGTCGATGGCACCGACGCCGGCACCGCAGTTGCCAACCATCGGCTTGAGCGACACCAGCGGCAATTCCGCGAGCCGATCGCCGAACACTTCCCACAGACCAGCCGCCTCCGCCTGGTCCCACTCCGGAACACCAATGCCAAACGGAATGACCAGATCGATCTGCTCGGGCTTGATGCCACCGTCACGCAATGCGGCACGGATCGCCAGCGATAACCCCTTGCCTTGCGGGTCGGGCTTGAGGTTGCGTGCTTCCCGATGCACCGACTGTGAGGCACCGAAACCCGCGACGAAGGCATAGGCCCGCGCCTCACTCCCGGCTGCGGCGCGTTTCTCGAAGGTCGCAGCATCTTCCAGAATCACCAGCCCGCCGCCTTCACCGACGACTGATCCATCAGCCGAGCGGGAGAAGGGTCGCAGGGCCCCCGTCGGGTTGTCGTTTCCGCTGGCGCACAGCCGCTGAGTCATCGCTTGCCGCAGGTAGGCCATGGGGTTGACCTTGCTCTCAGCGCCACCGGCAAAGGCGACGTCGGCCGCGCCACGTTGCAACACACGCAGGGCTTCCCCGACCGAAAGTCCTGCCGAGGCCTCCGCACAGGTGATGGTGTTGGAAGGCCCCTGGGCATCGTGGATGATCGTCACGTGGCAGGCGAGCATGTTGGGCAGGTATTTGAGCAACCACAGCGGCGTGAGGTGGCCGATGCCTTCGCGACCCCACTTATGCATGTCGAACGTCCCGTCTTCGCGACGGGCCTCAGCCAGCGCAGCAGTCAATTCGTTAAGCTCCGCAGCGATGAGCCCTGCTCCAATGTTGGCACCAATTCGTCCGGAAGCATACGAAACCGGGGTATCCCCTTCGGCGGTTCCCTTGGTGATCAGTCGGGCGTCTCGAGCCGCCAAATCCGCCGCCGCCACAGCGATTTCAATATCGCGGGCCATGACTTTGACGGCCTTGCGGTAACTCTTGGGCACGTACTGGTTGGCTTTGAGTTCGGGAATCTGGCTGGCGATGCGGCAATCGAATCCGCCGGGGTCAAAGGCAGTCAATGGCGCCACGGCACTTTGGCCGGCGAGCATGGCCCGCCAGTTGGCATCAAGACCAATACCCAGGCCAGTGACGGGACACAGGCCGGTGATCAGAACACGTCGAGGCATGAGGGATTTCCGGGATCAATAAGGCGTGGGGGACCACTCGGGGTCGGGCTGGAATCAGAACAGAGATTTTATGCGATTTTGCCCACCAAAGCTTGACCGCGATCCGGTCCAACGTCGGCAACCGTTACTCGGCAACAATCGGCGACAATCGCTCTTAGCCCGCGGCTTGGAGACGCGTTTCATGTCGCAACTGCCCGCAGGCGGCGGCAATGTCCCGGCCACGGCTGGCGCGAATGTGCGTGTTGATCCCGGCGCGGCGAAGGATGCCGCAAAATCTCGTCACGTCCGCATCAGGCGGACGCTTAAACGGCAGGGGCGAGACTTCGTTGTAGCGAATCAGGTTCACGTTGCTGCGCAACGTCGCGGCGATCTCCGCCAATTCACGGGCGTGTATCGGCTGATCATTGACCCCCGCCAGCAGGATGTATTCAAGTGTAACCTCCCGGCCCGTGCGATCGAAATATTGTCGCCCCGCCTCAAGTAGCTGTTCCACCGTGACAAACTCCGCCCAGGGAATGATCTCCCGGCGAAGGGCGTCATTGGGGGCATGGAGACTGATGGCCAGCGTGACGGGCAAATCCGCTGCGGCAAGTCGGCGAATCTGGGCAGGCAGCCCGACGGTGCTGACGGTAATCCTCCGCCCTGAAATACCCAGGGCCCAAGGTGCCATGAGGGTGTGAATGGCGCTGACCACATTGTCGAAATTCGCCAGGGGTTCGCCCATGCCCATGAACACAACGTGGCTGATGCGATGACGCTGGCGGTCAACCGGTCCGATGGGCTCGCCGTCATCTGCCGGTGTTCCCTGCCCCAAACGCCAAACCTGCTCGACGATCTGTCCAGCGGTAAGGTTGCCGTCCAACCCTCCCAGACCACTGGCACAAAATCGACAACCCACCGGGCAGCCCACCTGACTCGACACGCAAGCGGTGCGACGGGATCTCTCGCCGTCATCGGCGGGAATCATCACACACTCCGTCTGGCGTGTGCCTTCGCCGAGTTGAGGCAGTGCGACCCCTTTCCCCTCGGGTGCAGCCGTCTGTGATCCGCCGCCGCCCCCGGTACGTAGCACCCGTTGGTCCCAGGTGATGAGCAGTTTTCGCGTGCCATCGCTGGCGAGTTGATCCCCGGCGACTTTGCCCGAGGTGAAGCTAAGTTTCTCCGCAAGCAATCGGCGATCAGCGGCCGCCAAGTTGGTCATGGCCGCCGGATCAATCACACCCTTGGCATAAACCCACTCCAACACCTGTTGGGCACGGAAGCCCTGCAGACCCCATTGCGTCAGGAGCTGGCGCAGGTCGTCGCGACTAAGGTCGAAAAAGTACGGTTTCATGCCTCGATCTTAGCCGGGGTCCTGGCGATATTGCTTCGGAACTGCGGTCAGGCGCCCGTTCAAGGACGGTTTAGGGGCCACAAACCGACGCAATTAAATCGGCGCAAAAAAAAGGCTCGACCTGGTCCACTAGGTCGAGCCCGGAGGCTGGCGTTTCTTTCCCGCGGCTCGGGTTCCTGCACGAGCCGCCTTTTTTAGGGGTTGGGTATGAAACGCCCGCGATGTCGAGTGTTGATTAGTACTTCATCGCCACGCCAAGGAGGCCGACGACTTGGAACTGGTTACCACTAGCGCCGGTGATGGCGGGGCTGGCCGCATCGGCGGCGTTGTCACCGAGGTAGTAGAACACCACGCCCGCGGTGGCCGACCACTGGCCGTAATCGCTTGGGATGAACTTCAAGGGAACGCTGCCCTTGACGCCGACGGACACGTAGCCGAAGAAGTCATCGTTGCCGGTGGCATCGAGGTAGTAGTCATCGAGGCTCATGCCGACGGTCACGGGCACCGAGAGGGTCACGGGCCAATCCTGGACGGTATCGATCGTCCACGAGGGGGCGATGCCGACTTCCGCGTAGATGGCGTTGTTACGGGTGTTGGGGTTCTGTGTCTCGAACGCTAAGAGCACGTAGGGCTGCAGCGCGAAGGGACGGCCCATGATGTCAGGGAACACGCCGGTGTCGTCGTAGCCGATCCGGAGGTCAACTTCCTGAATCGTCGAGATCGCGGGATCAGGATAGACGTACCAGATGTAGCTGACGGCAGCGTTCCACTTTTCCATGACGGTGGCTTCGACGCCGACCTTGATGTCAGCCTCGTAGTAGCCGCCGGTGAATCCGGTCGGTTCCGTGTGGAAGCTGTTCCAAAGACCCGTGACGATCTTGACATTCGAGACCGGACCATCGCTCTTGTAAACGCTGAAGCCAAGGTTGGCCCAGGGCTGAGCCATGATGCCTTCATTTTCCTGCGAAATACCGCGGAAAATGTAGTGGCTTACGAAGTCCACGCCGGCCTCAAGCGAAAGCTTGCCGGTGTTTGGACCCGCGGCTTCCTGAGCGGAACTGATGGCGGGCATCATCATTGTGCCAACCACCGCACCGGCCAGAGCCAACTGTGCAATGCGACTCTTCATAGCGAATCTCTCCATGTAAACAGGAACCTTACTTAGTACCCCTGACCGCCCACACGAGCGATCGTTAATCATTAGAGCAAACATGGTGCCGGGAATCAAATCACGCATATCTAACACGCGAGATTTCCACATCCATATCCGTCTTAAGGTCCTAAGTGGCCTGAAAGTATGGCGTTACGTCAATTCTCCCACTTCTCCGTTCATTCGGGCCCCTGCTGTTTTCCTCAGCAGCCGGGCCTCGGATTGCCTATTCATCAAGCCCGGGCCATTTCGGCATAAAGGGGCGTCGGTCAGCTTGGGGTGGAAGCATATCGCGGAGACCTGACTCCGTCAATACCGGCTCTTATCGTCGTGGTGCCCCGTACATCTTCAACAAATCCTAACAAATTTTGCCCACCCGTGCCAGTCCTAGGCAATTCCCTCGGGCAGTTGGAACTTATCGCCCTCTTTCTCCTGCCATTGTACCAGACATTGATGAAGGCGCTTTCGCTCTTTTCCAAAGGCGGAGTTGTGCGCCAAGTTCGCCTGTTCATAGGGGTCTTCGTTGAGGTTGAACATCAGCCAGGGCTGGCCCTCCAGGCAAATGTATTTCCAACCATCGCGCGTCACGACGCCGCGCCAAGGACGATCGGTGCTGTAGCCGTGGCCCGTGGGAATGACCAGTTGAAGCAGCGCCGAGTCCGGCTCATTTTCGAGAGGGCGTTGCCTCGTCCGGTGGCCCGAGTAGTCATAGCCGCGCATCCAGTCAGGCGTGTCAATACTACAAAGTCCCAACGAGGTGGCGCTGACATCCACATGGTTGATGGGCACATTGCGCCGACCCGTAAACATGTCGTAGCGATGCCCGCCGCCCGCATGGCTGATGATGAACGGCACGCGGATGGATTCCTCCCAAGGCGAGGTCTTGAGGAACTGGCCCTGTGAGCCATGCATATCACCGTGGTCGGAGAAGAAGATGATGTGCGTGTCCTCAGCGACGCCCAATTGCTCCAGAGCCGCCATGATGCGCCCGATGTTGGCGTCGAGATTTTCGATCATGGCGTAGTAGCCGGCCAGTTCCCGGCGGGCCTGATTTTCAATTCGGGGAATGTGAGGCACGTTGGGCCGTAGCGTCAGCGTTGCGGGGTTATGCCTGCCCATGAAACGCTCGGGGGCGACGTAGGGATTGTGCGGCGGCTGCACGGACAAGGCCGCGAAAAACGGCTGGTAGTCCTCCACATCAATCGCGCTGCCGCTGTCAGACACGCCGCGACGCTTGGTGCTTGTCACGCGGCTGCGCAGATGCTCGATAAACAACGTGGTGAGTTCGTCGGTCTCAAACCCTGGAAGACGATGGTGCGCCACCTCGTTACCCGAGGCATCGTGGCCGTGAATCCAGCAATCCCATTGGGCGTTGTTGTTCTCGAAGCCCAGCCAGGTGTCGAACCCGCCACGAAGTTCTTTGCTCACGGTTCGCAGTGCGGCGCGGCCCTCACGCTCGTGCATGCCGGCAATGTGCCATTTGCCGTACCAAGCCGTGTGATACCCCGCCTCGCGGTAAGCGTGCGCCACGGTCTTGTGGGTGGGGGGCAACTGGTACTCGTGGCCGGGCACCGCATCGTGCGGGTAGCGTCCTGAGAGCAGCGACCCGCGATACGGGCAGGATAACGGGCATCCCGCCACCGCCTGGGTGAAGGTCATGCCGTTAACCGCCAAGCGGTCTATGTTGGGCGTCTGCAGGTTCGGGTCGCCGTTGCAGGAAAGCGCTTGGGCGCGATGCTGGTCGCCGAAGATCCAGATGAGGTTGGGACGTTTGGGCATATTGAAATCTCGTTATCCAAATCGCGTTGTTGAAACCACGTTGGCTGAGAACGCATGAAATACACCGCCGGGCATGTTAAAGCGGTTGCCCCAGCGAGCGGCTCGAGTCGTAGCGTTGTGCAATGGGCATGCGGCGGCCGAAGCCAAAGGCCCTGCCCGTTACCTTCAATCCCGGGGCGGCCTGCTTGCGTTTGTATTCGTTGATGTCGATCATCCGCACCACCCGCAGCACTGTCTGGGCTGGGATGTTTGTGTGCTCCACAATCATTCGGGCCGACTGCTCACGCTCCACGTACCGCTCGATGATGTCGTCAAGCACATCGTAAGGCGGGAGCGAATCCTGATCGGTTTGATTGGGGCGAAGTTCGGCGCTGGGCACCTTATCGATAGACCGTTCGGGAATGACCGCTTTGCCAAACTGCCGCCGCAGGGGCGAGTTTTCATTCTCGTTGATCCAGCGGGACAGGTCCCAGACCATGGTCTTGGGCACATCGCTGAGCACAGCCAAACCGCCCGCCATGTCGCCGTAGAGCGTGCAGTAGCCCACAGCGATCTCGCTCTTATTGCCCGTGGTCACCAGCAGTGAGCCGAACTTGTTGCTCAACGCCATGAGCGTCACGCCACGAACACGAGCCTGGATGTTTTCCTCGGTGGTATCGGCGGCGCGGCCTTCGAAGTGGGGCGTAAGCTGCTTTTCAAATGCCTCGTGCATGGCACCGATGGGGATGGTGCTGAATTTGATGCCCAGCCGCTGCGCCAGATCGCGGGCGTCATCGAGGGAGTGATCGCTGGAGAACCGCGAAGGCATCGCCACCCCGTGGACCTTGTCGGCCCCCAAGGCTCCCACGCACAGGGCTGCGGTAAGTGCAGAATCGATCCCGCCACTGAGCCCCAGCACCACGCTCCTGAAACTACACTTGCGGCAATAGTCACCCAATCCCAGCACCAGCGCGTGATAGAGCGATTCGAGCCCCTCGCGGGGGGTTTCAACGCGCAGGCTAGTGCCGTCGCTGGCCAGACCTTTTTGAATATCCACATCCACCAGCAGCAGGTCTTCCTCAAAGCCACGGGCATGGGCTATGAGCTTGCCACCGGCATCAAAGGCACAACTGTTGCCGTCGAAGATCAGTTCGTCGTTGCCGCCCACCTGGTTGCAGTAAAACACAGGTATGTGATGGCGGCGGGCTATGTGGCCAAAGAGTTTGAGGCGAAAGGCATGCTTGCCCAGTGTGAAGGGTGAAGCCGAACTATTGACAAACGCCTGTGCACCAGCTTCAGCCAAGGCGTCCACGGGGTTGTCGTGATAAAGCTGGCGCTCAAAGAGGTCCGCCTCGTTCCACAGGTCTTCACAAATGCTGATGCCCAGGCGCGTGCCCTGGAAAGTCGTCAAGTCAACCTTGGGGCCGGGCTCGAAGTAGCGGTGCTCATCAAAGACGTCATAGGTGGGCAGCAGGCTTTTGAGGTGACGGTGGGCGATGTGGCCATCACGGCAAAAAGCCGCGGCGTTGTAGAGCGGGCGGCCACGACGGGGACTATCAGCCGGGCATGGATACCCGATGACAGCGGCAATGCCCGTGCAACTCGCCGCCAGCGTCGCCACGGCACGCTGCGATTCCTCAACCACCGCGGGTTTGAGCAGCAAGTCCTTAGGCGGATAGCCGATGATCGCCAACTCCGGGAAAACGACCAGGTCGGCGCCCAGTTTGCGGGCCTCGGCAATGTCACGGGCAATCAGCGCGGCATTGCCGGCGATGTCCCCCACCGTCGGATTGATCTGTGCCAGGGCGATTTTCATGGGCGATGATCTTGGACGGCGATTGTAACCAACGCCCAAGACCTCGCTGCGAGGCCCGCTGACAGGGAGATTTTCCGAATGCGGCGATTGACCCGATGCCACGGCCGATTTACTTTGACCACATGCGAAACGAAACTTCACATCCGCTGGGGGGGTTGATGGCGGTGGCCACCTTGCCGTTGCTGGTGCTGCTGATTCTGGTTCTGGGTGGCTGCCAATCGCCCGGCGCGGGTCGCCAGGATCGATGGGCACGCGATATGGATGAAGCGCAGCGGTACCTCGATGTCGGGCTCACCGACTCGGCTCTGGCGGCGTTTGGTTTGGCGCTGGAAGAGAATCCGCGGCTGGCCGAGGCGCACATGGGCATGGGCCACATTTATCGCGAGCGCGGCGAGTTGGTCCTGGCCAGCGACGCTTTTGAACGCGCCACGGTCACCGCGCCCAACAGCTTCGATGCCCACTACTACCTGGGGCTCATGCGGCAGAAACTCGACGACCTGGCCGGGGCGGTCCGGGCCTACCTCCGTGCCGTATCCATCGAACCCGAAAGCTACGACGCCAACAGCCACTTGGCAACGGCCTACCTGCTGGGCAGCAAAGCCGGCGATGCTTTGCCCTATGCGCAAACGGCGGTGGAACTGCGTGGAGAGGACCCCGCAGCCCGCGCCAACCTCGGCGCTACCTACGCCCTGCTGGGGCGACACAACCTCGCGGCTAGTGAGTACGAATATGCCCGCAACCTCGGCGACGAGCGGCCTGAGGTGGTCCTGGGGCTGGCCGACGCATGGATTCACATCGACCGGCTCCCCGATGCCCTGGAGCTGCTTACCACTGTCAATCGCGCGACGCCCACCGCCAATACCTACGAGCGGCAAGGTTACGCCCAGTTCAAACTGCGGCGATTTGATGATGCTCTGGCCAGCTATCGGGCGGCCCTGTCGCTGGAGCCAAATGACACATCGTCTCTAAACGGCCTGGGCGTGGCACTGATGACGCTCTACATCCAAGGCGGTCGCACCCAGGTTTCGCAACGCGATGCGGCGATGAACGCCTGGGGGCGCAGCCTGCGGCTCAATCCGTCACAACCTCGGATTGTGGACTTGATGTCGAAATACGGGAAGCTTTAGCCGCCTCAACACGGCTTCCGGCGAAGCACCGCCGAATCGCGGCAACCAGAAGTTCCGAGGGACCACCTTTGGAGAGGTAGTAGGAAGCGCCCGCCTCGCGCATGGCACTGGCCATGTCACGTTTTTCGTGCATCGAAAGGCCAATGATGCAGGCGTCTTTTTTGTTCTCACGGATGCGGCGAGTGGCCTGGATCCCATTGAGCCTGGGAAGGGTCACGTCCATAATCACCACATCGGGATTCAATGCCAGCGCCATTTCCACCGCCATGATGCCGTCGGACGCTTCGCCGATGACCTCGATATCCGGCTGCTCATTAAGCAATGTAGCCATGCCTTGCCGGAGGATGGGGTGATCATCAACCAGCAGCACGCGGATTACGATCGGCCCTGGCGGCGGCATGTCGAGGATAACGTCCAAAGCGGCATCGCCTAGGTCTGTCGCAGAATCCGCAGATTCGTCCGATTCAGAATCGGTTTCCACCATGGCCTCCAACGCCCTTTCGGACGAGCGTGAGTCCACCGAATCCAGGGGCACACAGATCTGGGCGCTGGCACCTTGGCCGGGCTTGTTATCGATGGACAAGGTACCGCCCAGCATTTCCAGACGTTCGCGGATGCCAAAGAGCCCCAAACCATCACCCCCGGCATCGGGCGCCTCACCAGAATCGCTTTCGAATCCTCTGCCTTTATCGCTGACTTCGATGCAAAGCAGCCGTTCCTGCTCAACACCCAACTTAACGGTCGCCTCAGATACCCCCGAGTGCTTCACGACGTTGAAGAGCAGTTCCCGCACCGAGTGAAACAGAAACACCGCGAGTTCCTGTCGCAGTTGTGGTTCCTCGACTTCGACGTTTACCGTCACGTCGAGGTTGTGCTTCGACTTCATGTCCCGCGCCAGCCAACTTAATGCTGGTGCCAAGCCGCGGTCGTAAAGTATCGGCGGGCTTAATTCCATGGTCAGCGAGCGAGAGGCATCGATTGACTGGCTGATCAAGTCATCAATATCGGTAATGGCCGTGACTAGCCCATTGTCGATCCGCTTACGCAGCAGCCCCAGTCGCAGTTTGGAGGCCACGAGTAACTGCTGGAGATGGTCGTGGAGCAGTTGAGCCAGGCGACGTCGCTCCCGCTGCTCAGCGCCAGTGAGTTCCACCGCCAACTTCCGCAACTGGGCGGCGCGGTGCTCGGCCACCGCTGTTCGCTCCGCCACCCGCTCCTCCAGCGTGTGCGTGAGTTGACGGATTGCTGCCTCGGCGTCCTTTCGGCGGGTGATATCTTCAACCACGCGGATGAAATACCGTGCCTCGCCCTCCGGTGATCGAACTACGGCACTGGTGACATCGACCCAGATCAGTTCGCCGTCCTTGTTGCGGTATTGTTTCTCGATATTGAACGATTGCCGGGTCCCTTCGACCAACTCGCGTACTAACGGGCTTTCCCGCTCGATATCCGCCAGTTGGACGATGTCAGCCACCCGGAGGCTGAGGACTTCGTCGCGCTCATATCCCGTAATCTCGCAGAACCGGCGGTTGGCGCGGAGCCACCGTCCATCAGGCGTACTGTGGGCGATCCCGACGGGTGCCTGCTCGAAGGTGACGCGGTGTTGTCGTTCGTTGTCTTCAAGAGCCTGGGCCTGATCGATGGCGCGGCGACGGGCGGCATGAAAGGAACCAGCCAGACCACTGACCAGAGCGCCTTCGGCCAGGAACAGCACGAGACGCATGGCCTCGGAATCATTTCCGGCCCCGAACGGATAGGCCGCCTCGAAGTAAAGCAATGGCACCGCCAAGGCACCCAGGAGCGTCGCCAGCAGGCCCGGTCCCAGTCCGCCCCACCAAGCCGCCACCATTACCCCACCTGTAACCACCAGAAAGGGTGCGCCGTGTCCCAGCGGCGCCCACTGGTCGATCAATAATTTCAAAGCAATCGCCGACACCATGATGGCCACGGCCACCATGTAGGATCGATATATATGTCGCACCGGGATCTTCATTTAGGCAATCGCTCCCACCACGACTCCTGCGCCGTAAAGCGCGACCAACGATGCCAGAATTCTAAGGCGGAGCCTTGGAAAGACTATAGGGATAAACCCTACATTCTTACCGGGGACTGCATGGACATCACTCGCCCCCGCGTCCCCAAATCGGGCGGAAAACAAGCGTTGCGATGTTCGAGACTCGCGTCGCCAACCGCTCTCGATGCCTTGAGCTATGCTTTCCTCCATGTCGTTGACGGTTGTGAGTATTGGCAATTTCGATGGCGTTCACATTGGCCACCGCGCCATTCTGGGACGAGCTGTATCCGTAGCACGGACGCACGGGGCGCGGATGGTGGCCATGACCTTCGACCCGTCACCGGCGCATCTGTTGCGGCCCGGCAGCGAGCCGCCGCGACTCATGAGCCTCGATCAGCGCGTCGCAGCCCTTAAGCAGGCTGGTGCCGACGAGGTGCGAATCCTTACGCCAACCAGTTCCTTTCTTTCTCATTCACCCGACCAGTTTGTAGCAGAGCTGGTAGCAGCGGAACACCCCGTGGCAGTGGTCGAAGGTCAGAACTTTCGCTTTGGCAAGGATCGCGTCGGTGACATCGCAGCCTTGCGGGAATTGGGCCAGAGGTATGGATTTGAGGCGGTGATCGTCGAGCCCGTGGAGGTGGTGTTGCAGGACCTGCTGACGATGCCCGTCTCCAGCACGCTGGTTCGCTGGTTAGTGGCACGGGGTCGCGTGGGGGATGTGGCGCTTTGTCTGGGGCAGCCTTACGCCATCACCGGCCGAGTGGTGCGTGGTGAGCAGCGGGGAAGGACCATTGGCGTGCCGACGGTTAACCTCGACGCTGAAGCCTGGGCATCGCGATCCGTGCCAGCCGATGCGGTCTACGGCGGATTCGTGCAATTGGCCGACGGTCGGCGATTGGTGGCCGCCATCAGCGTCGGCGTCAAGCCCACCTTCGCCGGACGCCAACGCGTCATCGAAGCCCACCTTCTGGATTTTACCGGCGACCTCTACGATCAGGTCATCACCATCCAGTGGACCCGCTGGCTCCGTGATCAGCAGGTGTTCCCCAGCATCGCGGCATTGTCGGCACAACTGCAACGCGACATCGACCATGTGCGACAATTCTGCCCGATGGTCGATAAGCAACCAAGCACCTGCCCCACCTGACTCCACGGAAGAAAGCCCGCATGACTTCGTACGAATCCAATCTCACGGTGGCGGATGTCGCCAGCCGACTGCGCCAGGCGTCACGCCTGGTGATCACTTCGCACGCCAAGCCCGATGGTGATGCGTTGGGGTCGGTGGTGGCAATGGCGGCGGCGCTGACGGACATGGGCAAGACCGTCACGGCCTTGATCATCGGGCCGGTGCCCGCGAGTTTCGCCAAGCTGCGCGGGGGCGACCTCTGGCAACTTCACGACCAAAGCCAGTCGCTTCCCGATGCGGACCAGATTGTTGTTCTGGACACCGGCGCGACCGGACAGTTGCAGCCCCTTGCAGCAGCGTTGGCGGAACGGTCAGAGCGACTGCTGATCGTGGATCATCACCTTTCGGGCGATCTGCCTGCCGCGTACCGCTACATCGACGCGAAGGCTGCAGCCTGCTGCGAGATCGTCGCACAGATTCTCGATGCGCTGGTTGCCCCGGCAACTCATCCCGGCGACGCCGGTGACGCGGGTGATGCCAGCGATGCCAGCAATGCCAGCAATGCCAGCAATGCGCGGGATTGGACGAAAAATCCCACAATCTGCGATGCACTCTTCATGGGCATTGCCTCCGACACAGGATGGTTTCGCTTCTCCAACACCCGGCCCTATACCCACGAGTTGGCGGCGCGCCTGCAACGGGCGGGCGTCGATCATTCCGCGTTGTATCAACAACTCGAGCAGACGGATCGGCCCGAGAAGCTGTCGTTGATGATCCGCGCTTTGGACAGTCTCAAACTCGTCGCCGGGGGACAGGGCGTGGTGATGACGCTGACCGCCAACGACTTCGAGACGTCGGGTGCCATGTTGGAAGAAACCGAGCGGCTCATCGACCTGCCGCAATCGGTGGCGGGCGTTGGGGTGGTGGCGTTGATCACCCAACCGCCCGGCGACAAGCCCGGACACAACAGTGCCGTTCGCGTGAGCCTGCGCAGTAAGCCGGGGCCTGACGCGGTGGATGTAGCGGCTTTGGCGGGCCAATTTGGCGGCGGGGGCCACGCGCGGGCGGCAGGCGCCAAGATCAACGCTTCCCTCGACGATGTCCGTCAGCAGGTGATCGCGGCGATGGAGGCGGCATTGGGCCGCAATCAGGTCTGAGTGTCGTCGCAGCCCTTAGTGCTGCGGCCGCCCTTCATCTCCGTTCGCCGCTTTCGGAAAAAATCACGTAGCAACTGCGCCCCTTCTTCGGCCAGGATGCCGGGTACTACGATTAAGCCGTGGTTGAATCGGGTGTCCGTGCAAAGCGCATGGAGCGAGCGCACAGAACCCATCTTGGGATCATCGGGCCCATAAACAAGCCGCGCCATGCGTGCGTTGACCAACGCACCTGCACACATCGGGCACGGCTCCAAAGTGACAGCGATCGAACAATCATCAAGCCGCCAGGACCCACAGGCGTGCGCCGCCTCCCGCAGAGCAATCATTTCAGCGTGCGCGGTGGGATCAGCCTGTGATTCGCGCCGGTTGTGACCACGGCCCAGCACCTCGCTACCTCGATAGACCACCGCCCCCACGGGGACTTCGTCCATTGCCGCCGCATCCCGCGCCAACGCCAGGGCCAGGCGCATCATCGCCACGTCGTTGTCGTCACAAGTCGCAGGGTGGTGAATGTCTGAAGCCATGTCCCTCACGTTACACTCTGGAGCGATGAAGATCATCTGCGCCCCGGACAAATTCAAGGGATCGCTCACAGCCCACCAAGCTGCCCAAGCCATGGCGCGAGGCGTTCGGCGGGCGATGAGTGATGCGGAAATCGACCTGTGCCCCTTGGCCGACGGCGGCGAAGGCACCGTCGAGGCCATGCTCAGCGCCACGGGTGGGGCGCGGCACCGCAGCATCGTTACCGGCCCGCGCGGCCAGTCTGTTTCCGCGACCTGGGGCATGCTGGAGGGACGCGATGAGACCGGCCGGGCAACGGTTACAGCCGTGATCGAAATGGCAGCGGCCTCGGGCCTCCAACTCCTGCCGCCCGATCAGCGCGACCCAGCACTCACAAGCACGCTGGGGACCGGGCAACTCATCGCCGCCGCTCTGGATGCCGGTGTCGGACGAATCATTCTCGGAATCGGCGGCAGCGCCACGACTGATGGCGGATGTGCCGCAGTCCAGGCGCTGGGCGTGGAATTTTTCGATGGCGATGATCGCCTCCTGCCCACGCCGATCACCGGGGGCATGCTCCACACCATCACCCGAATCGACCTATCGAAACGCGACCCTCGCCTGATGACCACACCGATTCTGGTGGCCAGCGATGTGACCAATCCACTGACGGGTCCGCATGGTGCTGCACATGTGTACGGTCCGCAGAAAGGTGCCACCGCGGCCCAAGTGGCGCAGCTCGATGAGGGGCTGGCAAAGCTGGCAGCATGCGTGAGGCGTGACCTGGGGCACGACTGGGAGCAGGCACCCGGTGCTGGTGCGGCTGGTGGACTGGGCTTTGGCCTCATGGCATTCTGCGGTGCCACGCTGCAGCCGGGCATCGATCTGGTGTTGCAGGCGGTGGGCTTCGATGCCCGGGTTAAAGGTGCCACGTGGGTGCTGACGGGTGAAGGGCGACTCGACGCCCAGACCGCCTCGGGAAAAACAGTGCTGGGTGTGGCACGGGCGGCGGCACGTCACGGCGTCAAAACCGTGGCGCTGGTGGGTCGGGCAAGCGATGATGCCCGCGCAGCCCTTGCGGTGGAACTGCCCGAGATCTACGAAATCGGCGCGGGATTGTCAGCCAGCGAATCCATCCGCAGAGCCGCGGAATTACTGGAAGCGGCTACGTGGGAACGCTTCAGGTAAACATCTTCAACTGCGCACGTTCCAGGCTCAGCTTGGTCACCGGGCGATTGACTTCCAGACGATATTTACCGCTGAAGCACGCGGTGCAGTAATTGTCTGCCGGTCTGCTCACACAATCGAGCATGCCCTGCAAGGACAAGAAACTCAAACTCTCCACTTCGAGAAACTGGCGGATTTCTTCGACAGTGCGTTCATGCGCCACAAGCTTCGAACGGTCAGGAAAATCGATACCGAAATAACACGGATGGCGAATTGGCGGGCAACTGATGCGGAGGTGGATCTCTTTGGCACCGGCGTTACGGAGTTGCTTCATCTTGCCCCGCGTGGTGGTGCCCCGGACGATTGAGTCATCCACGACCACCACTCGCTTGCCAGCAATGACCTCCGCCACGACGTTGAGCTTGAGCTTCACCGACAGATCGCGCTGCACCTGCGAGGGTTGAATAAAGGTGCGACCCACATAGCGGTTGGGGACGATGCCCTCGCGAAAGGGCAGCTTGCTGCCACGGGCGTAGCCCAGCGCCGCTGATCGACCCGAGTCGGGCATGGGGATCACGAGGTCGGCGTCAACCGGCGCCTCGATGGCCAGTGTCTCGCCCAGCTTCTCACGCACCAGTTGCACTGTGTCGCCAAAAACGTTGGAGCTTGGATTAGCGAAGTAAACGTGCTCGAAGATGCAGTGCGCCGGTTGTTGGTCGTCGGCAAAGCGCCGGCTCTGCACGCCCTGAGCACTCAAGGTGATGATCTCGCCGGGCTCGATCTCGCGAACCAGTTTAGCGCCAAGCACATCCAGCGCCACGGTCTCACTGGCAACACAGTCGTAACCATCCGCGGTGCGGCCCAACACCAACGGCCGCCAGCCCCACGGATCGCGCACAGCTTCGACGCGGTCGGGAAAGAGGAAGACCAGACTGTATGCACCTTGCAGATGCTGGAGAGCCTCGACCATCGCATCGCTGTGGGAAAGGTGATGCGACGCCAGCAGGACCAAGATGACCTCCGTATCGGTGGAAGTCTGGAACATGTGGCCGCGGCTTTCGTATTCGCGGCGAAGAAGGTCGGCGTTGATGAGGTTGCCGTTGTGGCCCAGAGCAACCTGCCCGCCGATGTACTCACGAAGCAGCGGCTGGGCGTTGCAGTTGCGGCTTGAGCCAGTCGTCGAGTAGCGGTTGTGGCCGATGGCCGCGTGGCCTGGGAGTCGGGTGAGAACCTCCGGGTGGAAGACCTCCGAGACCAGGCCCATCCCCACATGCGCCGAGAGGCTTTCGCCATCGGATACAGCGATGCCAGCGGACTCCTGCCCTCGATGCTGCTGGGCGTACAAGGCTGCGTAAGCGCGATAAGACGCGTCTGCGGGGCCCCAAATGCCGAACACCCCACATTTTTCTTTTGCTTCGTGGTCCATGTAGTGCTGATCTGACTTTTTTATTAGGAGGCGAACTGACGGTCTTCAACGTTAGCGAATGCGGGCGCTGCGCGTCAAATGCGAGGTTTTATTTCTCAAGACATGGGTCTGCCCATATTCCGGGGCGATCCTGTCCTCCCACGTCGCCAGCCTGTGGAAGGCTGGGCGGCAGCATGGCTGCTAGGGCGATCCATTGATGAAGCACCCCCACCCCAACCCCCCGGCCCCCCCGGCCCCCCGGACCCCCCGACCCTCCGCCGCGAGGCGAGGGAATGGGAGTCAATGCGATCATTTATCGGTCCCAAGCGATGGTTGAACACGAAGATGCGAAAACGCGAAGCGAAGGTTGAGTCAATGCGGTCCTTTGTCGTTCCAAAGCGATGGCCCCAAAAAAAGGACAGCCCCCCATCGCCCTCACCAACCCCCGACCAAACTCGCCAAAACAGTTGCGGAACGCCCTTTAAGTCTCGAAGGAATAGGAAGTTCCCGTAGGTCTCGAAAGAAGTCCCTGCGGTCAAAAGGGAAATCCCAACGACCTAAAGGGAAATCCC
>JBGSTK010000258.1:0-3937 GCA_041736565.1 Phycisphaeraceae bacterium | reverse complement strand
GTCCAGCGGCAACCCCGGCACGAGGTCCACCAACTGTCGCGGGTCGAAGATGCGGATCATCCGCTGATATTGGTCCTGTGGCAGTGATGGTGCTGCCGCCCCCGCCAGGCGCGCCAGTCGCGCCCGACGCGAATGCGGCCTGATGCCCGCGGGCACCATAAGCGCCGCCTTGGGTAAACGTGAAAGCCACCAGCGGTGCCGCGTGAGAATCCTCAGCGCGCGATAGCGGTCGTAACCGCCGAAAAGCTCATCGCCACCATCACCCGACAGCGCCACCTCGACATGCTCACGCACCGCGCGACTCAACCAGTACGTCGGCAGGATCGAGCTATCCGCCAGCGGTTCGCCCGAAACCGCCACGAGCCGCTCCAGATCCGCCATCACATCGCCTTGCCCCCGACACTCCAACCGCGTGTGCTGCGTGCCCAGATGCCTGGCCACCGCCTGGGCAAAGGGGCTTTCGTCGTAATCCAAATCAGGCATAGCGACGTTGAACGTCCGCAACGACCCTTGCCCCCGCTTGGTCAACTGCTCTTGCGCCAGAGCAGCGATGAGCGACGAGTCGATGCCACCTGACAGAAAACATCCCAGCGGCACATCGGCCTCAAGCCGACTGGCGACACTTTCGCGCAACAGCTCAAGCGTGGCCTCCACCGCCCCTAACGCAGTGCTCGACTGCGAGATCGGCGGCGGCCGCCAGTAACGCTGGCTCTGCGTCTGACCCCGCGCATCGATGTGCATCCAATGCGCAGCAGGCAGCTCCGTTACGCCGGGAATCAGCGACTGCTCGAAGTTGTATCCATAGAGCAAGTACGTCCGCAGCGCCCCGGCATCAACATCAACCGCGCCATCAACGCCGCCTTGCCGCAACGTGGCCACGAGACTGGCGAACATCAACTCCCGGCGACCATCCGTGCCACCAGACCACCGCAAGTACAACGGCTTCTTGCCCGTGCGATCACGACAGAGAAACAGGCTGCGATCCGCCGCGTTCCAGATGGCAAAGGCCCACATCCCGTGAAGCCGCTTTGGCAGCTCCAACCCCCATTGGCGGTAACCGTGCAGCAGCACCTCGGTGTCGCAGTGGTCCGAGACAAAGACGTGGCCCAGACTTTCAAGCTGTCGCCGCAGGTGGCGATGGTTGTATATCTCGCCGTTGAACGTCAGCGACAATTCCCCATGCTCGCCACTTGCAGGCACATGCATGGGCTGCTCGCCGCCCAGCACGTCGATAATCGAGAGTCGCGTGTGCAACAGCGCGCATCGGCCGCGATGCGACATGCCCTGGCCATCGGGTCCGCGATGACGCAGATGTCTGAGCATCCGGACGAGGCGCTGCTCGTCGATGGGCTCATCGTCAAATCTCAAAATGCCAGCGATACCACACATGCGTGCGGCTCAGTCTACCGCAGCGCGGTGCAGAAAAGTTGCACGCCCCCATTTCAGGAGATGCACAATCTCATTTGAGCAGCCGCACAACCTCGTCGAGGTCCTTGTCCCCCCTGCCCGAAAGGTTCACGACCACGACGTGATCCGCGGGCAATTTCCCAGCCACCTGCAACCCCTGCGCCAAGGCGTGAGAGCTTTCCAGAGCGGGGATAATGCCCTCGAGGCGGGTGAGTTTCGTAAACGCCTCCAGCGCCTGGGCGTCGGTCACCGCGGCATAGGTCACGCGACCGCTGTCATGCCAATAGGCGTGCTCGGGCCCGACGCCGGGATAATCCAAGCCCGCCGAGATGGAGTGGACGTTGGCGGTTTGGCCATCGAGGTCCTGCAGTACGTAGCTCATCGAGCCGTGCAGCACGCCGGGTTTGCCTTGCGAGATTGACGCAGCATGATCGCCCAGCGTTTCGCCGCGACCGCCAGCTTCGACGCCCAGAAGTTTCACAGCCTTGTCGCCCACAAACGGGTGGAACATGCCCGCGGCATTCGACCCGCCACCCACGCAGGCAATCACCACATCCGGCAGCCGTCCGAGTTGCTCCAGACATTGTGCCCGGGTCTCCTTGCCGATGACCGACTGAAACTCGCGCACGATCAACGGGAAGGGGTGAGGCCCAACCACCGAGCCGATGATGTAGTGCGTCTGAGCGCTCGACTCCATCCAGTCGCGCATCGCGGCGTTGGTGGCGTCTTTGAGCGTGCGTGAGCCGCTCTCGACGGGGACGACGCGCGTGCCCAGCAATTGCATGCGAAGCACGTTAGGCCGTTGCCGTCGCATGTCTTCGCTGCCCATGAAGACGTCGCACTCCAAGCCGAACACCGCCGCCGCTGTCGCCGTCGCCACACCGTGCTGACCCGCGCCGGTCTCAGCGATGAGTCGCTTTTTGCCCATGCGTACCGCCAGCAGCGCCTGACCCAGCGAGTTGTTGATCTTGTGCGCCCCGGTGTGCGCCAGGTCTTCGCGCTTGAGGTAAATCTGGGCACCACCGCCAGCCTGGGTCAATCGCTTGGCGTGATACAGCGGCGTGGCGCGACCGACATAATGGCGCAACAGATCATCGAGCTGCCGGGCAAACTCCGCATCCCCGCGCGCAGCCTGGTAGGCGGTGTTGAGCCGATCGAGCGCAGCGTGAAGCGTTTCGGGGACATATGTGCCGCCAAAAGCACCGAAGCGACCGGCAGCATCGGGCACCGTGGGCGACACAGAAGGAGCTTGAGAAGAACTGGCATTCATAGGCATACTTTAGAGAGGCCGACGGCGGCAAGCCAACGGCGGGTCATGTTGTTATGTCGGCGGCGGGGCAGCGACGGGTCATATCGACGACAACCCCCGGTACAAAAACGACGGCTGCAAATCCGCGGGCAAGGCGGGGTCATAGGATAGATCACTGGATCGACCGCACGATCCACCCAAGCGATCCAACAGCGCCGCAGCCGCGAGATACCCGCTGCGCGCCGCACCTTCCATCGTCGCCGGCCAACCCGTTGCCACCCAATCCCCCGCCAACACCAGATTGCCGATGCCCGACGAATCATCCAGCACCGCGGTGGCGGGACGCAACGCCTCGAAACCCGGCGCCGCAGCAAACGTCGCACGCTTTTCCTTAATCACCCGTCCATGCACTAACGTCGCATGCCGCGCCGCTGGCATCACCCGTCGCAACTCCGTCATCGCCATATCAATGATCGCCTGCGCGGGCACATCCACCCACTCCCGCGCTGCGCTGATCACACCATGGAGATGCTGACCACCCTCCGCCGCATCGTAGCCTTTGTTGAAAATCCACTGCAAAGGGCCATCGGTCAAAATCAAATGCGGCAACGTCATCACCGGCTGTCGATCCGCGCCCGCGACAAAAAGATGAATGCCCAGAATCGGGCTTACATCAATGCGGTCAAGTTGCCTCAATCGCTCATCGTCCTGCAGCATCACCGACGATGCAAGCTTCGCCAACCGGTCAAACGGCACCGCACTGACAAACGCATCAGCCTCCAACCGACGGTCGCCATCCACGCGAAGGGCTGTGACCTGACGCTGTTGCGGGTCGTAGTCGAAACCTTCCGCACTCGTGGAGAGCATCAACGTCCCGCCCGCATGGGTGATGACCCGTTCCGCGGCATCGTAAAGTTCCACCAGCGGCACAGCCGAGACGCCCATCACATACGCGTCCTCGTGCGCCAGCATGCCCTCCTGAAAAACCTGCAACGCATAGTCCGCCCCCATGCGCTGGGGCGTTTCATTAATCGCGCTGATGACGATGACCGACCAGAACCGCTCGATGGCACGCTGAGGTTGGTTCTGCTGATGCAGCCAGTCGAGAAAGGAGATGCTGTTGAGGTCCGCTCGTTTGACGGGCGACAGACGGATGATCGCCAGCATCGCGCGGGAGATGGCGAATTTCTCCGCCAGCGTCAGACCCCTGAACGCCAGAAGCGATTGCGACAGATGCAACGGCGCGGGCAGATCATCAGCTTGCAGCACATCCACACCGCC
>JBGSTK010000252.1:0-8962 GCA_041736565.1 Phycisphaeraceae bacterium | reverse complement strand
GAAGGACCTGGCGCAACGCATTCGTCTGGGGTTCATCGCGCTCAATCTCGCCAACTGGATCGAGCCCGATCTCTTCGTGCCCCTCCAGGAGAGCCCGGACGAAACCTTGCAGCGTATCGGTGCCGCGGGTCGCGCCATCGCCGCCAAGACCGAGCCTGCCGGGCCCATCGCCGAGCTTGTCGGGCTGCAGCACCCCGTGGCCAGCGCTTGGGCATTGACCTTCGCCCGTCGCAGCGATGACCTCGATTCCGCCCGTGCCGCGCTGCTGGCGGTCATTGATATCTTCCCCGGCCCCGCGCGGAACCAGGCCCAGCGCTTCGACGATGCCAACAACGCCACGCAACTGCTCTTTGAGCGCGATGCCAAAACCGCCACGACGGAGTTACGCCGACGCCTGACCGACCCCCAAACCCAAGACCTCCATCGCCAAGCAATGCTGCTGGGTTTGCTACGCGTGACAGGCGGGAGTCCGCAGGATGTGCTGACCGACCTACCCCCCTTCAGCAACCCCGGCGTGCAGGGCCTGGCGCTGTTGCTGCGGGCTAAAAATGGAGCCGAACTCTCCGAGCAGGAAATCAAGGAACTGGAACTGCTGATTCGCGGCGGCGGGGGGCTGCCCGAAGCCCTGCGCCTCCAGGCGGCATGGACGTACCTTCGCCTCACCAATCAAGCCCAAGCCGCGCTCAATCAGGTCACCCGCAAGTGATCTGACGCCGCCTTCGGGCAATGCGGTTCGTTCCCCTCATGCCCGAATGTGCCATCGGCCTCGAAACCCCTTCGCGAAAGAATCATGCGAACTCATCACTACCCCACCGAGCAGCCCATGAGCGTTATTCCTTTAAGTCTGCCCGACATCACCGATGCCGATGTCGAGGCGGTCGTCACCGCCATGCGGTCAGGTCGCCTGTCGGTCGGGCCCCGTCAATGTCGCTTCGAAGAACTGGTGGCCGAGCGTGCGGGTCGGCGGCTGGGTGTCGCAGTGAGCTCAGGCACCGCGGCCCTGCACCTCTCACTCCTGGCGCTGGGCATCGGGCCCGGCGATGAAGTCATCACCACGCCGTTCTCATTCGTCGCCAGCGCCAACTGCATTCTCTACGTCGGCGCCACGCCCGTGTTTGTCGATATCGATCCTCGCAGTCTGAACATGGATCCGGAAAAAGTCCAGGCCGCCATCACGCTCCGCACCAAAGCCATCCTCGCCGTCGAAGCCTTCGGCAACCCGAGTCACATGGAGAAGCTCGCACAGATCGCCAACCATTATGAAATCCCCTTGATCGAAGATTGCTGCGAAGCGCTGGGCGGCAAACACCAAAACAAGCGTTGCGGCGGGTTCGGGCGCGTGGGCGTGTTTGCCTTCTACCCCAATAAGCAAATCACCACGGGCGAAGGCGGCGTGATCGTCACCGACGATGACAAGCTCGCCGACCTCTGCCGCTCCATGCGGAACCAGGGCCGCCCCGTCGAGCCGGGTTCGCAGGAAGCGTCCTGCACCAACACCAGCGGATCATGGCTGGTTCACGAACGACTGGGTTACAACTATCGTCTTTCGGAGATCGCTGCCGCCCTGGGCATCTCGCAGATGGATCGGCTTGATGAAACCCTGGAGCGCCGCCGCCGCGTGGCCGCCATGTACATGCGGCGACTCATGGATTGGGAAGACCTCGTGCTCCCCACCGTCGAATCCCACGATGACATGAGCTGGTTTGTCTTCGTCGTTCGGCTGACCGACACCTGGGGCCAGGTCGAGCGGGATCGCATCATCATGGGCATGCGGCGACACGACATCGGGGCTGCCAACTACTTTCCCTGCATCCACCTCCAGCCCTACATGCGTGAGCGTTTCGGTTTCCAGAAAGGCCACTGTCCCATCGCCGAATCCGTAAGCCAACGCACCTTGGCCCTGCCCTTCTTCAACCGCATGGACGAAACGCAAGTGGAGTTGGTCTGCCACACGCTCAAAGTGATGCTGGATCGAGAAAAGCTGCTCAAACGCTAGATCCGTCGGCCCCTGCCAACTCAAATTGTCGGCCAGCAACCGACGCAAGGAAAAAAGCGAGTTGAGTTCTCGTCGCGTGCCTCAGATGCCTTAACAAACTGGAGGCCTCATTCCAACATATCGCGGTAACCATTGATCATTTATAAAGTTACACGTCGCTATTGACACGTCGCAATGCAGTTTATTAGAATGATTAGTATTGCGGCCGCATAATGCGGCACAATAACCCCAATCAGGAGAGGAGATATCGTGACCACCACCCTTCGTCATTCCGTCGCTGCTGCGCTCGTTCTGGGCTCGATCGCGGTGCCCCACGCGCTGGCGGCTCCACAGATTGAGTATCGCATCACCGGCGACTTCAGCGGGCTGGATAACCCACAGCTCCAGTCCTCGTCGCTCATCATCAATTACACCGGGGGCTCAACCAATGGCGCGCAGGACATTGGCACGACTCCCTTTAATATCTCTCGCATCGAAATCTTCTCCGACCCCAACGTCACCAACAATCCCCTCCTCTACAGCGCTGTCCGGACGTTCGGCTACTTCGGCCTGCTCAACACTTACGACAATGACCAGGTGCTCATTGAGTCGTCGTTCTTCATAGGCGCCCAGCCCGGCCTTAATGGCCTACTGTTCGAGGATGTGTTCGCCACCTACCTGAGCAACCACCCGACTGTGACCAGTCTGGCTGACTTCGTCCAGGTCCTGATCGGTGGCCCCGACTCCCCCTCAGAAGGCGCCGGAGTGGATTGGATCGACTTCAACAGTTTCGTGACCGACAACGGTATCTTCGAAGGGGACATCTTGACCACATTCCAGACCGGAAACCCGCTTCAATTGATCTATTTTGACAACACGACCGGCGCGGGTTCGATCTTTGGCGATATCCAGATCGAGGCCATCAACATCCCTGAGCCCAGTTCACTGGCACTTTTGACGCTGTCCGGCCTCGCGCTTCGTCGCCGCCGTCGGAACTGATCTTCATTGATCGCCTCGATCGCAGTGGCAACGCTCCTAACCCCGGCCCCGGCCGGGGTTTTTCTGTTGGCGCGCGGGGGGCGAGGCGATCCGGCCCTGAAGGGCTCGGTTTGAGGGGCCGCATTGTTCTGCCGCCTTGGGAACCGTATCATCGCTCATGCGTCTAAACATGGGGACCCCTTTTACGGAGACGATCATGCGCTTTTCCCTGTCTTTACTCCTTTGCCTGTTACTCACCATGTCCGCCTGGGCGCAGGAAGCGCCTCGCAAAGCAGCGGATGAGCCCAAAACCGTCGAACTGCCCGTGACCCGGGCGGTGCTCTTTTCCTCGGGTGTCGGCTACTTCGAGCATGCTGGGGAAGTCGATGGCGATGCTGTGCTGCGGCTGATGTTCAAGACCCAGCAGATCAACGATGTGCTCAAAAGCATGGTGCTGACCGATGCTGGGGGCGGCACCGTCACGAGTGTGACCTATGCCGCCAATGAGCCGGTGGCGCGTGCGTTGGCGTCGTTCGGCGTCGATCTGTCGGGCAATCCCACGCTGCCTGAGTTGCTCAATCAACTCCGCGGCTCAAAGATCACCGTCAGTGCTCCCGAGCAGATCACCGGTGCGATTCTCAACGTCACCGAGCGGACCAAGGTCGTGGGCAACCCGCCTGCACAGATCACCGATCATGTGCTTAACCTCGTGACCGATGCGGGCATCAAGGCCATTCCGCTTGACAGCATCGGCTCGCTGACGCTTCAGGATGCGCGGATGCGCGATGAGCTTAATCAGGCCCTGGCGCTGTTGGCATCCACCAACGACACCGAGCGTAAAGCCGTGGACATCAAGTTCACAGGCCAGGGCAAGCGGCAGGTGCGCGTCGGCTACCTCGTGGAAACCCCGGTGTGGAAGACGTCCTACCGCCTGGACCTCACGATGGAAAAGGCCCAGGACAAGCCTTGGCTCCAAGGTTGGGCCATCGTCGAGAACACCAGCGATCAGGACTGGGACGGCGTGCGGCTGTCACTGGTGAGCGGGCGTCCGATTTCGTTTGTCATGGACCTTTATACGCCGTTGTACGTGCCCCGGCCGGTGGTCGTGCCGGAGTTGTACGCCTCGCTGATGCCCCAGCGGTATAGCGAGGGGCTGCCGGACTCGACGCGTGATGACGGACGGTTCGGACGAGAGGCGGACAAGAGAATGAACGCCAAGTCATCGGAAGCTGCGCCAGAACCCAGTCCAGCAATGATGGCCCGAGGGCGCGGCGCCGTCGGCGGCATGGCGCCAGCACAAGACTCTGACATGCAATTGAGTCTCCAGGGGCAAGGCGTGCAATCCGTGGCCGATGCCCGTGACATCGGCGAGCTTTTCCAATACGCCATCGAGTCGCCGGTGGACATGCCCCGCCGTCGCAGCGCCATGCTGCCCATCGTGAATCAAGAGATCCTGGCCGAGAAAGTCAGCATTTTCAATCCCTCGGTGTTGGCCAAGCATCCGCTCAACGGGGCCTATCTGACCAACTCCACGAAACTGAAACTCATGGCCGGGCCGGTGACGGTGTTTGATGACGGGGCTTACGCGGGTGACGCCCAGATTGATCACATGACCGCGGGTGAGAAGCGGCTGATCTCCTATGCGGTGGACTTGAACGTCACGGTCGATACCTCGATGAAGAGCGAGACGCGTATCGTGGCGGCCAGCATCAGCAAGGGCGTGCTGCGTGTGCAGCGAATGAGCAAGTTCGAGCAAACCTACAAATTCAAGAACAAGGCTGCCAAGGAGCGTCTGCTCATCATCGAGCATCCGTTCTATGCCCAGCGCAAGCTGCTGGAACCTGCGACGTACGAAGAGAAGACGGACAACCTCTATCGTTTCCGTGTGCCGATCAAGGCTGACACGACGGGGCAGTTGGTGGTACGTGAGGAACAGCCTGATGGTCAGGTGATCGCGCTGCTTAATGCGGACGTGGGCAATTTCGCGGGTTACGCCAGCAGCGGCGAGATTCCACAGAAGGTGCGTGATGCGTTGGCCAAGGCCATCGAGCTGAAGAATGCCTTGAACGATGCTCAGCGGCGGATGCAGGTATTGGAGCAGGAGTTGGCGCAGATCAAGCAGGGTCAGACCCGGCTGCGTGAAAACCTTAAGACCGTTGATCAGAGCTCACAGTTGGGTCGTCGATACCTCGAGAAGCTCAACAGCGAGGAAGACCGCATCGACCAGCTCGAAGGCAAACCCGGCCAGCCCGGCCTCATCGAGCAGGCTCGCCAAACTGTGGAGCAGCGGCAGAAAGCACTGGAAGACTACATCCGCGATCTAAATATCGGATGAGCGACGTGTCAGCGATCGTGGCCCCCGGGCGGTTGGCCCGGGATTGGCCCCAAGGGGTCTCAGTCCACGTAGCGGCGGGGCAGACGCGGGCTCATGCGGCAGAGCATTTCGTAGCACGAAACCCCGGCAAGCTTGGCGACACGAGGCAGCGCCAGGGGCGAATCCGGGTCGTCGCTGATCAGTTCCACCATGCCCCCCCCGTTGCCCTCAACCTGACCCAGGTCGGCGGGGAGGTCGGTCAGGTCAATGACGATCTGGTCCATGCTCACGGTCCCGAGCACCGGTGCCAATCCACGGGGTTGACCCGTTTGATCCAGCACCGCGACCGCGGCTTTGTTGGATAGCGATTGCGGATAGCCGTCTGCATAACCCACAGGCACCACACCCAGGATGCTGTCGCGTGACAGGCGGTGGGTGCAACCGTAGCTCACGGATGCCCCAGCGGGATAGTGCTGTCGATGGATGATGCGTGCCAGCCATTGCACCACGGGTTGCAGGCGGGGAACGGGGCGATTAGACGCGGCGTGGCTGTCCGGGGGGGTGCCCAGGTGGGTCATGGGTAGCGTGTCGCCGTGGACCAGTTCGGGGCCATAGCCGTGGAGGCCCAGCCCGATGCGGATCATGTTTTTGTGGAATCGGCGGTCCCGGCAGACGCCGAAGGTGTTGGACAGGTGGACGATGACATCCCGGCCGATGTAGCGGGCATTGGCTTGAAGGACAGCATCGAAACGCGCCAGTTGTGCCTGGGCGACGGCGAGGTCGGAATCGGCTGTGGCGAAGTGTGAGAAAATCCCCGCCAGCCGAAGGTGCTCCGGGGCCTGCGCGATGGAAGCCAACCCTTGTGCGAACTGCGGGGCATTGAGTCCTGCCCGGCTCATGCCTGTGTCCAGATGCAGATGCACCGGCAGTTGGCAGCCCAACATGCGGCCCAGGTCGGCCACCATCGCCAGCTGCTGAAGGTCGTTAATCGCCAGATGCAGGCGTTGCGCCATGGCGGCGGCATGGATGGCGGGGGTATGCTCGACTTGCCGGGTGGGCATGAGCACCAGAATCGGCGTGGCGATCCCCGCGTCGATGAGCTCCTCAGCCTGGGCTGGCGAATAAACCGCCAGCATGTCGGCACCAGCCTGGCCGAGGCGTTGGGCGATGGGCACAGCCCCGAGTCCGTAGGCGTTGGCTTTGACGACGGCACAGACCTTGACGGGTTGCGACCCCGGCGTGGCGTCGGGCGCCGCGATGACCTGCCGCCACCATGCCAGGTTTCCTTGCAGGTGCGACAGATCGATCTTCAGCCAGCTCAGCTCATTCATAACCAGGGCTCGTGGCCGAAGCATCGGGGTCAGGGGTGGCGACGGAAGCAGAGCGGCTTGCTGGATCACGTCGTTTGTATCGGCGAGCGCTTCATTCTAGAATCAAAACTGCGTTTAAGTGAACGCGATGACGCGATGGGGCGAAGTAAGGCAGGTAAGACGGAAATTAGGAACCACAAAGGTCACAAAGGTCACAAAGTTTAAGACAGGTACTTGCTTGGGTTTTTCGGGTCTCATGATGCTCTTTGTGTTCTTTGTGTCCTTTGTGGTTAATTCCTGATTTTTGCCTTCGCTTCGCATCATCGAGTTTTGTGTTCAACGGGCTTGTCCCATCCCCCAACTCCCCCCCAAGGGGCCACCGCGGCAACATTGGTCGCATCGATCCATCCATGAATGAAATTTTCGACGAATCCACTTCCTTCTCCAGCATGGGCTTGCGTGACGATGTGCTCAAGGGCGTCCTTGCAGCAGGCTTCACCAACCCGACGCATATCCAGGCCAAACTGATCCCGGCAGTCCTCGCGGGCAGAGATGTCATCGGCCAGGCTAAAACCGGCACGGGCAAAACAGCCGCGTTCGGCTTGCCCATCCTGCACATGGCGGATCCAAAGGTGGCGAGGCAGGCGCTGGTGCTGGTGCCCACCCGTGAATTGGCGGCACAGGTCACCGCTGAACTTAACGAACTGGGTGCCCACACCCCCATCCGTGCTGTGTGCGTCATCGGCGGCGAGTCGATGCGGGAACAGTCGCGCGGGTTGCGAAGTGGTGCGCAGATCGTCGTGGGTACGCCCGGGCGTGTCATGGACATGCAGGGGCGGGGCGAACTCTCATTCGAAAGCATCCGCTGGGCAGTACTTGACGAAGTGGACCGCATGCTGGACATCGGCTTCCGCGACGATATTCGCCGCATCCTGAGTCTGGTCCGCCGGGATCATCAGACCATCTTCGTCAGTGCCACGGTCAGCTCGGATATCGAAGCCCTTGCCCGCAAGTTCATGGGCAACGATGTCGAGAAGATCGTCTCGGTCACGGGTGCCTTGACCGTTTCGCTGGTGGATCAGAAGTATCTTTCGGTGGAACCCTGGGACAAGAGTTCGCTGCTGATTCATCTGCTCAAGCACGAAAAGCCGGATGTGACGGTCGTCTTCTGTCGTACCAAGCAGACGGTGCACAAGGTATCCAAGCGCTTGCGCGATCAGGGCATCAACGCTCAGGAAATTCACGGCGACTTGGCGCAGAACAAGCGCACGATGGTCATGCAGTCGATGCGCGACGGCAAGCTGGGTGTGCTGGTGGCATCGGACTTGGCGGCCCGTGGGTTGGACGTGGAGCATATCACCCACGTCATCAACTACGACTTGCCCGATGACCCGGAGGTTTACGTCCACCGCATCGGGCGCACCGCTCGCGCGGGCAAGCGCGGCGTGGCGTGGTCATTCGTGACGCCCGATCAAGGGCAGTTGCTGACGGAAATCGAAAAACTAGCCGGGCTGGAAATCGAGAGCCTGAACTACGAAGGTTTCAAGGCGGGGCGTCCTCCCGCGGATATCGAAGAACTCCGTGCCCGTGAAGCGGCGCGGCGTGCCAAGGTGACGGACCCGACGCAGAAGCTTCTGGAGCGCGCAGCACCCAGCGCGCCGGGCGATGAACTGGCTCAGGAAGAGCTGGCGCGACGGTTTCCCGGTGGCGTGGTGCCCAAGGGCGCTCCCCCGGCTAATCTTGGCAGGCGATTCCGCTCCAAACGCCGATGATGAATGGGTGATCGACGAGGTCACGGAGCACGAGCAGCAAGGATGCCAGCGATGAAGGTCATGGTGTTGGCCGGCGGGCCCGACCGCGAACGTGAAGTGAGTCTGCAATCAGGCGACACGATTGCCAGGGGTCTGCGTGGCGCGGGCCACGATGTTTTGCTGCGCGATGCGTTGCCCGATGACCTGGCATCGCTAGATGAATTTGCACGCTGGGGTGGCGAGGTCGTCTTCCCCGCCATGCATGGCGCCTGGGGCGAAGGCGGGCCGTTGCAGCGGATCCTCGAAGATCGCGGGCTGAGATTCGTCGGCTGTCGGGCTGACTCGGCGGCTCTGTGCATGGACAAGGCGCGGACCAAGGCGTGCCTTGAGGCGCATGGCTTGCCCACGCCGAAGTCGCAGGTTCTGAAGCCTGGGGAGATATGCAGCTTAACTCCGCCGGTGGTCGTCAAACCCGTGGATGAAGGCAGCAGCATCGATGTCGCCGTGTGCCGCGATGCCGAAGCCTTGCGGGATCGACTCGCGGAGTATTTCACACGCAACAAGCGGCTGATGGTGGAGGAGTATGTCCGCGGCAAGGAGTTGGCGCTGGGGGTGATTGGCTTGGGCGCCTCGT
>JBGSTK010000234.1:0-2522 GCA_041736565.1 Phycisphaeraceae bacterium | reverse complement strand
GTGTTGACCACATAGGCGGCGCAGCGGCCGGGCTTGCCAGCCTGACGGTCGGGGGCGCAGTAGCACCGGGTGCGAACAATCAGGCGAGCCCGGCGGAGCAGGTTCTTGATCGCGGCGATTGTGCTGGTGTTCATGGTCATGTTGATTTTTCTTAGCATGCTCTTGATGTCGGTGTTTGGGACATCGCGCAAGGCGCTCTTGCCGAGGTGTTGGTATCCCTTGGCGATCACGGACACAGCACGCAAGATAACTCCGTAAACGGCGCTGATCCGCTGGGATGTGAGTGGCTCGATGTTGGCGTTGAGTGCCCGTTCTTGGTCGCGCCACGCCTGAGGGACAAGTTTGTCAAAGGCTGGTGCCTCCTGAATGGCACGCTCGCGAGTCAGCCAGAACGTTGGGGCACGACGAGCGGCTTTGGCGGGATCGAACGATGCCTTGTAATGCTCAGCATAGCGCGTAAAGCGTTCGAGGCGCTCCTGGTGCTTTTCCGGTGTGCGTTCACCAGCATCGCCGAGCGGCCCTTCCCACCACTCGCGGGTCATGATCGCAGTCTGCTCCACGTTACCGCCCGTCAGTCGCATATGGACGCGGGTCGCCGCCGACTGCCGTTCGAACGGATCGCCAGACCGATCATCGGCGATTGCCTGATCATCGCGTTTCAGGCGTTGACCCAAGTCGATGGAGCCGGCGATTGTTTCGTGAGTCAGGTGCAGGCGGGCGGCGGGCATGGCGTCGTTCTGTGCACGGGCAGGGCGAGACTCAGCGGTGCACTGTGGCCGGGTCGATGAGGGGCCGCGTGCCAGGCGAAGTGCCTCACGGCCAAGTCCTGCGGCTTCCGTGATATCGCCGGCCTTGGTGGCATCCTTATGCGCAAGCAACAGGTCAACCTGTGCCCGCGGTAGCACGCTTACCCAATCGCGCCAACGCATTGGCGGGGAACCCAGGAACTGTGCAAACTGTCCAAGGTCGTGCGGGCGGCCGTAGCAGGGCGTGGTAACCAGAATGCCAAAGTGTCGCACTTTGCGTTCAAGCCTCAGGTCGTAGTGAACTCGAACATCGCGATTGTGCGATCCATTTTCGAGCCCGTAAAAGAGCTTCCTTGCATCGTACACCTGTCCATATGTCACCGGCTGAAGCGAGCTATCCAAGCACTTCACGATGTCGGCGAGTTGATCTTCAGTCAGTGGCTGGCCGGCCACCTTGGCTCGAAGTCGGATCAACTGGCGGGCCTCGTGTCGTAACATCCACTGCGGTTCCGTTGCGCCCACGTGTGGAGCAACATCGACCATGGTGCGTGCCGTGCCTAAGGCAATCTCGTTGGCGTAATGGGCGTCATAGTGGGGGTTGGCTTCCTCCCAGGTTGTTGTACCCTTTAGAGCGTCGAGTTTGAAAGCAGCACACTCGCCCGCCGGATGCCGTGACTTCACGAACCTGTTGACGAGACGTTCGGCAAGATTCCTGGTCGGTGCCGGCACTCCAGCACAGTCCAATAGCTGGCGACCGTAGCATCCCTGCTTTCTAGGATAACTTCGCCCGACTTCGATCCAAGGCTCGGTCTTCCAGAGTCCCTTGAGTATGCCCTCCGCATAGGCTGCGGTCTGAGCAAATGTCACGCTTGCATCGACGGCATCGAAATCCCAACTAACGAGTGCCAGGCGACGACGGCCACTAGATAGGCAGAACAGTGGCTGGACGCCCGCCAAATGGCGCGCGGAGTAGCGATGTTGATAGTCCGGTGACTTGATCGGCTTGCCGGACATCGCACTCTCCCGAACCAGCGGAGCAGGGTCTCGCCGGCTATTGCGATGAATCGGTCGATGCTTACCCGCGTCGGCGGCGACGCCAACACCGAACCAAGTTCCACCTGTAAACTTGGCCATCATGCCGTCGAACTGATCCAGCAGTTCTGGTGGAATGTCAGCAGGCCTCAGCGATGTCAGAAATGGCAGGTCAATGGTAGCGTCCGGTACAATCGCTGTATCGGCGTTTTGAGCGACGGGGGTCGTTTCAGTTTGGTTGACCGTTGCGTCCATGCATTTCCTTAAGCCAAGCCGCACTTAATTGTGGTCGTTGAATCAGCAACTCCACGAGGCACCGCTGCCCACATAGCGGTGTGGCTCTCAGTTGATACGAGCAGGCGGGGCGGACTTCGCCACCAAGCCGTGATGTGAGCGCGATGCAACGCCCGTTTAAGTCCGCCACCGAACCCCCCCCGCCGCTCCCTGTCACGGCCAGCGACTGCGACTGATTAGCCCGCGATTCTTCGTTGCGAACTGATGCTGGAAACACTCAAGAAGCTCGCGCGGACGACTCGCGCGAAATGTCGAAATGCTCGAGTTGTCAATCTGGGGTTTCGCATCGCAGAGAAATCTACAAGCCAAGAGGCAGTGCGCATCATCGAGGTTGTTAAGCACTGCACAATCGCCTACCCACTCAGTCACGCTATCCTTCTGTAGAATAACCAGTTAAGTGTCTCGCTGGCGAGAGGATGGGTGACGTGGAGACCCCTCGATGGTGGCTGG
>JBGSTK010000242.1:0-2794 GCA_041736565.1 Phycisphaeraceae bacterium | reverse complement strand
CGGTGGCGCTGTAGTGCGCGTCACTCTCCCCTCGGCCGAGCGAGCAAGCCACGTACGCAACGGCGCGGAGGCCGACGACACTGAGGGCGTGGGTCGCCAAACTGCCGCCGTGCTCGTCATCGGGGCAGACGCAGTCCTGATCCTGCCGGGCGTTGAACCAGATCGATGGGGTCTGATCCTCTCGCAGTCGGTCGAGCAGTTTCGCGGGGATGTGATCGGTGTAGTTGATCAACAGGCCATCGCACATGTGCTCGCGGAGGAACTTGGGCAGGTAGCCTTCACTGACGAGATTCTCGTCGGGCAGGCGAGTGAGGACCAGATGCAGGTCGTGGGCGTGCAGGGCTTCATGGACCCCGTCGAGGAACTTGTGGGGCAGATGGCTGCGGTTGTAGTCAGTGCTCACCACCAGGCCAATGGCGCCGAAGCGGCCGGTGGCGGTGGCGCGGGCAGCGGCGTTGGGGCGGTAATGGAGGTCGTTGGCCAGGCGACGGATGCGTTCTCGCCGAGCGAGAATCGTCGGTCGGGTGTCCTTGGACTCACCGGTCAATGCACGATGCACCGTGAGCGGGGAGACCCCGACTTGCCGGGCAATGCTTTGAACGATGGCGGTGGACACCTGGGAACTCGCTGTTTTGGGTTTCTGGGAGCATCGCGAAGGCGCTATCATTTGAGAGCCCTATCGATTGTACGGTCGATTGGTGGATTGTCAAGACCCATTCGCTCAAACATCGCAAAATTTGCGCTATGTGGGCTCGCCATAAAAAATGCTTGACTTTTGATGACCCCAGGGTTACGCTGTACATACTTGGCTAATCGATTACTCTGATTCTTCTCTGACTGATTTAGGCAACTCATGGCGACCGGCACAACAACCAGACATTTTCGCACGCAGGCCGACTTGGCCAAGCTGGCGGGCGTGTCCACGGTCACCATTCACAAGGCACTTTCCAACCGTGCTGGTGTCAGCGACGCCATGCGGCAACGCATCCACGGCCTCGCGGCTGAACACGGGTACCGGCTCAACACCCACGCCAAGGCCACGCGTCAAGGTCGGTGCGGGAATATCGCTCTGCTTCTGAGCACGCAGCCGATCCGCAGCAACCTGCCGACGGAATTGGTGCTGGGAATCCAGGAGGCTCTGGAGCAACATGATTACCACATGAGCATTGCCCGCCTGCCTGACCAGAAGCTCACGGATGAAGGCTTCGTGCCCAAGATGCTGCGTGAGATGTTTGCCGACGGTCTGCTTGTGAATTACACCGATCACATGCCGCAGCAGATGCTGGATCTGATTGCGCGGTACCGCATTCCCTCGGTGTGGCTCAACTCACATCAGGCCAACGATTGCGTGTATTCCGATGATGAAGCAGCCGGGCGCGACGCCACGCGTCGTCTGCTGGCGGCCGGGCATCGGCGGATTGCATACGTGGATTTCTCGCACGACCTCAACGCTGACCCTGATTCGCATTACAGCGCGGTGTCTCGGCGCGACGGTTATGCCATGGCGATGGTCGATGCCGGCCTCACCCCTCAGGTTGAACAACGGCCCGTTCTCTACAAGGATCGTGCCCAAGCCGCTACGGAACTGCTGCAGTCGCCCGACCGCCCCACGGCCATCGTCGCCTACAGCGGGCCCGTCGCCATCACGCTACTGCTTGCCGCGGCGAAGCTTCAACTCCAAGTACCGCGTGACTTGGCGATGATCACGTTCGGCGACCGCAAAATCGTGGACCCCGGCATCATCATCGATACGTTCATCGTCCCGCAAGCCGAGATGGGACGCGTCGGCGTCGAGATGCTGCTCCAAAAGATACAAGACCCGACCCGCGCTCTGCCCGCGCGCGTCGTCGGATTCAGCTTGGCAGGCGGGCAGACGTGTCAGTAACCAGTCACCTTATTCACCCCTTTTTTGGAGGACGACTCATGTTCATGCGAAATGGTTCTTTGATTGCAGCGACACTGGTATCGGCAGCGGTGTTCAGTACAACCGCGTCGGGGGCGATGATCGCCACTTATAGCTTCACGGGCGTTGCAGGAAACGCAGCATCAGGGCCTGTTGACGCTGGCTCGGTCGCAGAGGGCCTAACGGCCGGGAATGCGCTACGTGGCGCTGGGATCGGAACAACAAACTCGACTAGCCTGCCCAACTCATTTCGTGCGGACGACTACAACCAAAGTACCGCGGCAAATGCGATCACTGCCAATGATTTCGTGAGTATTACACTATCACCAGAACTTGGGTACACACTCGACCTTGATTCACTCTCCTTCAAGATGGCTAGAACGAGCAGTGGACCGACGCAAGCATTTCTGCGATACAGTCTTGATGGCTTTGCCAGCGATCTTTGGGTGACTACAAGCCTACCGACTTCATTTCCTGGCACCCCTGTCACGGTGAACTTCCCCAATAACGTCTTGCATGACAGCATTACATCCCCCGTGACCTTCAGATGGTATGCATACAGTGCTGCAGCGACTTCACACATCACCGGTCTCGATGACGTTGTCTTCAGCGGCACGACCGTCCTGATCCCCGAACCCGCGTCACTCGCCCTGCTTGGATTGGGCGGGCTGCTGATGATCCCGCGCAGGCGTCGGGATTGACCCGCGACGAACCCACGATTGAGGTAGCTATGCACCGCTCGCCAAGGGCTTTTAGCTATGTCACAACTTGTCAACCCGCGTCGGGTTGTTGGTCGGCGATCGTTGCGGGCAGCGGTCAATCAGCTATCGGCGCTCCGTGCTTGTTAGGCTGGGCGCATGAGATCGAGTACGAAGCCGATACGGCGTATTC
>JBGSTK010000232.1:0-28574 GCA_041736565.1 Phycisphaeraceae bacterium | reverse complement strand
GGCCTGCTGGCGGTCGGCAAGCCGCGACCACCCGCTGCGCTGATATGGGGCGGCGAGCATGGCGGACCGGGCGGTGGCGGTCGGCTGGCGACATCAACAGTTCCCCAGCAGGTGGAACCCCTCTGGTTCCTGCCCTGGCAGCGCGACGCCAACGTGACCGGCAGCCCTGTCACCGGCCCCGTCGCTCTGCATGTGGATGCTGCGTTTGTGCCGCTCAAACTCGATGGCCGGTTTGGCCTGGCCCGCTGGGCGCTCAGTACGGATGCTCCATCGCAACCCGACTGGTTTGCGCCCACTGATCTGCCCATCGTTCACAGCCCCGTGACCGATGGTCGCACGGTTTTTCTGAGCACTGGTAGGCCCGGCGATGCGGATCGACGCGTTTTGGCCCTTGACGCCAACACCGGCGATCTGCTGTGGGAGCGCCCTCTGCGCGTCGCATCGGTCGGATCGCTACACCTGACCCATCATGCGTTAGCTGTGGCCGATGGTGCGCTGCTTTCGCTCGATCCCGCCAGTGGCAAATTGCGGTGGCAATGGGACCAGTCGTCACCGACGTCGGCTGGTGCGGTGCGACACGGTCGCCTGGCCGTCACCTCGCACGATGCGGTTTACCTGCTCGACGAAGCGAGCGGGGCAGTGCTGTGGTCGCAGCGCCTCGAGGGGATGGAGGGGAGCGAGGGGAGTGAGCGGATTAGCCGGGCCACTCTCTCTGCGGAGCAGCCGCACCCACCGGTGTTCGCTGGTCGCGGACTCATACTCATCGCGACCGACACACGTATTCTGGCTTTGTCCGAACTGGATGGGGCGACGATTTGGGCATCACCACTGGCGTCACCTCTATTGGATCCGATGGTGCTGGTTGATGATCGAATGATCATCGTGCGAGATCAAGATGAGCAACTGTCAGCGCTGAGTCTGCAAGATGGTCGAACGCTGCTCCAACTTCCACAAGTGTCGCTGCCAGTCCTGGCCGATGAGTCGGCGGTGCATGTGATGGGTCGGCGAGGGTTCCAGCGCGTGCCGCTTGATGGTGGGCGACCGAGCGGGTGGATGCGTTGGGAGGAAGACGAATGGGGCCAGGCGGTAGCCTCACCGCTGGCCGCGGGGAGGTTCGTGGTGTTCATGACTGATCGCGGCTTGCTCGCGGCAGAAAACAGGAGCGAGCCTTGAGTCAGCCGTGGCAATATATCCAGCGTTTTGGTGTGGGGATTGACGATGGCCCAGCCGATGCACAGGTGCTGGGCGGCAAAGGCGCGGGGCTGGCCACGATGGGAAAGGCCGGGTTGCCCATCCCACCGGGCTTCACGATCATCACCGAGTGTTGTGCCCAGTTCCTGCAGCACAAGGCTTGGCCACCGGGCCTCGAGTCAGAACTCGAAGCCGCGCTCATCTGGCTTGAGTCGGTAACGGGTCGCCAATTCGGCATCGGTGCTCAGCCGCTGCTCGTGTCCGTGCGTTCAGGCGCGGCCCGGTCGATGCCGGGCATGATGGACACCATCCTCAACGTCGGGCTGGACCCGAAGCAGCCGCACGCCGCGGACCCACGCTTTGCGGAAGTGTGGTCCGACCTCCTGCGCCGCTGCCCTTGGCTGACATCGCCCAATGGCAACGGCGCTGAAGCCTCACCACGCTCGCAACTGCGAAGCTGCATCGAAACCGTCTGGCGTTCGTGGGACAGCCCGCGGGCACATAGCTATCGGCAGCGACACCAGATCACCGGGTTGCACGGCACGGCGGTCAATGTGCAAGCCATGTTCCCGTCGCAGGTTTCCGGCGTTGTGTTCACCCGCGATCCACAGGCACCTGATGCTGATGAGATGATCGTCGAAGCCGCGTTCGGACTGGGCGAATCAGTCGTGTCGGGAGACGTGACGCCCGACCACTATCGACTCAGCCGTGATGGTGCCGTGATCCGCCAGCGCGTGATCGGCCACAAAGGCGTGATCGTCCGAGCACTGGGCGACAGGGACACGCATGCCCCTGACGATGCCTGCCTCAACGATTCGCAGCTCGCTGAGCTAGCGCGTATCTGCATTGAGGTCGAGTCCATGCGGGGTGATGCGGTGGACGTTGAGTTCGGGTACGCCGATGGCCGATTCGCCCTTCTGCAGTCCCGGCCGATCCGCGGCCTCGATGTCGCCCGTGCCGTTGAACCGATTCGCAACGAGTTGATTGATACGTTGCGTGCTCGCAGCAGACAGCGGCGATTGTGGGTCCGTCACAACCTTGATGAAACTCTGCAGCACCCCACGCCGATGACGTGGGACCTCATCCGTGGATTCATGAGTGGCGAGGGTGGCTTCGGACGTCTTTACGCCACGTTGGGCTACCGCTCCAGTGCAACGTTCCGACGCGAGGGGTTTCTGGATTGCCTGGGTGGACGTATTTACGCCGATCCGCAACGAGCCGCGGGCCTGTTCTGGGACGGCCTGCCGCTGACCTACGACCTAGACCTGCTGCGACACGATCCACGACGCATTGAGCAGCCGCCAACTCGATTCGTCCCCGAAGAATCCGACGCGACTTTCCTCCTGAAACTACCGGCCAACCTGTGGGCGATGGCACGTGCCGCCCGGCGGACTCGCCGACTGCGGCGCACGGCCCTGGCACGCTTTCGTGACCGACTGCTCCCATCGTGGCTGGAGTGGGTCAAGGCCGAGCGGGCTCGTGATCTGGCGACGATCGACGAGTCGGAGCTGATCGCGTTGCTGGAGCAGCGCCGCCATAGGACACTCGATGTATTCGGTGCCGAGTCGTTGATGCCGGGCTTCTTCGGCGGACTGGCGCACGCCCGACTCACCGCGGAACTGGAACTGATCTTTGGCCCGCAACAGGGCCGCGAATTAGCCCTTGAACTGATCACCGGTCTGGACGACGACATCACCCTGCAACAAAGCGTCGCCCTGGCCGACGTCGCGGCAGGCAAGATCACTTTCGCTGCGTTCCTTGATCGATTTGGGCACCGATGCCTCAACGAGATGGAACTGGCTGAGCAACGATGGAGTGAGGACGCCAGTTACATCGAGAGGCTCATCACCCAGCGGCAATCGCGTGCATGCATCGATCCGCGCTCGCATCACCAACTCAACGCCGACCGCCGCGCGCAGTTGCAGGCCAGGCTGCCCGACATGCTCGCCACACAAGGGGCCTCCTCGCAGTGGGAACATCTGCAAGCCCTCATGCACGAGGCTCAGGCCCTGCTGCCCTGGCGCGAGAACGCCAAGTTCTATCTCATGCAGGGCTACGCTCTGATCCGCCAGGTACTGGTGGAGCTGGGCCGACGTTGGGACATCGGTGCCGATGTCTTTTCCCTGCAGTACAACGAACTCCCCCGGTTCTCTGCGCAAACCGATGCACTGCGTGCAATGATCGCCGCCCGCCGCATACGTCGCGAAGCTCAGCGGCGCTTGGCAATGCCCACCGTGATCGACAGCGATGATCTTGCCAACTTAGGCCAGGCGGGTGTCCTCACCGCCTGCGACACCCTGCAAGGCGAAGCAATCTCGCCGGGCGTTGCCGAGGGTGTGGCCCGTACCGTCTTGAATCCAGCCGAGGTCGGTGAACTCGGCGATGCGCCCATTCTTGTCTGTCCTTCAACCGACCCGGCCTGGACGCCACTCTTCGCCATTGCACGCGGCCTCGTGATGGAGCGGGGTGGTGTGCTGTCGCATGGCGCAATCGTCGCTCGCGATTTCGGTCTTCCCGCCGTCGTCTGCCCTGATGCCACACGCCTGATCGCCGATGGCCGAGCGTTGCAGATCGATGGCACCAACGGCCGCATCACGCTGCGGGAGGCAGCCGCGCCATGAATGATCCCGTCTCACTGCTGATCCTGCACATCGGCGACTTCCTGCTGGGATGGTTGTTGCTGTTGCCACGCGATATTCCGCTGTTCGTGCTGGCGGTACTCACCGCTGTCATCCTGGTGATCGTGCGGCGATGGGCGACTAATCAGGATCAACTGCGGCGAGCCAAATCAGACCGACGCACGCTCAAACAGTTGCGACGAGCTGCCAAGGCTCGCGGCGATCGCGATGCACTGGCCCGCATCAAAGCGTTGCAGGGGCGCATCGGCCTGCTGCGACTCAGAGCCGAGGTCAAGCCGCTGCTGTGGGCCATCGTGCCCATCGCCTTGCTTGCCATCTGGTGCTATGAGCGTCTGCCCTACCTGCCGCCCCAGCCGGGATCGACGTTCACGCTCCAACTCACACATCCCGTGTCCGCCCACGGCGATCTGGCCCACGTGGTGCTTCCTAACGACCTGCTGGTAGCGGATCGCTCGTTGCAGCCGATCCTGGCCGAGGAAGTACCGACGCCGCGTTACGCCATCGCGACGTGGCAGCTAACGCGGCAGTTGCCAACCGCGCACAGCGACCACGTGCCCATCATCCAATGCGTGTCACCGATGGGCCGATTCGACCACCCTTTTGAAGCCAGTCCGATGCGCCTGCCGCTCATCGCACGCAATCACGATGATGCGGGTACCATCATCACCCGCCTGATCCTCCCAGAGCGTCGTCTGCTGGGCGTGGTGCCGGGCATCGCCTCGGTCGCGCTACCCGCCTGGCTCGTTGGCTACCTGATCATCGTGATCGCGTTAATCCCCATCGTCAGGCGGGCTTTCCGCCTCCAGTGAGTGAGCTGAGTGAGTGACAATTTTTCCATGGACAAAGCAGGAGAAGCAACCAACATCACCGGACTTGCCATCGACAGCCATGTGCACACGCACCTGTGCGGGCACGCCACGGGCACACCATGCGAGTACGTCCGCGCCGCAGCCGAGCGCGGTATCCGACATCTGACGTTCACCTGTCACATCCCCATGCCCGATGACGGATTCGGCGGACCACGGATCCGCATGGATTCATCGCAGATGCCCGAGTACCAGAACCTCGTGCAGGAGGCAGCCCAACTCGGTCACACACTCGACGTCGAAGTGCTCTTCGGTATCGAAGCGGAATGGTTTCCGGATGAAGCCATGCTCGCCCCGATGGACGGACTGCTCGCCGCGTGGCCTTTTGATTTTGTCATCGGGTCTGTTCACCCACACTTGCCCCTCTATAAGGCGTGGTTTGCCCGGCACGGCATCGTCACCGATCACGACAAGGCTCGTGTTTACTTCGAGCATGTCCGCGCCGCCGCAGAGAGCCGCCGGTTCGACACCATGGCTCACCTAGACGTTGTCCGCTGCTACGGGACTGTGGAACACTTCGATCCCGCGCCTCATGAAGTAGCGGTCCGTGACCTGCTGCAAACGATGGCCCGCATGGATCTTTCGCTGGAGATCAACACTAGCGGGTTGTTCAAATCCGGCGTGAAGTTGCTCCACCCCGATCCGCTTATCCTGCAATGGGCACGCGATTACCCGTTGACTTACACACTTGGGTCGGACGCCCATGCCGCGGCTCGGGTTGGGCAAGGTTATGAAGCCGCCGCCATCGAGGCCGACCATGCGTGCCAGAACCTGCGTCTCTATCGTGGGCGAAAGCCGATCGCCTTTACACTCCACCAACCCCGCGCCTAACGCTGCCGCACCCGCACGGAGGCTTCGATGACTGCTTTGCCCCATGACTCGATGATCGATCTGCCTGCGGATTATCGTGACCGCGTCTACGCCGGAGTGCTCGGCAAGTTGATCGGCGTATATCTGGGACGCCCATTCGAACAATGGAGCCACGAGCACATCATGCGCGAGCTGGGCCCGATCACTAGCTACCAGCACGAGAAGCTTGGCAAGCGGCTGATCGTCACCGATGACGATATCTCGGGCACATTCACCTTCGTTCGTGCCATGGCCGATCATCACGCCGGTTGCGATGTAACCGCAAAACAAATCGGCCAGACCTGGCTCAACTACATCGCCGAGGGCCGTCATATCCTGTGGTGGGGCGGCATGGGCCTTTCCACCGAACACACCGCTTACCTGAGACTCAAACGCGGCATCGATGCGCCACGCAGCGGGTCGATTGAACTCAACGGTGCCGCCGTGGCCCAGGAGATCGGTGCGCAGATTTTTATAGACAGTTGGGCGATGATCGCTCCGGGTCAACCCGACCGAGCAGCTTATCTGGCCGATCAAGCCGCGCGTGTCAGCCACGATGGTGTCGCCGTTCATGCCGCTGTGCTTCTGGCGGTGATGGAGTCGTTGGCGTTCATCGAGTCGGATATCGATCACCTGCTCGACGCCGGTCTGCGATATATCCCCGCCGACAGCGAGTTAGCCAGTATGGTCACGCAAATCCGTACTTGGTGCCGCCAGGACGCCGACTGGCAGACGACGCTGAAGCGCGTCCAGGAAAACTTCGGCTACGAGCGCTACGCCACCAACTGCCCCGTGATGTCCAATCATGCCCTGATCATCCTGGCTCTGCTCCACGGCCGCGGAGACTTCGACCGCTCCATGATGATCGTCAACACCAGCGGATGGGACACCGATTGCAACTCCGGCAACGTCGGCTGTCTCCTGGGAATTCGAAATGGCCTGGGCTGCTTCCAACAAGCGTATGACTGGCGAACACCGGTCAATGACCGCGCCTTCATCGCCGCTGCTGATGGGCATCGCGGTGTGACGGATGCGGCCGCGATCACATTGGAACTGGTGAACATGGGCCTCGCCATGGCCGGCCATGAACCGCTGGCACCCAAAGGCGAGGCGGTGTTTCACTTCTCGTTGCCCGGCAGCACCCAGGGCTTTGCACCTGACTCGGATTCCCAAGTAACCGTGCTTGCTCACGCAGTCGACGATGATTGCGGGGGACTGCACATCCAACTGCTCCAAAATGCGGGTGGTGCCATTGAGACGGCAGTCTTTCTACCGCCCGAATCGATTGGTGAATCTTCCTACGCTCACGCCGCCACGCCACGCCTCTACGCGGGCCAATCGCTCGTTGCAACGCTGCGTGCTGCTGCGGTGAACATTGAGCCGATCGAAGTTGCCTTGCGTGTGCGTGCCTATGGCCCCGGAGGGCAGATGCAGCAAGCCGCATCACCCGCCGTACAACTGAAGCCAGGCGAGGAACGGTCGTTGCAGTGGAATGTCCCAGCGATGGGTAACTGGCCCATCCATGCGGCGGGATTGACCGTGCGAGGTCGAGCGAATGATCACTGCGTGCTGGATCGCATGCACTGGTCGGGTGAGCCCGCGTTGGATTTCGCGCCGCCTGCCAACAGAACCGGCACTTGGGCAACCGCGTGGGAGCGTGCGTGGGTCGGGTCGATGCACCAGTTCCACCATCGCGGCGCATTTCAGGCCACGGGCCCGTTCGATCTGACCCACAACCAAGGCCGCGGCATCCTGCACACCGGCTCCGCTGACTGGCGCAACTACGCCGTCCACGCCGAGGTGACGCCCTGGTTAGCCGACGAGTGTGGCGTGGCCATCCGTGTCCGCGGCTTGACACGCTATTACGGCGTCATCATGCGAAAAGATGAACTGGCCTTGATCTGCATGAATCATGAGGAGACCACGTTGGCCAAAGCCGCGTGGTCGTGGCAACGCGGACAGACCTACCAGCTTGAGTTGGAGTGTCACGACGACCAGATCCGCGGTAAGGTCATCGGCGGTCCCACCCTTGTCGCTCAAGACACCACCCTTAGCTTCGGTGGCTTGGGTCTACTCCTCGCCGAGGGCCGCGCGGTGTTCCAAAGTGTCAAAACGGCTGCCATCCGTTCGATCTCGTCTGGTCCCTCACGGTAGATCAGATCAGATGCTCGTCGGGCTCCGCTCCGGCACTCACGGCGTATTCCGCAGACGATCTTGCTCCGACGCGGGCAGGGCGGCCCATTGCGCGTAGGTCATTCCCGCCGCACTGCCATCGATGTAGGCGAAGTTATTGATGCTGTTGGCGTGAGTATCGGCCAACCCCTCGCCGCTGCCGCCGGGGCCGAAGACCCAGTTCCACGGCTGGGCACTGGGGCCGGTGGTGGAGTTGCCGAAGCGGAACTCAGGCCAGGCGCGTGCGCTGGGCAGGAAGTCACCGCTGGTGCCGTAGTCTCCGAACCATACCGCGCCGAGCCGAACCCTTTCCATCGTGGGAACGGGGATGCTGGAACTAGCGTTGGATACGCGTTCGAGTCCCCCCATTCGCTCAGCAAGACCGTAACCGAGACTGCTGTGAAATCCGCTGCCCACCCGGGTGACGTTGGCATGCTGTACCTGTGGGCACCGCAGAAATTTCCAATTGTTGCCGGTCGAGGGGACGTCTTTTTGGTACTTCTCATACCAATGCCCGCCGCCTATGTCGAAGGGGCTGCTGCTGTCGTAATAACGGTGCAGCCCTCCAAGACTGCTGGACCCGTTGACCGGCAAGATGCCCCGGTTGTCCGTGGCGTACATCGTGCCCCACAGAGCGATCTGCTTGAGATTACTCAGGCAGGTCACATGCCGTGCCACCGCCCTGGCTGACCCCAGCGCGGGCAGTAGCAGCGCAATAAGCAACGCGATGATGCTGATCACCACCAGGAGTTCGATGAGCGTAAACGCGCGGCCGCAACGGGGTTGAGATTGGAGTTGCTTGGGGTGAGCCACCGAGGATGCTCCTGTTCTGAGGCGCGTCATTCCAGAAACGTGCACTCGCACTCCCCAACCACGGTTCGACACACGTTACGTGACGAGCATCGGCGGCTTGACCGCGATCGGCCCAGCATTAGCAGCCCGCCCAGCCCCAGCAGCGCCATCGACGCGGGCTCGGGGATGAGGGTCAGATTCAGGTAAGGGTCAGTGCTCGTACCGATGGCTTCGGCAGTGGCGAAGGTCCAGGATTTGGCGTTGTTAGTGGCCGATCCGTGATCGTTGACCCGTAGGTACACGAAATCCTCGCCAACCGGTCGGGCATTGAGGAAGGTAACCAAGTTGGTTTCAACCGTACCTGTAGTCGTTGTCCAATACTGACCAGTGGTAGCTCGCGAGCCGCTGGTGCGTGTTACAAAGCCGCTCATAATGAGCGGAATGCCGGTTTCTGGCGTGCCGGATTGATGGTAACCCACCGTCGAGGTCCAGCCTGGGGCAGTGCTGCCGTAGCCGACACCCATCAAACTCGCGCTCAGGGAAACATCTACGGAATTTGCGATAAGGTACGCTCCGAACTCCGCGCTCGTGATGGTCGCAACACCCGTAAGGTCAAAGACGAACACGGCGTTGGTCCGTACCGCCGATGTCGACCCTGTCGGTTTTCCCGCACGGGCCGTGAGGTTGGTTTGGTTGAAGGTCGTGGTGAGCGCAGTCATATCTCGCAGGATCTCGCCATCCGCGGTATTGCTGTAAATGATGTCCGCACTCGCAACGCTTGCCAGCGACATGCAGAGGGTTGTGGTGGCGATCGTCAGTGTGAACACTTGATTCAATCGAGTCATGGTGAAACCTCCAGTAAAAGTAGACACTCGTAACATGGGTCAGACAGACACGTTCCCCCGACCGAACGTCGGCCGGGCGGTAGATGAACGGATGATCAGAGTCTCGGGCAGGATGGTGACGTGCGGCTCTATGGTGTCGGCATCAACGCCGCCAGCGGTGATGCGTTCGAAGAGTCGCTCCGCAGCGACGCGGCCCATTTCGCGGAAGGGGATGTCCATCACGGTGATGGCGGGATAGGCATACTGCGAGGCTGGGCTGTTGTTGAACGCCGCGATGCTGACCTGCCGCGGCACATCGATGCCTGCCTGGCGCCACAACGCCAAAGAGTCTGCGGCGAGCACATCGGTGTAAAAAAGTACCGCGGTCGGCGCTTCGAGACCTGTTGCTTCAATGACGCGGTCCCACGTCAGGCCGGGGTCGTAATAATCAATTGCCAACTCGTGTGCTTCCAACCCCACCTCGCGCATGATCGCGCGGAAGCCAGCTTGACGACGCTCGGCACTGGGGTGATCGATCGGCAAATGAACATAGAGGATGCGCCGATGGCCCAGTTCGAGCAGGTGCTGGGTGAGCGTTCGGGCACCGGCCTCATCATCGGGTCGAACATGGTCATACCCCGGGGCTTCAGCGTTGATCAGCCCAATGGGGCGATCCGCCCGTTGGATGGCGGTGCGGACATCGTCGGCCAAGGCGTGATGGACCATGAACCCGTCGAATCGCCGATCGAGGAACATGTCCGTTTCCTCGTTGCCCGCGAGTCCCCAGAGGGTGAGGTGGTAGTCGTGGCTGCGGAGCGTCTCGACCGCCGAGGCGATCATGTCGCCGTAAACCCCGTCGATCATGGGGTGGTGATGGCTGTACAGCAAGGCGACCTGGAGGGTTTTACCCCCCTGGAAGATGCGGCCACGGAAGGACGGTCGGTAATTGAGTTGATTGGCGATGGCGAGGATGCGATCGTTGCGGCTGGCGACTTTGGGGTAGGCGCCTTTGGTTTCGCCATTGAGGACGCGCGAGACCGTGCTGGTAGACACATGGGCGCGTCGTGCGATCTCATCGAGGGTACGTCGAGATGTGGCTGGCGGTAAGGGAAGCGTCACGTTGAACCTCGAAGACTACCCCGGTGTGGGAACTATTGCAGTTTACCTGCTGGGGCGGGATTGTCAAGGGAAATTTCACTGTTAAAAATATTTTTTTATGCCGCGAGGATTCACCAGCAAAGTGCCCCTGTGGCAGCCCGGCACCGGGGGTGCATTACAACGTGGCGGCCCTTGGACTCCTCCCCGCGGTAAGGTTCACGATGCCCCCGTCAGCACGGTCGACACCTAACGCCGCGCTCAGCGACTGCTGCGGTTGTTCACGATTGGGCAGAGCCTTCGGGTAGCGGATGTAGCGCCAGCGTGCGTCAACCACGGCGTGATGGCCCGGCCCCAGCGTGACAAGGACGGCGATGACCGGGGCCATGCAGGGCAGCCTCGCGAAGCACCTGCCTTCCCAATGTACCCGGCCAGCGCCCAACAGGTAAGAAATATTTCAAATATGATCTCGCCAAGCGCATGGTGGTGCCGCTCGATGGGTTCGGGATGCCCGGCGCCCGCCTCAGGAAACTGCCATGTCCGTTACAGCTCAAGCTTAAGGCCCTGCCGGCTTGCATCGCGGGACAGTATATGACGCTCAATCACCCCCATATCCTGCGCATAACGACTGATCAACATTCCCCCAAGGTGGCAGGTTTTGCAGGAGATCCCTACGTCCGCACGCCCAATCTCGACCGCCTTGCAGCCAGAGGCACCGTCTTGGCCAATCACTACGGCGCCAATCCGGTCTGCTGCCCGGGGCGCAATTCGATCATGACGGGGCGCTTGCCGCGAGAATTAGGCACACCCTGCTTTATGGACGAATTGCCCTCCAAGTCCCTGACCTACCCGGAACACTTGGCGCGCTATGGCTACCAGACTACCTGCGTCGGCAAAATGCATTTTCACGGGAAAGACCAGATGCATGGCTGGCTCTTCCGGCCTTACGGCGACATGGAGATCCTGGGACGCTCCCACATGCAAGACTATGATGCGACTGCCGATTTGTACAAGGATGCGCAATGGAAAGTCAAGTATGAAGACTTCGGTGGGTACACTCCGTTTATGCTCAAAACAGCGCGGCCCGGCACGGATAAATACATACTCTTTGATCAATCAGTCACCCGAGAAGCTTGCCTGCATCTGCGAGATTACTTCAGCACACTGATTGCAGAACCCTACCAGGGAGAACGCCCGCTTCTTTTCGAGGCTTCCTTCAAGACCCCCCATTGTCCATTTATATGTCCGCCGGATCTGTTCGAATATTATATGGACGTGCTGCCACTTCCTGCCAAGATCGCTGCTGGGAATGTGCCGCAGCAGATACTCAATCGCCAGCAGAGCGACCAACCCCGTGATATCACCGAGGACCATATCAGACGAGCCCGGGCCGGATATTGGGGACTCGTCCAGTGGGTCGATGAGCAGATCGGCCTGGTGCTCAACGCACTTGAGCAAACGGGACACGCCGACGAGTTCCTCATTCTCTATACCAGCGACCATGGAGAGATGGCAGGGGAACGCGGCCTTTGGCAGAAAACCTGTTTCTACGAGGAAAGCGTGCGCGTGCCCACAATCGTTGCAGGTGCTGGAATCGAAGCCGGTAGATCCATCAACGCCAATACTTCGCATCTGGACATTCTTCCCACCATGGCCGGACTGGCTGGATTGCCCGTACCTGAAAGCGCCTATGGGGTGGACCTGAGCCCGGTGCTTCGGGGTAGGTCCGCGCTCGACCAGAATCGTATCATTTTCAGCGAGTACTTTGAGGGCGGTCAGAAGAACGACCCAATAGGTACGCAGGTCAATGGAGTTATGGCCAAAAAGGGCCAATTGAAATGGATCGACTACTGTGATGGAGACTCCGAACTATTCGATCTCTCAAACGATGCTGCGGAATCCCATAACCTGAGCGGCTCGCCAAACTATGCCTCCGTACAGTCGGAACTCGAAGAGGCCATCCGAAGTTTGCCCGAACCGTGGCGTGTCCATCGGCCAGGTTGGAGAATGACCCAACGCCCGCGAAACTACTGACCACCCGCCAGACGAGTTGCGGGTCGAGGCTCAATCGAGGCGGAGTAGCAAGCTATACAACCAACGTCGAAAGAGAAGGTGGCGGTCACCAATAAGATGACCGCGTGCTGTCAGCATTGTGTTTAACGTCGAACTCGTGGTGCGCGAGAACGGTGCGGGAAAGTCCAACGTGTTCCGTCGAGTATATGGCTCTCGGGTGACTTGGTCCACGCGGGGCAAAGGAGTTCGCCTGCTAACCGGGACTGGTTCAAATTGTCGGGCACTGCCCGTTGTTCCCGTGTTTCATGCAATTGTTCTCTCGTAGTGACTCAATAGTCCTCCCAACCATTCCTTTCGCTGTCCCCAAACGGGTCATCAACATCGGGCTGCGGCGGCGGTCGGCCGACCTGATCCATTGGGACGCTGTCCAATGATGGGGCGGGGGAGTCGGTCAACCGCCGGTCTGTAAACGATTCTGCACGAGACTGCTCAGCGGCGCTCTTTCTGTTGCGACATGATGCGGACCCACGGGAACTTCTCGGCGTCCTTGAACAGTCCAATGCCCGGTGCAATCTGCGCGAACGCGTCGCGGCTGCCGTGGCCATCGCTGTCGTTGACGATCAGGTTGAAGCGGAAGCCGGATCGCAATGTTGCGTCCGTCAGTCCCAAGTCCTTCCATGGAATTGACAGGTCGTAGGTCACGCCTTGGTCGCTCACCGCCGCGCGAGCGATGGCGTGGCGAAGCGGCTCGCCGCCGCCAGCACGACCCAGCAGCGATAGTTGGGCTTCGCCGGGTTGTGTCATGTTCGGCGACATGCCGATCTCGACAAACCCGTGTTCGTTGGGTGGCTGGATCCCGATCTGCAGGCTGTCAGCCTTCCAGATGTCGTTGCCGGTATGGGGCTGGTGCAGCTTGTCATCGGTCACGACTACGCGGACCTTCAGTAGATCGCCCTCGACGCTTAGCCAAACACGGGCCGAAAGATCTTCCGGGCCTTTCCAGTCTCGGTGTGCATTGCCTGGGTCGTTCCCAAAGAAGCTGACGATGTTCTCGTCGCGGTCAAGCGTGAAGTCTGGACGCTCTCTGGCGTCGATGGGCGTGCCGGGAATGTCGATCGTGCGGCGGATCGGGACGCGCAATACATGCTGGACGTCGTCGACGCGAACAATGGCGATGATCGACGACGCGGCGTGACCGTCCTGTTGCGGGTGGGGCAATTCGATCCCTGCGCCCTGGTGGTCGATGGTGTCACCGACCTGAATAACGACCGCGGGCAAACCGGCATGACCAGCACGATCAGTAGCACCCGCCGTTACGCGCACGATGTTTGGCCGATCGTCGGGCACCTCGGCGACAGGTGATGCGAGAACTCCCACTTTCGTCGGCTGTCTACCAGCGCCACGGATGGCGATGTAGGCCGGTTCCTCCCGCACCACGAATGTGGCGATGCCAGAGATCGGTTGTACCGACTCGCGATTTCCCATGATGTCGATACGCTCCACCGTTCCGCCGTCGGGTACGTGCAGATAGGCCATCGCATCGGAAGCGTCGGTCGCCTCACACCACGCCACGAGCACTTGATCGCGGCCGTCGCCGAAAAGGTGCGCCTGCCGACCCGCGCCCAGATCGACATCCGCGATAAATGGCTTGTTGCGGAGCTGTCGCACGATCTCGTTGAACGCGGGGTAAGTCGGCCGTGGGTGAAACACGCTGTTGAGCATCCCGAAACCCTCGGGGTCGCTGGAGCGGTGGATGTGAAACCACGAGTAGTACTTCCCACCGCGGGCCTTAGCGTAGGCGACCTTCTTGACGAGCGTCCGGGCCTGAAATTCGAGCCCGCGCTTCGCATCGATGGCGGTCTCGTTGAAGCCCAGGGGCTTGGGCGTGGGGAGCGATTGCATCATCGCTGCAAGTGGCCCATCGATGGCCCGTTGGAATCCCGCGAACGTGCCGTGCTCGTGATGCGCCAGCACATCAAAGAACTCATGGCCCTCGGCAACAGTACGCAGTTGCATGTCTGGATTCAGCGCATGCCCGCCGTGTTCGTTGACGGTCGCGAATCCTGCGGTCCATACCTCGTAGCTCGGATCGGCTGACTTGATTTCGGTGTAGGCGATTCTGAGCAACTCAAGGTAATCATCCGTGGTCCCTTTGAAGAAGGCGGACAGGTCCGGCTCGTTCCATATCTCCCAAAAGGCGACGCGGCCTTTGTACCGCTCGGCAGCGGTGCGTACGAAGTTGCGCCACGGCTCGGCCTGCGGCGCCAACGTGTTGGCCCACCAGCCCTCCTTGGGCTTGTATTTCTCGAGATAGCCCGGCTTGGCGGCCCAGGCGTTGCCATAACTCAACAGGTGCTGGTAGGCGTAACCAAACTTCTCGGCGCGGGCGACCTGTTCGTCGAGTTTGCGCCAGTCGAACGTGCCGGGCTCCTTTTCGGCTTCGTTCCAGTTGAGCCCGCCGCGCGTCCAGTCGCTGCCAATGAGTATCGCCGCTGCCGCGGTGTCATCGGACGTTCCCATGCCGCCGATACCGAACTGAAAGTCGTCAGGCGTGCGTGGCCGTTGGCCGACGGGATCGATGTACGCGAACCAGCCGTTTAGCGGGGTGATCGTTGCTGCGCCATCGGTGCTGGTCATCGTTAGGTCGAAAGACCACCAGCCCATCCGCTTGAATTGCGGGTCAAACGGCACCGTCGCCTTAGCGCCTGGCCCAATCGTCACTGGCGTCTCGTGCTTCCATGCGACCTCCGTGCCGTCGTAGGAGCGTAGGGTTCCCCCGAGGCCAAACGTGCTTTCGAACGTACCGGTGTTCTCGAGCGCAAACTGCAACGCCGACTCCTCGCCCCGGGCGATCACCGCAGCCCGGCGCGGACCCGCCAGAGTGACGCTGACACCGTTCATGCGCTCCGAAGGCGAAACGTGCTCGGGTCGGACTGCGTTGCGATGCACGGTGCCGACGCGGATGGACGCCGGCGATTTGAAGTCTTTGGGTGCGGTGAACGTCAGCGCTACGAGCTCGACGGGCGGGTCGATCTTCCCCCGGCCGATTTCGCTGCCGGCCCAGTTGCCGCGATGGTGAGCGGGGTCCAGCGTGATGCGGAACTCCTGCCAGCCGGACTTTTGCGGATCAAGATCGGAGCTCCATCGGAAGATCTCGCCGTTGGCATCCTTCACTCGAGCGCCGATTGAGCGATAGCCCGGGAAATTGTCAGCGTTCACCGGCACCGAGAGCACCACGCCGCCATCGAAGCCATGGAGCTTCGGCCCTGGTATCACTACGACTTCCATGAACGACTCGGTGCTGCCTTCCTGCCAGGTGAATTCGTGAACGCTTTTGCCCGCATCCTGCACGCAGCGCCCGTGGTGCCTGTTTACCTTGTCTTTATTCACGCGCAGGCGCGGCTTCTGCTCCATGTCGATCAGCACATCAGGCGTGGGGACGTCACGCCGCAGGTCGTCCACCTCGGCGATGGCCAATAGAGCAAGAAGGCAGGGGAGTAGTAGCGCCGCGATCGCTAGGCGTCGGTTCATCAGGTGCCCTGTCATGAACGGGAGTGGTGGGGCTAATCGTTGGGGTTGACGGTCCACATGCCCAGCGACTGGCCTATGTAGAGCTGTGTAGTTTCCTGTCCCGCGACGGTCTCTTCGGGGGCGAGTCGGGCGACGCTGGCGTCAACCTTGGTGTAGTTGAGTGTGCCGCCGTGTAGTTGAATGGTCAGGCCACTGACATCGTCGCCCACTTGGTCTCGAGCGCGGCGGATGAACTTGACGCGATGCCTGCCCACGCTGGTCCCGTTAGCCGCCTTCTCTGCTAGCAGGAGCGTCTTGCTGGGCTGCAGCACTTGGTCGAAGCGCCACTGTGCTGGCGCCATGGCGGTCTCGGACATGGTGCCAATGCCCCCCTCAGAATGGTGGATCCCACTGTTCGTCGCACTGGGGAAGCTGTTGCTGTGAGACGGCATGGCGTAGGTGAAGCGTTGCCAGACTACCGGCACTGTGTCGGACGGGCACGCGAAAACTGTTGCAGCTGTGCCCCACACGGCATAGATCGCCGGCGCCTGATTCTGACCCCACGCCATTTGCTCTTGGGAAAGGATTGTGCCGAGGTAGGTTGCCAGGAGGTCGTCGTAGCCGTACTCGGGGGTACCTTGGGCACCCGCCCGCCAACTCGCATAGCTGATGTGGTCGCGGCTCTCAGCGCCGTAGTTATGGTGGGCAATCGCGATCTGTCGCTCGTTGCTCGCGCACGATGCTGCCCGCGCCGCCGCCCGGGCACCTTGCAGCGCCGGCAGGAGAACGGCCATCAGCAACGCGATGATGCTGATGACCACCAGCAGCTCTATAAGCGTAAACGCGCGACGTTTCATGGCGATCCTCGTGTGCAGTACAACCGGCACGAGAGTGAGGGACTGGGAAAGCCCCCGAGCCGCGTTAACGACTCCGGGGGAGAAAAAAGTCGAATTATCCGCGCCGTCGTGAAGCCATCAGCAGTCCGCCCAAAACGAGCAGTGCCAGCGAGGCTGGCTCGGGGATGACGGTGAAGTTGTCGATTCGATCGATCAGTAAGTTGTCGCGGGCGCGACCGTTGAAACCAGCGTAGAGCGTCGCAGCGTCGGCGAAAGCGTTGTTGCTCAGGTCCGACGCCATCCACGAATCGTACAGGACGGGCGTCGAGGTGCCACTGGTGCCAAGGTCATACAAGCTCAGTGTCATCGTCAACGTGTCGTCCGCTTCAAGCGTGAATGTCGAGTCCCATCGGTACCAGTTGAGGTGCGTCAGGTCGCTGGTCGCGAACCGCCCGATCTCGGCAAACGCATTGCCGTTGATGCTGTTGATGACGTATTCATTCACAAAACTAGGATCGGCGCCGCTTCGCTGGAAGAGCAGCCGAAACCCCAGAGAGGTTAGGGCGGACGTCGTGGTGCCCGGGGTCGTCTCCGTGCGCAGGTATGCGTCAAAGTTCATTCCGCCGAAAGCGACCGAACCTGTAGATAGGATTCGGACATCCATTTGATAGCTGATGGTGGGGTGGGTGGCGAAGCCGGCAATCCCGGTGTTATGTACTGCACCCGCAGCGGCCTGCCCATTAGGAGCTTGAAGTCGCCCCGTACTGTTGACCCCGCCGGTGCTGGCGTAGATCCAATTGTTGTTGCTGGTGCGATTCACGGAGAAGATGCCATCGCTGGATGTGCTGCTGGTTACAGTCGTGTCGAGTGATCCGTAGAAGTCCACATTGCTGTCAACGCTGCTGCCAGTATCGAAGCTTTCGGACACAAATGCCGCCTCTGCGCTGACACATGAAAACGCCATCACTGCCGCGGCGACGCCGCAAACCATCGACCATCGATTCTTGATACGTGACATATCCTGCTCCTTATTTCCACGAGATTAGGCTGAAGGTTGTGCTCAAGCTACGCCGCTTCAGCCAACCAGATCAGTACCACTATTTCCTCAGATCGCCCGTTGGGGGCGATCCCTCTGCCATTTAACGTCACATCAACGCGATGTGACGTCGGGCACGTCAGTTGTAATCAAGGTCGGGGCCACGCGGATGCACTTCTCCGCAGGCTCGGGGGTGATGAGCATCTGCACCATCTGACGGCCGATTTCGCCGTTGTTCTTATCGATGGTCGCCACGGGCGGGGTCGGCTCATACCGCCTGCCCCACGATTCCTGCCAGAAATTGTCGTAGCCGGCAATCAGAATGTCTCGCCCCGGTTCAAGGTGGCACAACCGGCATGCGGCTGAGATAAAGCTGACCGACTCGTCAGAGAGGCACATGATCGCGTCAGGCCTATCTACGCTGGTCAGGTGCTCCGCCAGATACGCCAGGTTGTGCCGAACCACGACCTCGAACCGATGTGCCGTGCCCTCGGCGGCGAGGCTGTAGGGTGATGGGGCAACGACTGCTGGCGGCATCGGCTCCAAGCCTGCGTCGCGCATGGCTCGGGTATAGCCCTCAAGACGCGCCTCGAACCACCACTGCTGTCGGGCCAGCCCCATATGCAGAATCCGCCGCCGACCCTGCTCAAGCAGGTAGCGAGTTAACTGGTAGGCCCCTACCTCGTGATCCGGCACAACGCGGTAACAGCTTTGATCCTCGGGGGCATCGGCATCCACGACGAACCGAATGTCTTTAGCGCGGAGCTCACGCACCATCACCTCGTGTCGCTCCCGAACTGAGCGGTACCGGGGCGCAACCACGCCGGCCACGCCCGACGCACTGCACTCATGAACCTCACGATCCGTCAGAACCGTGCCATTGATTTTCAGCGTGTGGCGACCATTTTCGCGGATCGCTTCAATCGCGCCGTAGATGACTTGATAGTTCCAACCCGGTGCCCTGTCCGCGCCGTGCTCAGCCGCGGGAAAGTGCTCACCGGCCAGCAGTACTACAGCTCCTTTGAGTAATTGAGGTGCCGTTGATCCCGGTGCGGCGCCAACGATGACGCGTGTCCTCGTGCCAGCATTGCGTATCAGCCCCTCCTCGCCAAGTCGCCGCACCGCCCAGCGTAGCGGGGTTCTCGCCCAATCAGGTGGTGAGGGAATATTTTGGCCCGCCTTGCGGGTATATTTTCCTCTGGAGTCATCAATGCCACAGTTCAACGTCCTCCACGTCATCAGCGATCAGCATCAGGCTGCGTGCATGGGTTGTGAGGGGCATCCCCAAGCACTCACGCCTCACATGGATCGCCTCGCGGCGGCGGGGGTGCGGATGCGACAGGCCTACACCCAAAACCCTATTTGCACCCCCAGTCGCGTCTCCATCCTTTCCGGGCAGTACTGCCACAACCACGGGTTTTACGCCCTCGATGGCCCGACGCCCCGGGAACTGCCCAGTTTCATGAGCCACTTCCATGGCCACGGTTACCGCACCGCGGCGTTGGGCAAGCTTCACTTGCCCAACGATCCGGTGGATTGGATTTATGACGACGTCGATTTTTACGGCGAATACATGCACCACCACCCGTTCAACTCCTACCACCAGTGGGCACGCGAACACGGGTTCTTCGACGAGATCGACTTCGGCCGCATCCCCGATCTGGCCGGGGTGCAGCAGCACGAGGCGCGGCCGTCCCGGTTGAGCTTCGAGCAGAGCGTCGAGGGTTTCACCGTCGCGGAGGCGCAGCGATTCATGGACGGCTGTGGTAACCAGCCCTGGTGCATGCAGGTTTCTTTCTTTCGTCCGCACCAGTGCTACACGCCCGCGCAGCGGTTCTGGGATTTATACCCCGACGACCTGGATCTGCCGACGGGCCTACTCGACGATGCCTCGCATCGGCCGCCCCATTTCCGCGCGATGGTCGAACAATATCGTGCCGGTCTGGGGCAATACGAGCCTCGCGATTTCCAGGCGTGGGCCCGACGAGTCTGGCGCGGTTACCTCGCCAGCATCACTCACTGCGACCATGCTCTGGGCGTGCTCCTGAACAAGCTCGATGAACTGGGCATCGCCGACCGCACCATCGTGGTCTATCACTCCGATCACGGCGCCTACAGCGGGACCTACGGCGTGCCGGAGAAGGCGCCAGGCATCTGCTCCGAGGCGGTTTGCCGTGTGCCCATGATCTGGTGCGTCCCCGGACTGACGCCCAAGGGTCACGTGTGCGATCAGCTCGTGGAGAACGTCGATCTGGCACCGACACTGTCGGACCTTTGCGAACTGCCCCCCATCCAGACTGCCGATGGCGTGAGCATTCGTTCGCTGCTGGCGGGAAGTCAGGAGCCCATCCGAAACGTTGCGGTCACTGAAAACCTCTGGAGCAAAACCCTGCGCTGGGATCGTTGGCGAATGGTCCACTATCAGCGCCGAATGTTCGAGGGCCAGGACATCGGCGAGCTCTACGACCTGCAAGCCGATCCACACGAACGACGGAACCTTTATAGCGATCCTGCGCATCAAGAAGTTGTGCAAGAAGGTCGCCGCCTGCTTCTGGAGTGGCTGATCGAAACTACACGGGTCAAGACCACGATGCAGCGAGGCCCCGTGTCCGCCGCCGACCTGCCGTTGGCGGAGGATGGCAGGCTGCCTCGCCAAAAGATGTGTCCCGCCACGCTCGCCAGTCAGAGCGTCAACTATCTGTAACTGCAACCGCCCATCCGTTGACCGCGTCCATACGGAAGTGAATGGGCCATGGGTGACGAGAATCATGTTCTGCAGATTGATGCGTTGAGTCGTGCAATGGAGGCTGAGTTAGAAAGCCGTCATTGCGACAGCGAGGGCTTCAGCTACGCTGAGCCTGTTGGCGCTGGCCTACCATCGATCCGTGCGGAACGGTGATGCGGGGAAGCCATCGATATTGAGGAGATTGCAGCCTTGGGGGTTGTCGGCCCATGCGTAGCGGACCGCTACCGGTTCCGCCACGTCAGGACTGTGGACGACCACGGCATTGCCCTCGATCCGCGCCTGGGCGGGAGCAAACCGCCTGTTTGAACCGGCAATGACGAAATGGCTCAGGTCGAGTTTGCCGTTGGCGGTCAGGCCGCGACCGATGTGGTCGAAACGAAGTCGAATGCTCGATCCCTCGATCGACATGCTGCGGTACAGCGGCCCGCTCGCCACGCCGGGCTGATCGTACACGCGTGTGATCGCCCATTGCGCCAAGCGGTGCCCGACATCGCGCTTGTTCTGGGGATGGATGTCCACCGCGTCACCGATGTCGATGGCGACAGCCATGCCCGTATTGGGCTCGGACAATGCGCCGAACTGTGCATCTCGCAGTGCGGCCCAGGTGCTGCCGTCTTGATACTCAGAGGGCGCAGTGTAATTCGCCAGTTGAACGAACAGAAAGGGGAAGTCGTCCTGACCCCAGGCCCTTCGCCAGTCGCGGATCAACGAGGTAAGCAACTCGCGATATTGGCTTGCGGCACCAGCATTCGATTCGCCCTGATACCAGATGGCCCCGCCGATGGCATAGGGGATCAGGGGGTAGATCATGTTGTCAAAAAGCATGTATGGGCTGTTGGGATTTCCCGGACCCATCTGCAGCGTGGGGGGTTGAATCAGGCCGAAGTTCTGCTCGATGCGGTATCTCCAAGGACCGGCAAGCGGGATCGCGGTCGGCCGGTCGCCAGCAGGTCCAAGCGTCATGGCCTGGCTGGGGCCGATCATGCCGCCGTGGTGTATGAACGAATACGCCCGCACAGCGATGACATTCCTGCCAGGCTTGACGAGCCTTCCAGGTACGGTGTAAGTCCGCAGTTGATTCCAGTGCTGCTGCTCGTAGTCTCGGCCGGTCGCCCCCACGCGTTCGCCGTTGAAATAGGTCGTATCGTGCTTGTCCACCGCACCAAGACATAGGCTCAGATCTCGACCGGCCCATTGCTCGCTCACGTTGACGGTTCGGCGGAACCAGAACACGCCGCTGAACTGGTGACCTTCAGCCTGCCAAGTGCGAGGCAGGTCAATGGGTTCCCACATCTCGTCAGCGAAATCCGGCCCTGCCCATCCATTGCGCTCTCCCTCATTGTCGAGGTCAGCGGGATATGGCGCCGCTTCAGGCTCAGCCCCATCCCAGAAGGCCGGGTTAAAAACGGTGGATTCATAGCGATGCGTCCAGACGCGGGTGTCGGGATTCTGGACCAGAGCCTCGCGGCTCATCCACGTTTCGATCATTGTCCCGCCCCAGCTTGAGTTGAGGATTCCGATGGGGACCTGCAGCGCACCGTGAAGCTTGCTGGCGAAATGGAACCCAACCGCAGAGAACACGCCTGCGGTGTCGGGACCCGCGACTTGCCATTGAGCCTCGATGTCGCGCTGCCTTCCCAGCACTGCCCGATTGGGCACATTGAGCATCCGGATAGGTTTCTGATCAGCGGCGCGAATGGCCTCGAAGCCCTGTTCTCCGCATGAGCTGAGTGACCACTGCATATTGGACTGGCCCGATGCCAGCCACACCTCGCCGATGAGGATGTCGCGGGCCGTGAACATATCACCGCCGCAGTTCACCTCCAACTCATAAGGTCCACCAGCAGCGAGGGGCGGAAGGCGCAGGAGGAATCGACCATCCGGGCCACTGCGCGTTTCAGCGACTACCGCTCCGAGTCTGGCTTTCACTTGCTCATTGGGCTGCGTCCAGCCCCACACCGGAATGTGAACATCGCGCTGAAGTACTGCATGATCACTGAAGACAGCGGCAAGTCTTATCATCGGGTTGACACTCGGTAGACGGCAGGTACTGATGACACGGCAGGGACACGGCATGTTACAGGTTATGGTGCGTGGCGGACGGCCGCAGCGACCCGACCCATCAAGCCCATACCGAACGTTTCGCTGATTCGTCGCGATCCGTGTTGAGCTTCTTCACCACGCTTGTTGCTAGGCGAAACAGCACCCAGCCAGCCGTCCACATGCCTGACGGTTTACGGGGGCGGACGTTGTGCACAGTCACGCTGGGCCCCATCGGTGCCGTGTCAGCAGAGCAAGCACAACAGTTCCGCGAAATAACTCACTCGGCACGTTCGAGGTGAACCCAACACCAGCCATGATCCGGGCAGCCCCGACAGCGCCAGGCACCGGAAGGTCGCGACCGGCCGCGATAAGCCATCGGTCATTTCATTCTTCGCGCGGCTCTTGGCGCAACTGCTCGTCCGCTTCCTCATGGTCGCCCGGCTTCGGTTGCGGCTCAGGCTGCTCATTTGCCGCTGCGGGTTCGTAGTTCAACGCCACGTAGATGGGAAAGTGGTCCGAGCCCACGTAGGGCAATCGCCGCAGTTCAATCAATCGAAAGTCATTTGATACAAAGACATGATCCAACGGATAACGAAGCAGCGGCCGCTCCGCGTGAAACGTGTCGTACAAACCCCGGCCTACACGCGGATCAAGCAGCCCGCTTAGCCGCTGGAACAGTGCCGTCGTATGCGACCATGCGACGTCATTGAAGTCTCCAGCCACGATCACCGGCCGCTCGTGCTCCGCCACTTCACGCCCGACCAACACCAACTCCATGTCACGCTGCGTGCTGTCCACCCGCTTGTCCTGCGCGGGCAGACGCAAGCCGGGCGGCGGAGGATGCAGGCCGTAAAACCACACCGTCGCGCCGTCGGCAAGCTTGATCTGTGTGCGTATCGAAGGAACGTCGTCAGTCACAAGAAAGCGCACTTGCGGATCGATCAACTCCAGCCGTGAGTAGAGGATCATGCCGTAATGATTCTCGCGCGGATGCTCAATCACATACGGATAATGCTGCTTCAAGGGCGCGAGTTGCTGCGCCCACCATTCCGTTGGCTCCGTGGCGAACACGATGTCGGGGTCGTTTTGCCGAACCACTTCCAGCAACGCCTGGTCCTGCCGGTTGTCGTACTGCACGTTGAAGACCAGCAGTCGCAGGTCCGCGGCGTGCTGCCCACCGCGCTCGCTCTGCTCAACCGATGGCGAGACCAGCGGCGTGTAGGGAACGATGCCATAGACCTGCCACCCCAGACTCAACGCCACCAACGCCACGACCACATATGCGAGGCGATGCCGCCACCGCACCAGCAGGATGGCCCACGCCACCAGCGATGCGAGCAACAAGGCAGCCAGTTGCAGGCGCGGGAAATCGAAAATGCGAACCCACCACGCATCGGCGCGACTGAAGGGCAAAGCCGTCATTGCCACCAGCAGCAACGAGACGCTCACGACCACCCACCGTATCACGCCAATTACCATGGGCACCTGCCTCCATCACACGTACGCGACCCCAGCCCATCGCCCCAACCCACCGCTTGGAGCGCATCGCGTACGCCGCAAACGCGTACGAGGAAAGCTTCGATTCATATTAGGCAAGGATGCTCCACTAGTCGGATGGAGTGAAAAGCTCCGCAAAGCCATGGCCTCGGCAGGCAAGCCAGCATCTTGAGTTCCGCTGGCGTTCGGCGCACTAGTGATGACGGGTCGCCGGCGACGCCCCCCGCACCCGGCTGCGGCCAAATCACCATCACCGTCGGCCAGGCGTTGAACTTCAAAGAAGCCCGAAACCGCCGCGCAGGCTGGGAAAAAATCGCCACCGACCTGCAACAAGCCGTCGCCGCGCTTGCGCCGGGGCAGCAAGACCCTACTTCGGACGTGACGGTATGATCGAGACAACTGACCAAAAGGAAATCAGGATCATGCGGGGAATATCCAAAACTCGTCAACGCACGTGGTGTCACTTGGTAGCGTCTGTGGTTCTTTTCTGGATTGCCTTTGGGGGATGCGACGCGTCCGGGCAGACCGTTGAACCACGAAAGAACGATGCGGCTTCATCCCAAGCCAATCAAGTCGATGTTCAAGCAACAACATTTGCGTCCCGTGAAGCATCTGTAGAGATCGAACTGGCTATGGGCCGGGGCGTTCTGTTCACCGATGCGGTACGGATTGACGGACGAAGCGTTGGGTTCTTTCTGGTCGACACCGGGGCCAACGTCACGGTCATTACACCCGGCGCGGCCAAGGATCTCGGCATTAAGCCGGGCGAGACATCGCTGATCGTCGAAGGTCGCGATGTAGGTGGTATCGCGAAAGTCGATTTGTTTGTTGGACCTTTGAAGATCACGCAGCATCCCATCGGCATCATGGACCTTTCTCCACTTCAGACATTTTCAAAGCCAGTCGTCGGCATACTGGGTGCCGATGTGCTTGGGAAGATTCCGTTTACAGTGGACTACCGCGAGGCGCACCTGATCCTTCATGATCCATCGCGGTTCACACCCCCTGACGAGGCAAAGAAATTCGACCTTAGAATTGTTCATGTGCAGAGCGGCCCGGGTTTGGCCGGTTCAGATAAATCTGTAGGGAGGCCAGCCGTGACGGGTGTACTCAATGGCCATGAGCTGATAATGCTGTTGGACACAGGCCTGAGTCGCGGGGTGGTCATTGGACGTTCGGATGCATCCAAACAGCTAGCCAAAGTCGCTGGACCGGCACCTTCGCCTTGGGAAGCAACGGTGGTGGGGAGGCAGGCACCCACCATGCACGTGTTCGAGGTGACCCAGTTGGATGTTCTGGGCAGACGTTGGCAAGAACGCCTTCACGCGATGACGCCCGTTCCACCAGACGATGCAACAAAGGCGCATCAAGAGGAATCAGGCTTCAGTGCCGTCGGCGGCACATTGCTTCGGGAGTTCCGCCTGACCTTTGACATGCCCCACAAACGCCTGTGGGTTTCTCCAGCGGCCCTGCCACGCATGGCTGACGACAAGATAGAAGAGAGGAACTTCGCGGGTATCCCGCCGGTTGTCGAGGCCGCCCACTATGGCGACTTGCCTATGCTCAAACACCTGTTGGCTCGCGGAGCTTCGATTAGCCATAGGGATGAACTGGGTTACAACGTTCTGCACTGGGCGGCTGTAGGAGGCTGCCCACAATGCGCTGAGTTACTACTGTCCCAAGGCGAGCATCCCAAAATTGACGACGCCACGCCCGACGGTGTGACGCCGTTGATTCTCGCCGCCGGGGTGAGCGAGCCCGAGGTGATGCAGGTGATGCTTAAGGCAGGCGCTGATCCCAACGCGAAGACCAAGTCCGGTCACACTGCGCTGCACGCAGCAGCTCAGGCAGGCTGCCTGCCTTCGGCCAAGATGCTCCTGAAAGCCGGTGCCAAGCCCGGCCCTTTACAGGTCGATGGCGAGCCGCCGATGGCCTTGGCGGCCGGCAATGGCGACGCAAAAATGGTCAAACTGCTCTTGGATTCTGGCGCTGCCTTGGATTGGACCGCGAACAACGGAGGTAGCATCCTTCACTTCGCAGCGAACGGAGGCAACACCGACATACTCCAACTCGCATTGGCCAGGTTACCCAAGGAAGCCATCGATCGCATATCAAAACAAGGCACGACACCTTTGATGGTCGCAGCGGAAAAAGGAAACGTCGCTTTCGTCCAAGGGCTCATCGACGCCGGTGCAGATGCAACTCAGAGGTCAGGTGTCCATGCGAGCTTGGGCGATGTGGCGGCCATTCATTACGCCGCGATGAAGGCCCGCTTTGAAGTTGTGCAGCTACTACTACAGAACAGTGTTCCACCCGACCAGACGACCGGTAGAGGTCTTACGCCGCTGATGCTTGCTGCTGGCGTGGGCGATTTGGCTTCCGTGAAGGTATTGCTCAAAGCAGGCGCACGGGTCAACATGAGTGACAGAGAGAGGGTGACGGCCCTCCATTACGCAGCCAGGAGAGGCCAGCCCGCTGTCGTCCCGTTACTCATTGAGGCAGGTGCTCATGTCGCGGCCGCTGCTGACAAGGGCGTTCGACCTTTGGACTTCGCGGCAATACTCGGAGATAAGGATGTGGCTCGCCTCTTGGTAGAGGCTGGGGCAGACCCAATGGAGAAGGGCACGCATGGTTTGTCTGCCGTTGAACTCGCCGAAGAGCAATCGCACCACGATCTGGCGGGCCTGCTTCGGCAGTGGGCACGCCGGAGTTCAGAGACGGTCGAGCCGAAATAACGTGTCGACTTGGGGGTGACCCCCACGCTTCCGCGCCTCCTCCCACGGCACCGGCAGGTACCCACCCCGTTGAACTGCTTCGGAAGCGCGAGCGCGGACGATGGAGAACAGCAGCGCCGAGGTCCCACCCGCGACGGCCAACGTGCAAGGAATCCTCGCCTCCGGATCGAGCCCGCGACGATGTCTTGCCCAACTGCACTCGTACGTCCATAATCAGGTGCATCGATTTTGCCCGCGGGCCTTTGGTCTGCTTGCTGGCGGGAGCGTTCGAAAGGACTGTGCGATGAGCCCACGCAAGAAGCTATTGACCTTCATGGGGTTGGCCCTGCTGTGCGTGCTGTCGGCGGGTGTCTGTGTGGTGTGGTCCATTGCCTCGGTGGGTTTCTACCTGGCCTTTGACATGGCCGAGGCACCGGCAGCGGTGGCGCCCCACCAGTTACCCCTTCTGCCGCCCGGGCAACATCTGAGCATTATCAAGGGTTTCGAGGAGCTGCAACCGGAGTTGGACGCAAAGGCGGAGGCTTACATTGGAGAGGCGATCTCCAGAGGCATGAAGATCGGCCGAGTGCAAACGGACTGGGGCATTCTGGAGCCGGAGGCGGGCAAGTATGTCAAAGCCGAGTTGGAGCGGGCTCTCCAAGACCAGAAGAGCAAGGGACTCAAGCCGTTCATCTCATTGACTACGATGGATACCGGCGGATATTCGATGCCGCCTTTCTACATGGAGGATGGTGGGGAGAAGCTGAAGGGCGGCATGACGATGGGGAGTCCCGAGATCACTGCCGGGTTCAACAGGCTGCTCGATTGGCTCGTGCCGCTGTGCAAAGAGTATGACGTGTGGGCAATCTCCATTGCTAATGAACCCGAGACAATGTTTGAGGAGTTTCCCGGCGAAATAGAGGGTCTTTCAACATTCCTCCGCTCTGCGCGGCAACATGCTCACAGCCTCAATCCTGATCTCGCCATAACGGTCACGCTTGGTGCTGGCGCGGTTTTGGACAACGAGCGATGGATCAAGCGCCTCGTAGCAGAGTCGGACATCGCAACGTTTAACTACTATGCATTGAATCACAACACCCTCGATGTACTGGGCGATATGGCGCTGGTGAAGGCGCACATCAAACAGTTGATGGCTGCGGCAGGTGATCGCTATGTCGTGATACAGGAACTGGGATGTCCCGCTGGCTATGAGGGCAAACCCTCCACGATGCGGGCCAGCCTGGAAAAACAGAAGCGTTTCTTTGAGACCATGGCCGAGTCGATTGCGGCGCATCCGAAGTTGCGTGCAGCTTTCGTTTTTCAACTCGTGGATTGGTCGCCGGAGCTTGCCAAGTGGTTCAACGAGAGCCTGCTGGGTGAGGAGGCTGCAGGTTCCACGGGCGACAAGCTCACGGAGTGGATTATGACGACCGGCCTGATCCGCTTTGCCGACGGTGAAGCCCGGCCGGCCTGGCCGATCTTCCTCGATACCATCACGAAGTTACAGGGCGCTGATCGCGAGCCAGCCGACGATTCGCAGCACTGAGAGCAGGTGCTGATGGTTGGGTGAGGGGAACCGTGGTCACGGGTGGCGGGATGGGCTGGCATGGGCGCGCTGTCATCATCGGTGTGCGCGCGAAAAATGACGAAGTTTCACAAGTGTCAAAAACACGGGGTTTTTGAGGGGTTGGGTTTTTCGATTACTGTCGAGTAGGTGCGGATACAGGTGGGGTTGAGGGGGGTACAGGGGG
>JBGSTK010000140.1:0-6688 GCA_041736565.1 Phycisphaeraceae bacterium | reverse complement strand
GTTGGCGGCGGCGGTTGCGGTCGGTGGCGCGGTGACAGCGGGCGCGACCGGCAGAGGCAGCAAACCGATGTACGCATCGTTGACCACCAGCGTCAATGTCGCCGCGTTGTCGAGCACCAGCGCTGCAGCCTGATCTTGTTCCGACAAGCTCCGCATCAGCATCGCAAACTGCGGAGGTGTGAGCGTCAGGAGCACCTTGGAGCCCTGCTTCAAACTCACACCATCGCCTGCTGCGTGCCGACCTGAGAGGTCCGCATCCAGCCGATCACTCTTCGCCGTCAGCGCGAAATCAATCGCGCCCTTGGGGTCATTGGCGACCGTGAGTTTGGCGGTATCCAGTACGCCATCGTGCAGCGACACGAGCTTGCCCTCCTGACCGATGATCACATCGACAAGACCGACGGGAAGGTGGGTCGCGTCCAACGTCACATCGTAAAGCAGCGGCTGGGGCGGGCCAGCTTTTGTCGCCATCACGTTTCGCAACGTGCCCTTACCTTCGAGCGTGCCGGTCTTGCCCGGCGAGAGCACCTGACCCTTGAGGTTAAACGCCACGGGGTCCGACAGGCGAACGCGGGGGATCTCCAACGCCAGTTGCGGAATCGTCACGTTGAGCAGCCGCGCGTCCCCGGCTGGCGCGAAGTCGTTGACGATGGCGCGAAGCGCCACGATGCCGTTGGCGGGATCAGCCCCGGGGCCCAAAGGCCAATTGAGTTCATCAATCTCCACCCTCACCGTCGCATTGCCACTCAGCGTGGTGCGTGGGCCCAGTAGGTTCGCCAGCACGGGCAGCTTGAGCTTCAGCTTCTCCCAGGATTCGGGCGTGAGTGTCACCAGCAGCGGTTCGGTGCTGCGAGCTGTCAGGATCTGACTCAGTGCCCCTTCGAGTTTGCCGTTGATGCGTGCCGCGGTGATGGCCAGGCGATAGGTCGCCAACACATCGCTCTGCCCCGGTTGATTGGCAGCCACGAGGTCGGCTGTGAGCGTGTCGCCCGCCAAGGTCGTCGCCAGACCGTCGAGCTGCAACAGCTCATCCAGAACCGCGAGCGGGAATTCCGTGACCTTGCCGTTGACCGTCACTTTGGCTTTGTCGCGATCCAAGCCGCCCTGGGCGTTGAGGAAATCACTGGCGTCCACTTTGATCGCCACGGGGCCGCTGCGCCCGTCCTGTTCGCCCACAGCATTGAACGCGGCTGCGAGCTTGCGGTCAGCGAAATTGATCGTCCCCTGCGTCTGCCGCAGCGCAACAGTCCCAGCCTGGGGCGTGTCGAGCACGACATCAGTGATGGCCAGCTTCAGGTCCGCCATCGCCGTCGCCATATCGAGCTTGCCGTTGACTTTGGGGATGTGCAGCTTGCTGATATCGAGCACCACTCGCACAGTCTCACGCAAGGTGGCCGTCGGGGGTTCGCCGGGCGTGGTGGTGAGTGCCGCCCATGTCGCCGGGCTGGTTTCGAGCGTGGCCTGCGAAGCATCGCGAGCGGTGATGCCCGCATCGTTGGCGTCGAGGCCGACGTTGAGCTTCATATTCGCCGAGGTGGCGTCGATCTTCGCCTCGAGGTTGGCCAGCGTGCCTTTGGCAGTGAGATCAGCGTCGAGCATGGGCCCCAGCAGCGTCACCACTTTGCCGCCGCCGCCCGCCAGACTGTCGATGACCACCATGGGCAGTGCCGCGATCTTGCCCGTTGCATCGAGGGTCATCTTCTCGATCTGCATCTTGCCGGAAGCGTCAAAGAGGTCTCGCACATCAGCCTGCATATCGACCGAGCCCTGCTTGCCCGCCTGCGCCGCTTTGGCGCTGAGCGTGCCTGCAATGTGACTCCGATTGGGAATGTCCGTCGTCAGCGACAGGTCGGTGAGTTGGACTGGTGCCTGTCCCGGCGATTGCACCGTGGCGCTCCCGCCGGTCATCGAGAGCTTGAGCGACAAATCATCGGGTGCCGTCGCAGCTGGGGCGTTGGGATCTGACGCGGGCAACGAGCGGGAGAGATTGGTGGTGCCATCGTCGTACTGCACGATGCTGGTTTTGTTGTGGACGATGGTGACGTTGCCGAGCTTGGCGCTTTGGCTCATTGCCGCCAGCAGCGAGTAGTCGGGCAGGTCGACCGAGGCGATGTCCACGACGAGTTGTTGCTGCGGGTCGAGGATGCGCAGGCCATCAATGCGTTGCCCGCCGCGCCACGAAAGTGACAGGTCGTCGATTTCGATGCTGCCGGGCATCGCTCCGTTGGCCATGCTTACGACCCAGCGTGTGCCTGGGCCTGTTGAGAGCAGGGTGGGTGCCAGGAGTCCCAGCACGATGACCAGCAGCAACAGCACCACCAGGCCGACGATGATGCGACGAAGCCAGGGTGAGCGTTTAAGGGGAGGCGTGGCAGCGGCGGGGGAGCCGGAAGTCGTCATGATGAAGCCCTCTGGTATGAGCGGACATAGGATCGGGACAAGGGGATCGGAGCCCATTAAAAGGAGCCCATTAATGATAGCTCGCCCACTTTGCCCGCCGCCGAAGCGGTGCGTGGCGATGGCAGGGCAATGCACGGGGTCCCCAGTCGATGCCGCGTGACCTACCATCCGCGTGGATGAGCGATGTGATCTCCGACGATGTGCACGGTGATGATCGCGACCCGTTTGACCGGGGCGTGGTGCTGTTCAATGCAGGCCAATGGTTCGACGCTCATGAGGCGTGGGAAGACCTCTGGCACATGGCCACCGGTCGCCATCGCGAGACGCTTCAGGGCCTCATCCAGCTTGCGGTGACGATGGAGCACATGAGGCGGGGAAATCCGCGCGGCGTGATCAACGTGTTTGACGCATCCACGCGGCACCTGGCCGGGGCACCCGAGCTGTTTATGGGTATCGAGCTTGCCCGACTGCAGCGCGAGGTGGGTGAGTTGGTGCGGCAGGTGCGTGCGATGCCCGAGGCGTGCCTGCGTCCCGGTGCGCCGCGTGGGCAGGTATTGCCCGTCGATCTCGCCAAGCCGCCACGGATTGTGCGAGCTGATGCGCGGTGAGCCCTGTCGTTGGCCCCACCTGTCGCCCTATCCGCAGGATCGCGGATCGTGGGGTTGGTTCTCACCGCCGCGCGGCGTTAAACTTTCGCCATGCCAACCCGCCTCTACAACTCCGTGACGGTGACCGGTCTGGCGATGCTGCTGATGCTGGTCGCTCTGGCGGGCTGCAGTTCCACGCCCGCGGCACAGGACCACATGGCCATCGACGCCCGCGAGTACGACCGCGTGTACGAAGCCGCCCGCCTCGCCCTGCGCCAACGCGGGTTCGTGCTGGATCGACAAGATCATCGCTTCGGCCGCATCACCACCTTGCCCCTGCGATCGCCCACCGTCGGCGAAGTCTGGCATCGCGGTAACACCACCGCCTATCAGTCATGGGAGAGCACGCTCAATCAGGAGCGGCGGATCGTCACCGTGAGCATGACGCCGCTCGATGCCGCCAGCGACATGCCCATTATTGAAGACGAGATCGCGGCAACCACCACCGAAGAAGAAACCACGGACGCAACAGTAGCGTTGCCCGATGCAGCCGATTCGCCGCCTAGCGTGACCGCATCAGCAACGACACCGAGCCGTGCACGGGCTGAGGTCGGAGCCTACGAGCTTCGTGTCGATGTCATCATCGAGCGTGCTCAGCAGCCCATGCATCGATTGGCGGGGTCGATCGATTCGGGCAGCATCGTCACCGCCCTGAGTGCCAACCCCGTCGAATATGAACGCCGCGGCATTGAAGGGGTGTACTGGCAACCGTTGGAACGCGATCCGTATCTGTCCCAGCAGATTCTGGCGGACATCATCCGTCGCTCGATGATGCTGCCGGAGTCGCCGTGAGTCGCCGTGAGTCGCTTTGAGACGCCGTGATTCGCCATCCCTCGCCGTGATTCCCGAAGTCACCGAGATCCATAGAAGTCGCTGCGACCACCTGCCTCAACGCCGCTGCGTTTGACCCCTCGTTCCTAACATACCGCTTTGACCCCGCCCAACCGGAGCCCGCCCGTGCCCTCGCAACCCCAGTCCATCCGCCTTCGCATCGGCCACTCCCCCGACCCCGATGATGCGTTTATGTGGTATCCCCTGGCGCCCAAGGCCGATGGCAAAGCTCATATCGACACGGGCAAGTACCGCTTCGAGCATGTCCTCGAAGACATCCAGACGCTCAATGAGCGAAGCCAGCGCGGCGAACTGGAAATCACCGCGATCTCCATCCACCAGTACCCCTACGTCGCGGACAAATACGCCCTGACGACCTGCGGCAGCTCTATGGGTGACAACTACGGCCCGATGGTCGTGGCACCCAAACCCATGACCCTCGATGACCTCCGAGGCATCACCCTGGCGGTGCCGGGCGAGCGGACCACGGCGTTTCTAACGCTGTCGTTACTCCTGGGCAAAGGCGGCTTCAAGTATCGCGTCGTGCCGTTCGACCAGATTCTCCCCGCTGTCGTCGCTGGGGAATATGAAGCGGGCCTGATCATTCACGAAGGCCAGTTGACCTACGCTCAGTCGGGACTGGAACTGATCGTGGACCTGGGCAAGTGGTGGACGCAGACCCACGGCCTGCCCCTGCCTCTGGGTGGCAACGCCATTCGTCGCGATCTCGGTCAACCGGCCATGGGCGAAATCTGCACGATCCTGCTCAACTCCATTCGCTATGCGTTGGACCACCGCGACGAGGCGGTGAAGTACGCGCTGGGTTACGCCCGAGGCATGGACCGCAACCTGGCGGATAAGTTCGTGGGGATGTACGTCAACAAATGGACGCTGGACTACGGCCCACGCGGACAGGCCGCGGTCGCGAAGTTGCTGGGCGAAGCCACAGCCGCGGGGTTGATCCCCGATTGCGGCGACGTGGATTTCGTTGCCCCGGCGTAAGAGGGCTGAGCGGACTGTGTAGTCGCGGCTGCGACGTAAGCACTGCTGCGACTTAAACGCGGCTGCGAATCCGCGACCGCATGCCATCACTCAATTACAATCGTCGAAGGATCGAACTTCGCCTTGGGCGGTGCGGGCTTCATCGATTCGAGCATCTTGACCAACACCTGCGCCACCAGCAAATCGCGGAACCACCGTGTCTCAGCTGGCACGATGTACCACGGTGCCACCTCCGTGCTGCAGCGCATCATGGCTTCCTCGTAGGCTTTCATGTAGCTGTCCCAGCGGGCGCGTTCCACCAGGTCGTTGGGGTCGAACTTCCAATGCTTCTCGGGATCGTCCAGCCGACGCTGCAGCCGCTCTTTCTGATAGTCCTTGGAAATATGCAGGTAGAACTTCACGATGCGTGTGCCCTCATCGTGCAACAGAGCTTCGAAGGCGTTGATGTGGTCGTAGCGTCGTCGCCAGACGGCCGCCGGGACCAGCTCTTTGACGCGGGCGATCAGCACGTCCTCGTAATGCGAGCGGTTAAACACGCCGATCTTGCCGCGTTCCGGCGTGTGGGCGTGGATGCGCCACAGATAGTCGTGCGAAAGTTCGATAGACGAAGGCCCTTTGAACCCGTGCACGTTCACGCCCTGAGGGTTGATGCCCGTAAAAACCTCGCGGATGGTGCTGTCCTTGCCCGCGGTATCCATCGCCTGGAAGACCACCAGCAGCGCCTGGGTGCCTTGGGCGTAGAGCTTTACCTGCAGCTTGGCGAGCTTTTCCCGACATGCCGTTAACCCCGCCACAGCCTGATCCTTATCCATGCCGCCATCGACGTGCGAATCGATGGCTGCGAGTTTGAACCGACGCATCGGCTTGACACGGTAGGCATCGAGGTCTTGAATCAGTTTGTCCAATTTGGCCATAGGGTGCTCCGGACACGAAAGCCTGCGGGGAATTACACTATAGCTCTATGCGAAAGCATATCCACATGCCAAAGTCCGCGGCCCTGTTGTTGATGGTTCTGGCGGGCCTGTGTCCCTTCACAGGCTTGGCACGCGCCCGCGCTACCCCCACGCCCGATCCAGCCACCACCCAGACCTCCGTGTTCCTCCTGCAGACCGCCGTCGAGGCGCAGCGCGATGGTCAGCACAACATCCTGCTGCGATCTCTGCGACAACTCCACGATCCGAGCCTGGCGCCGCTCTTTACCAACCTCATGAATCAGGCCAGCCCGTCGCTGCAGATTCACGGGTTCCTCGGTGCCGCGGAGAGCGATCCCAAGCGACGGCTCGATCTGGCGCGGCTGGCGATGGTCAAAGACCCCCGACTACAAGCCGAAATGCTCAGTGCTGCGCTCGACAGCGACCTGCTGTCCGTCGAGCAGGCCAAAGAAGCCATCACCTGGCCCGACCTCGATACCACGGTGCGGCTGCTGGTGGCGGTGCGACTCATCGCCGCGGGGGCGCTGGATGATCGGCAACTCCTCGAAAAAGCTACCACCGATAAAAACCCAGCTCGCCAGGGCCTCGCGGGCCTGGCCCTGCTGCAACTGGGTGAACCGCTGGGACTGCATACCCTTGAAGCCTTGGGCAAAAGCGGCGATCCCAGTCGCGATGAAGTGCGCGAAATGGTGCTGCAAACCGCCTTGCGATTCGACTTCGACAAGGTCGGCCCTTGGGCGCTCTCCGTGGCGGGTGAGCCGCAGGTCAACTCCCGCGTCATGACCAATCGCGGCCCCGGCAGAGTCGTCGCCGCGGAGATCCTATCGCGGAAAATCATCGTGGAGCTCGACGACCACCGCCGCTTGATGCTCGGCC